>NZ_AEJC01000452.1 GCF_000317595.1 Streptomyces ipomoeae 91-03 | reverse complement strand
TAGCCGCCCGCGCCTCCGCCGCCATAGCCACCGGCGGCCGGAGCCGGAGACCCGTAACCGCCGGGGGCGCCCTGCGCAGGGGACGACCCGCCGCCCGACGTGTCGACGATCGCCTCGATCTTCCAGTTGACGTTGAACTGCTCGGTCAGCGCCGCCCGCAGTACGTCCTCGCTGCCACTGCTGGCGAAGTTGTCCCGGGCGCCCGCGTTGACGAAGCCGAGTTGCAGGGTCGTGCCGTCGAATCCGGCCACATGGGCGTTCTGGCTGAGCAGGATCCAGGTGAACCGGCGACGGTTCTTCACCGCCTCCAGGACGTTCGGCCACAGCACGCGCGGGTCGAGTCCACCGGGGGCGGGGGTGTGGGTGGCGGGAGCCGACGGAGGGCCGGGCTGGGTGGCGTGCGCGGCCGGGGCCGCGGGCGCGGAGGCGCCTGGGACGCCGGGCGCCGGTCCACCGCGGGCGGGCGCGGAGCCACCGCCCGCGGGTGCGGCCGTAGGCCAACCGCCGGGGCGGCGCCCACTGCCCACGGGGGCCGCGGTGGGCCAGGAGCCGGGGGCGGCGGCAGGCGCGGGTGCCCCGGGTGCGGAGGCGGGTGTGTCG
>NZ_AEJC01000451.1 GCF_000317595.1 Streptomyces ipomoeae 91-03 | reverse complement strand
GGCGTCCCCATCGTCGACGTGGAGGCGATGAACCCGAACGTGGCGCTCCCGCCGGGCGCCAGGGCACCGTTCCAGCTCGCGTTGGTCACGGTGGCCGTGCCGTCGGCCGCCGTACCCGGCGTGCCGTTCCAGACCTGGGTGAGCCGGGCCCCGTCGGCCGGTACGACGGTCACGGTCCAGCCCGCGACCGGGGCGGCGGAGGTATTGGTCACCGTCACCTCGCCCTGGTAACCGCCCTGCCAGACGTTGACGGCCCGGAAGACCGCCGCGCACGAGGGCTCCCCCTCACCCGGGTCGCCGGGGTCACCAGGGTCCTCCGGATCCTGTGGTACCCCCGCGTCCAGCACCGCTGCCAGCGCCGGATACCAGCGCGCGGCGATCTTGTCGTCCCCGGCGGCGTTCGGATGCACACCGTCGTATGTGTCGGTGGCCGTACTGAACCCCGTCCACTGATCGACCATGGTCACCGGCGACCGGCTCGTGCTCGTCGCCCGGGCCCAGTCGGGAATCCGCGCGTTGAAGTCGACCACGCGCTGCGCACAGGCCGTACAGCTCTCGGGGTTCATCGGGATGAGCTGCGCGACGAGGACGCGCATGTCGGGGTTGGACGCCCGCATCTGCCCCACGAGTTCGGTGTAGGCGGCGAGGATGCGGTCGGGGGCGATGGCGCTCCACACGTCGTTCGTACCGAAGTGCATGACGACGACGTCCGGCAGCGTCGCGGCCAGCCGGCCGGGCAGCAGGTTCTGGTCGGCCACATTGGTCACCAACTCGCCGCCGTGGCCCTCGTTGTCGCCGTCGTGCGGCTGCCCGCAGCCCTGTGGGCCGAGGGTGCCGACGAAGTCGATGTCCGTGTAACCGGCACTCCGCAGCCGGTTCCACAGCACCGCCCGCCAGCAGCCGGGCGAGCCGGTGATCGAGTCGCCCAACGGCATGATGCGCACGGGGGCTGCTGCCGTATCGGCCTTGGGCGCGGCGGCGGCGGGCGGCGCGAGCGCCACCGCGCCGGGCATCAGCAGAGCGGCCAGAAGGCCGAGAAGCGGGATGATCCGTAAGCGTGCGTGATGGCTGCCGCGCATGATGTTCCCTTCCCCAGGCGAGATGGGAGCGCTCCCATGGCAACATGCCATCGTTGTCATTCACACGTCAAGACAGGGTGCGTGATCCTCTGATTCCTGCGTGGGGCAAGGGAGTTGGGGCCTTGGAAGGCGATCATCTTTTCGATATCTTCACGCTCGTTGCTTTGTTCGCACCCGCACCTCCTTCAACACCCCCCACTTGAGCGGAGTTCGCGTGACAAGACATCGTCATTCGGCATGGACGGGCAGCGCGCTGGCGGCTGTTCTGCTCGTCACCACCCAGAGCGGCCGGGAACGCGCACGGAGTACTACACCGACTCCAAGGACGTCGCCTGGGCCCAGGAACTGCGCTGGTCCTGGCAGAACGCCGACGCCGTGGACGCGCTGCCGCACCGCGCGCTGTACACCGAGCCCCGGGTCTTCCGGCCCGGCAGCGGTACCGAGTACTGGAACCATCCCGTGGGCGCCCCCGCCCTCGCCGCCGACGGCCGCCAGCTGACCCGTGGCGGCGACACCGTCACCGTCGACCTGCCGATGGGCGGCGACTCCGACGGACGGCACCTGTTCACGAGCGACGCCTTCTACGCCACGTACGACTACACCCTCAGCCGGGACGGGAAGCAGCTCGTCAAGAGCCGGGACGGCGCGGAGGAGTTCCCGCGCAACCACGCGCTCGCCGCGTGGAAGGTCCCGGCCGACACCGGCACGTACACCCTCAGGGCCCACGCCGACCGCGGCCAGTGGAACAACGTGAGCACCGAGGTCGAGGGCGTGTGGACCTTCCGCTCCGGTCCGACCGCTGAGGGGGAGACGGCCGCGCTGCCCCTGACCAGCGTGCGGTTCAGGCCGCCGGTCGACGAGTGGTCGCGGGCGGAGGACGACCGTACGGTCGCCGTCCCCTTCACCGTCCAGCGGACCGGCGACCAGGCGCGCGGCAGGCTGCGCGAGCTGACCGTCGAAGCGTCGTTCGACGGCGGTACCACCTGGCAACGGGTGCCGGTGACGAAGAACCGCGCCCTCGTCCCGCACCCGGCGGTCGAGACCCTGCCCGCCGCGCACATCGACCGCAACGGCCACGGTTACGTCAGCCTGCGGGTCAAGGGGGCCGACCGGGCCTCGACCTTCGAGGTGACGGTGAAGAAGGCGTACAAGCTCAAGAAGTCATGATGTCCGACGCCCTGGACAACTGAATCACCGTCCGACGGCAGTCGATGAACTCCGACCGTCCGTGCCCGGAACACCTCTGCGGGGGTTCCGGGCACGGCGGCCGGTGGCTCAGACGCGGTCGGCCACGATCAGCAGATACTGGAAGCTGCCGTTCTCGTAGGCGGTGATGAAGGTGTCCTCGATCCCCGTGACGAGGTGGTCGGCCTGCTTGCGCAGCTCCCAGTAGGGCAGCGCGGCGGCGGTCAGGTCCTGCACATGAACGGGTACGAGGCGGTTGCGGGCCATAGCCCGGAAGTACTCCGAGCGCGCGTGGATGCCGCAGATGTAGTGCGCGTTGATGAGGGACACCTCACGAGAGGCCCGCCCGTAGCCGTCGTTGTAGCAGCCGGTGATCGTCACATGGCGTCCGCCGCGGCGCAGCAGCCGGGCGTGCTCGGCGAACAGCAGGTCCAATTCGACGTACATCGTGGACTCGTTGTTCCAGGACGCCGCGAACGCCCCCGAGGGCAGACCGGTGTCGAGCATGTCGCGGTGGTGGAAGCGGACCCGGTCGTCGATGTCCCGCCTGCGGGCCTGCTCGCCCGCGAAGTCGGCCTGCTTCCGGGAGATCGTCACCCCGTCGACGGCACAGCCGTACCGCAGATGCGCCACCACACTGCCGCCACCGCGTCCGCAGCCCGCGTCGAAGACCCGGTCGGCGGGGGTGAGCGGGCCGAGGTGACGGGCCAGCAGTTCGGCCTGGGCCTGCTCCAGGCGGTGCAGTTCGGCGGTGATGCGCTCCCGGCGGCGCGTCGTATCGGGGTCGTCGTCGAGGACGGACCAGTCGGCCTCGCCGATGCCGTAGTGATGGTGGTACAGATCGTCGATCCTGCCGAGTTCGAGGTTGACCGGGTTCTCCTCGGCGTTCCAGTAGTCCGCGACCCGGGACTGGTACGAGGACTGGGCCGGGGGCCGGGTCGGCACCGGTGCGGCGGTGGTGGTGACGGCGTCGATGATGGTCAACGAAGGCTCCTCTGCTGCGATCGGACGTCGGCCGGGTCGGGCGTTACCAGTAGTCGGGCAGGCTGTAGCGGTCGGTGTTGGTGGCGTGCCACTCATGGCTGCCGGCCAGCCAGGCGGCGAGGCCGGTGGCGTAGCGCCCGATCGGCGGCGAGGTGGCGGACAGGGCCGCGGACTCCTCCTCGAACGCCTCCATGATCCCGTTGTGGATCTCGACGGCCTTCAGATAGGCGGCCTTCAGCCCGCACCGCTCGTTGGCGGCGATCACCATCGGCAGGTTCAGATGGTCGGGGTCGCTCGCCATCTCCTTGGTGAAGGAGTACAGGTCGTTGACGATGGTGGCCGCGTTGCCCGCGAGCGCGGTGATCCGCTGCACCTCCGGACGGGCGTAGACGGCCTCCGGCATCTCCCAGCCGTCCACGGCGTCGACGATCGTCAGACAGGGCCGGAAGTTGTTGTACTGCCGCATCACCAGGTACTCCCACACCTGCGGCACATACCGCGTCTCCGACCAGGCGGCCTCACCGAGATAGCCCAGGTGCAGCCGGGCGAGGTCGTGGACGAGCCGGTCGGTCTGGCTGGGCGTGGCGAGCGTCGCGTAGTCCCGCAGCGCGAAGTGGTACGAACGCAGCGGCCCGTCCGCCCGCACGCCGCGCCCCCACCGCTCCTCCGTCTCGGGGGTGCAGTGCAGGGGGTCCAGCGCCGACTGCGCCATGAGCAGCCGGGCGCCGAGACCGCGCGGCGAGCCGCCCTTGCCCTCGTCCACCTCGCAGTACACGTTGTCGACGAGATGCTCGGCGAGCAGCAACTTGCCCGCGGCGGCGAGGTGTTCGAGGCCGACCGCGCCCGGATGCGCGAGCACGATCGCCCGGCCCAGCCCGAACCGTGCGAACTGCCCCTGCCACTCCCGGGGGAACAGATCCAGCCGCTCCGCCCAGGCCGCCAGCCTGTGGTCGACCTCCGCGACCTTCGCCGGATCGGCGGGCACCGCCGGCCGGTACCGCAGCCCGGGAATCACACCGCTGCGGCGGTCGTGCCCGGACCGGACGAGGCTCGGCGGCCCCGGCAGCCGGGGCCCGGTCGTCGTCACGGGTGCTGACGGCACGCTCATTCCGGCATCCACCCGATCTGTACGTTCTCCAGGATTCCGGCGGCGTCGGGCACCAGGATCGCCATCGAGTAGTAGGCGGTGACCAGGTAACTCATGATCGCGGTGGCGTCGATGCCCATGAACCGCACGTTCAGTGAGGGCTCGTACTCCTCGGGGATGCCCGTCTGCTGCAGACCGACGACCCCCTGGTCCTTCTCGCCGGTGCGCAGCGCGATGATGCTGGTGGTGTGCTGCGGGCTGATCGGGATCTTGCTGCACGGAAGGAGCGGCACACCCCGCCACGCCGGCACCTCGTGCCCGTCGAGGTTCACCGTGCCGGGCACCAGGCCCCGCCGGTTGCACTGCCGGAAGAACGCCGCGATCGCCTTCGGATGGGCCAGGTACAGCCGGGTCTTGCGGCGCATGGACAGCAGCTCGTCCATGTCGTCCGGGGTGGGCGGACCGGAGAAGGTGCTGATGCGCTGCCCGTAGTCGATGTTGTGCAGCAGCCCGAACTCGCGGTTGTTGACCAGCTCCCACTCCTGGCGCTCGCGGATCTCCTCGATGGTCAGGCGGAGTTGCTGCTCCGTCTGGTTCATCGGGTTGTTGTAGAGGTCGGCGACCCTGGTGTGGACGCGCAGCACCGTCTGGGTGAGGGACAGCTCGTACTCGCGCGGCGCGAGGTCGTAGTCGACGAAGCCGCCGGGGAGCGTCTGCTCGCCCACGTGTCCGGCCTCCAGTGGGACATCGGCCTCGCCCTTGCGGTTCATGGGCATGTTCTGCCGTGCGGCGAACGCCTCGAACTGGGCGGCCAGCGACGGGGTGCGCTCCACGAACGCCATCAGCGTGTCCCAGTTGAGCGCCAGCACCACGGCCGAGGTCTCGGCCCGCACCGAGCTGAGCCACAGCGGGTCGGGCCGGCCGATCGCCTCGTCGCCCATTCCGTCGCCGTCGGCGATGACGCCGAGGACCTCCTCCTCGCCGTACTTGCCGGTGGTGTAGCGCGTGAACCGGCCGTGCACCACGAGATACGCCTCGGTCACCGGCTGCCCGGCGTCGAACAGGACGGTGCCGGCCCGCACCTCCCGCACCCGGAAGCGGGCGGAGATCTCCCGGAGGGCCGCGACGTCGGTGTAGCCGCGCAGCGCGGGCAGTTCGGTCAGGGTCTCGGGGATGACCTTGACGTCGTCGGCGCCGTTCTGGTCGAACTGCACCCGGCCCCGGCCGACGCGCAGCTGGAGCCGCCGGTTGACCCGGTAGGTGCCGCCCCTGACGTCCACCCACGGCAGCATCTTCAGCAGCCAGCGCGAGGTGATGGCCTGCATCTGCGGTTCGGACTTGGTGGTGGTCGTGAGCTGACGCGCGGCCTGTGTGCTGAGGCTGGTGAAGTGCTGTTGCGGGTCCGTGGGTTCGGGTGCGCTTTCGGAGGAGCTTACTGGGGCGGTCACATTGCCTCCCGACGGGTGAGCGGATGTGCGTGGAGGTGCGGGCGCGCGCCGAAGGCGGGCGAACACGGGTCGACGGCTGCGACGGAGAACTCGGGTGGCGCGCGTACGACGTGGTCGTGGGCGGATTCCGAGGCGACGGACGCCAGAACGGCGACCGTGAGGCGGTGTGTGCGGCTGGGCGGCACGCGCCGCAGGTAAAGCCAAACAGGTGCGGGGGCGCGCCGGGCACCGCGTGAACGGGGCGCCTTCGTGTCCTGGAGGTGCGGAAACCGCCGGCTGAGGCAGACGGCCGGCCACGGTGCGCGCCCGCGCCGGTCGCCCGCCCCGGCCCCCGGCGCGGAGGGCGGGCCCCGGCGTGGAGGGAGCACAACGCCGAAGGGGCCGCCCGGGGGCGGCCCCTTCTCACCGGTGCCTCACCGGCTCACCGGTGGTCACGTGCGGTGGTTCACCAGCGCGGCAGCCTCAGCTCGTACCCCGGCTGGATCCGGCGCATGTACCCGGTGTCGTCCCGGGAGCGCATCCCCGAGTCCAGGTACAGCCGGTGCAGCCGTTCGAGCGCGTCGTGGTCGAGCTCGACGCCCAGCCCGGGTCCGGTGGGCACCTCGACCTCGCCGTCCCGGATCTCCAGTACGCCGGGGACGATCACGTCGTCCGCCGAGTTCCACGGGTAGTGCGTGTCGCAGGAGTGGTCGAGGTTCGGGATGGCCGCCGCGACATGGGTCATGGCGGCGAGGCTGATGCCGAGGTGGGAGTTGGAGTGCATGGACAGCGCGATCCCGAACGCCTCGCAGACGGCGGCCAGTTCACGGGTGCGGCGCAGCCCGCCCCAGTAGTGGTGGTCGGTGAGCAGCACCTGGATCGCGTTCCGCTCGATCGCCGGCTTCAGATGCTCCCAGGCGACCACGCACATGTTGGTGGCCAGCGGCAGCGGAGACTCCTTCGCCACCTGCGCCATGCCGGGGATCGTGGCGGTGGGGTCCTCCAAGTACTCCAGTACGCCGTCCAGTTCACGGGCGACGTACTGCGAGGTCTCCACCGTCCACGCCGTGTTGGGGTCGAGCCGCAGGGGCTGGTCGGGGAAGGCCTCCGCGAGCGCCTTGATCGCGGCGATCTCCTCGTCCGGCGGGAAGACACCGCCCTTCAGCTTGAACGAGCGGAAGCCGTACCGCCGTTGCATCAGGCGGGCCTGCTCGACGATCCCGGCCGGGTCCAGCGCCTCGCCCCAGTCGTCGCCGACCGCCGGGCGGCCGTCGAGCGCGGGGTGCTCGGCCCACTTGTAGAAGAGGTACGCGGCGAAGGGCACGGAGTCGCGGACCCGGCCGCCGAGCAGATCGCTGACCGGGCGGCCGAGCAGCTTGCCCTGCGCGTCGAGACAGGCCACCTCGACGGCCGAGGTGGTCCAGCCGCGTTCGTGAGAGCCGGGCACGGTCGGCAGCAGGGCACGGTCGATCGCGGCGGCGACGGCGGTGGTGTCGAAGACGTCCAGGCCGACGACCGCCTTCGCGGCGACATCGAGCCGCTCCAGCCGTACGGTGCCGCCCGTGGACTCGCCGAGGCCCACCGTGCCGTCATCGAGCACCAGTTGGAGGATGACACGGAGTGCGAGGGGCTCGTGCACACCGTTGGAGTTGAGCAGCGGCGGGTCACGGAAGGCGATCGGGGTGACGATCAGCTCCCGGATCCGGGTACCCGGGGTGCCGCTCATGCGCCCACCACCCCCAGGCCGTGGTCGATCAGCTTCGCCAGCCGGGCGATGTGCTCCGGCGCGGGGTCGAGCAGCGGGGCCCGTACGCCGCCGACGTCCAGGCCGCGGAGGGTCACCCCGGCCTTGATCAGCGAGACGGCGTAGCCGGGGACCTCGTCGCGGAGCTCGACGAGCGGGCCGTAGAACTCGTCGAGGAGCGTGTCGACCAGCGCCTCGTCGCCGGCCCCGAGCGCCCGGTGGAAGGCGAGGGCGATCTCGGGGGCGAAGGCGAACACGGCGGAGGAGTACAGGCTCACGCCGATGCCCTGGTAGGCGGGGGCGGTCATCTCGGCGGTGGGCAGCCCGTTGAAGAACTGGAAGCCCTCCGTGCCCGGCACGGCCCGGACCGCGCGCACGATGCGGTGCATGCGTTCCAGGTCGCCGATGCCGTCCTTGAGCCCGACGACCCCGGGCAGGGCGGCGATCTCGGCGGCCGTGGCGGCGGTGAGCCGTGCGGTGCCGCGCTGGTAGAAGACGACGGGCAGGCCGGTGGCCTCCGTGACCTCCTTGACGTACCGGACGAGCCCCCGCTGTGGCGCGCTCACCAGATACGGTGGCAGCAGCAGGATGCCGTCGGCACCGGCGCGTTCGACGCGGGCGGCGTGGTCCCGGGCGACCGGGGGCGGGCCCCCGGCGGCGGCCAGGACCGGCACCCGGCCGCCCACGGTCGACACCGCGACCCGTGTGGCCCGCTCGATCTCGTCCGGGGTCAGCGCGTGGAACTCACCGGTGCCGCAGGCGACGAACACGCCCCCGGCCCCGGCCGCGACCCCGGCCTCGATGTGCTGCGCGAGCCGTTCCTCGTCCAGCGAACCGTCCGAACCGAACGGTGTGACCGGGAAGAACAGCACTCCTTGGAACTTCATGTCTCTCTCAACCGTGGGGGATGGGTCAGCCCTTGGTGGCCCCGGCCGCGATGCCGGTGACCAGCGAGCGCTGGAGGAGCAGATAGACGATCAGACTGGGCATCAGCGCGATGACCGCGCCGGCGAGGACGACGCCCGAACCGACCTCGGGGTCCGTGCGCAGGATGGACAGGGCCACGGTGACCGTGTAGTCGGTCGGGTCCTTGGCGGCGATCAGCGGCAGCAGGTACTGGTCCCAGATCATGATGAAACCGAGGACGCCGGCCACGCCGAGCGCGGGCTTGCACAGCGGCAGGACGACCTGCCAGAGCATCCGCAGCTCGCCGACACCGTCGAGTCGGGCGGCCTCCTCGATCTCGTTCGGGATGTCCTTCATGAACTCGGTCAGCAGCATCACCGAGAAGCCCCAGGCACCCAGCGGCAGGATCACGCCCCACACGGTGCCCTTCAGATCCACTCCGACCACCGGGACATGACCGAGGACCAGGGACAGCGGGATGGCGATGACCTCCTCCGGCAGCATCATCGTCAGCATGAACAGGGTCATGATGATCGCCTGGCCGCGGAATCTGTGCCGGGCCAGCGCGTACGCGGCCAGCACGCACACCACGAGCTGCAGGAGCAGCCCGCCGCCCGCGATGACGAGCGAGTTGGTGAAGTAGTCCCAGATGCCGCGCTCCCCGGCCACCCGGAAGTTCGTGAGCGTGCTGTCGTGCGGGAGGAAGGACAGCGACGAGCCGCTGGGGTGGGTGCTGAGCGCGCCCGAGAGGATCGTCAGGAAGGGCGCGGCGAAGATGCCGAGGGCTGTCGCGCACAGCAGGACGCGCAGGGCCCAGGAGACGCCGGGCCTGTCGTTCCAGCCGAGCGCGGTGTCGAAGCGGGCGGGGGTCGTACGGGCCTGCCTGCCGGATCTCCTGGAGGAAGCGACGGCCTCGCCGGACGACGGCGTCCGGACGGGGTCGAGGGCGGGTGCGCTCATCGCACGTCTCCCCTCTTGCGGAAGTAGTTGACGGTGACGGTGAGCAGCAGCGTCACCGCGAGCAGCACGACGGAGGCCGCCGAGGCGCCGCCGATGTCGTTGCGGGTGAAACCGAGGGTGTAGGCGCGGGTCATCCACACCTCGGTGGACCCGGCGGGGCCGCCGCCGGTGAGGACGTACACCTCGGTGAACACACGCAGCCCGCGGATCGCGGCCAGGGTGAGGACGATGCCGATGGCCGGGCGGATCGCGGGCAGCGTCACATGGCGCAGCCGCTGCCACAGCGAGACCCCGTCCATCGCGGCGGCCTCGTACAACGTCCGGTCCACGCCCGCGAGTCCGGCGAGGATGATCACCATGTTGTACGGGGCGGTCATCCAGATGCCCATGGCCATGGTCGCCCAGAGCGCGGTGTCCGGGTTGTCGAGGAACGGCGTCGGGCCGAGGCCGAGGAAGCCGAGGGCGCCGTTGATGATGCCGTCGGAGGTCGGGTAGTACAGCAGCCGCCACAGCTCGCCGACCACCGCGGTCGCGGTGACGACCGGCAGGAAGACAGCGGTACGGATGATCTTCAGCGACCGGGCCTGGCCCTCCAGGAGCAGCGCCAGCAGGAAGCCGACGACGATCGCGCCCAGGGACTGCCCGATGCCGAGGAGGAGGGTGTGGCCGACCGCCTCCTGGAAGCGGTGGTCGGTCAGGACCCGGGTGTAGTTGTCGAGGCCGACCCATTGGTCACCGAGGAACGGCCGTACGTCGAAGAAGCTGAGCCATATGCCCTTGCCCATCGGCAGGAACTTGAAGACGAGGGCGAGCAGCAGACCGGGGGCGAGGAACAGCCAGGGGAGGACGGCCTTCTTGGAGAGGACCCGCCGGGCGAGCCCTCTGCGCCGCTCGGGCGCGATGGTGGTCGCGGTCATGTGTACAGGTCCTGGTCCTTGAGGTCACTGGCGAGGGTGGCGTTGAGTTCCTTGAGGCCGGCGCGGACATCGCTGCCGCAGTAGGTGAAGACCGCGTTGAGGGCGTCGGCGGTGTCCTGCTTGATCGGGGCGAAGTCGGGTGCGTTGGGGAACTGCTGGGAGGCGTCCTCGTACGCCTTCTGTACGACGCTCCAGCGCGGGTCGTCGCGTACCTGGGCCGCGTCGAGCGTGGAGTTGACGGGGATGCGGACCACGGGCTGATTCTCGCCGGTCATGGCGAGCTTCTGGCCCTCGGGGGAGATCAGGAAGGCGGCGAGGGCCTGTTCCTGCTCGGTCTTGCCGGTCCTGGCGCCGAAGTAGATGTTCTCGCCGTCGGCCAGCACGGTGGACCCGGCCGGGCCCGCGGGGAACGGGACCACGTCGAACTTGTCCTTGCCGGGCGTGGTGTCGTAGGTGGCGATGTTGTAGGGGCCGGTGAGGTACATCCCGGCGTTGCCGTCCTGGAAGTTGGTGGCGGTGCTGGTGATGGCGTTGATGGCGCCGGGCTGGATGACACCGTTGTCACCGCAGAAGAGGTTGTCCTTCATCCAGGTGACGGTGCGTACGGCGGCGGCCGAGTCCATGGCGGGGCGGTAGCCGTCGCCGTCGGGCTCGATGATCTGCGCGCCGCCGGACCACAGGAAGCTGGCGCCCCACCAGGCGGCATAACCGTTCTGGGCGCTGCCCGGGACGACCATGCCGTAGGTGTCGTTCTTGCCGTCGCCGTCCGGGTCGCGTGTGGCGAAGGCCTTCGCGACGCTCAGCATCTCCTGCCAGGTCGTCGGAGCCCGAAGACCGAGCTTCTTGAGCCAGTCCGTGCGGATCATCAGCGTCTGGGCCTGACGGGAGTAGGGGATGCCGTAGTGCTTGCCGTCGATGCCGACGGTGGAGGACCAGGTCTTGTCGGTGATCTGGTCGTGGCCCTCGATCGTGGCGGGGTCGATCGGCTTCAGCAGACCCTGACTCTGGTAACTGCCCATCAGCGCCGTGTCGTTGATCATGACGTCCGGGAGGTCTTTGGTGGACGCCCGGCTCTGGAGCTGCTGGTCGAAGTTGATGACCGGCTGGTAGTCGATCTTGATCCCGGTCTTCTTGGTGAAGGCGGCGAACACCCGCTCGTACGTGGCGGCCGGGTCCGGATTGCTCCGGGTCCAGACCTCCAGGGTGTTCGGGTCGTCGCTCCTGGCGCTGTCGGACCCCGATCCGCAGGCCGCGGCCCCGAACACGAGCCCCGCGACGGTCAGTATGGCGGCCAGGCGGCGACTTCGTCGGCGAACGCCCATGGGCACACTCCGTTGTTCCTCCGGCCGGATACCCGGCTGTTCATATCCATGAACTCACTTCACGGATCTAAATGATCGGCCAAGCTACGGAGCGTTGCGTTCTCATGTCAAGACATGGGTAGGAGATTTCACCGGTGCCACACCCGGCCGTGCGAGATCCTGTTCGACGTCCGTGTGACACGGGATGCGACATGGAGGGGAAAGGTGGTTGCCGTGACCGATCACGCGGCGCCCGGCACCTTGGCCGCCCGGCTCACCGGCCGCCCGGTCACCGGGGAGCGCCGGCTCTCCGGGGCGCTCGCCGAGGTCACCCTCGACGACGGCCGGGTGGTCGTCGTCAAGCTCGGCGACGTCCCGGCGCGGCCCGGGCCGAGGCGGCGGGCCTGCGCTGGTTGACCGACGCGGGCACGGTCCGTATACCGACCGTG
>NZ_AEJC01000450.1 GCF_000317595.1 Streptomyces ipomoeae 91-03 | reverse complement strand
CTCAGTGCGCGCCCAACCCTCCGCCGCCGAACGAACCGCTGCTGCCCCTGCTCCAGCGCCGCCGCTCCTTCGACGGGCTCGGACGGGAGCCCAGGTTGCCGTGCACTTCGTACGGCGTCAGCCGGAGATCGCTCTTGGGGATCTCGTCCGGCTCGCGGTTCTCCCACTCCTCGCGGACGGGACCGCCGTCGGGCAGCCTCGGCTGCTCCTCGGGGAGTGGACGACGCGGTTCACGCGCCCGTACCCGCGCGCCGAGCCAAAGGGCTCCGACCAGGACGCCCACGACCACGACACCTGCCAGGAACGGCGCGATACCGCCCAGCACGCTGCGCTCTGCGGCCATATATGTCCATTCCATGTTCATGAGGTACGAATACCCTCAAGTCACTGAGTGAACCAGGGCGAACCCGAAACCGGGTCGGTCGCCGGCGCCGGTCGCCGTGTTTGGCCGCATCGCCTTCCGGCTACCCGCTCCGAGTGACCTCGATGACGACATCCCAGCAGGAATTGATCCGGTTCCTCGAAGACCGCTTCGCCTGTGCGCAGGCATGCACCGAGTGTGCGCGAGCGTGTGCGTTGCGGGCGAGCCTCACCGACCCGGACGGGCCCGAGGACCGGGAACAGATGCGACGCAGGGGCATCATGTGCGCGGAGGTGTGCGATGCCACCTGCCGCGTCCTCTCCGAACAGCCCCACCTCGACGAGGCGGGCATCCGCGTCCAGGTGGAGTGGTGCCGCACGGTCTGTCTGGAGTGCGCGCAGGTCTTCGACCAGTACCCCGGTGCCGAGGCGAGTGCCAAGGCCTGCCGGGACTGCGCGCGCGCCTGCACGGACTTCCTCGTCACGCTGGGGTGAGTACCGGGGCTCCCGCCTGTTCCCAATTACTGGAACACGTTCTAGCGTGTGCGCCGTCAGGTCGGTCCTGGGGAGCCTGGAGGCGCCGTGCACCTCGAATACACGCCCGAGCAGCACCGGCTGCGCACCGAACTGCGCGCCTACTTCGCCGAGTTGGTCCCGGAAGACGCCCACACCCGCCATGTGGAGCCGGCGGCGCAGAAGCGTTTCTACCGCGAGACCATCCGCCGCCTCGGCACCGACGGCTGGCTGGGCGTGGGCTGGCCCAAGGAGTACGGCGGACGCGGTCTCACCGCCATCGAGCAGTTCATCTTCTTCGACGAGGCAGCCCAGGCGGGCGTCCCGCTGCCCCTGATGGCGCTCAACACCGTCGGCCCCACGATCATGCAGTTCGGCACCGAGGAGCAGAAGTCGTACTTCCTGCCGCGCATCCTCTCCGGAGAGATCGACTTCGCGATCGGCTACAGCGAGCCCGACGCCGGCACGGACCTGGCCTCGCTGAAGACACGCGCGGTCAGGGACGGCGACGAGTACATCGTCAACGGCCAGAAGATCTGGACGACCAACGGCGACACCGCGGACTGGGTGTGGCTGGCGACCCGCACGGACCCGGACGCCCCGCCCCACAAGGGCATCACCATGCTCCTCGTCCCGACCACCGACCCCGGCTACTCCTGCACCCTCATCCGCACCCTCGCCTCGCACGACACCACCGCCAGCTACTACGAGAACGTCCGCGTCCCCGTCTCCCGCCGTGTCGGCGAGGAGAACAAGGGCTGGCGCCTGATCACCAACCAGCTCAACCACGAACGGGTCACCCTCGCCGCCCACGGCACCATGGCCATCCGCTCCCTGCACAACGTGCAGCGCTGGGCCATGGAGACCAAACTCGCCGACGGCCGCCGCGTCATCGACCTCCCCTGGGTGCGCCGTCGCCTCGCCCAGACCCACACCAGGCTCGACGCGCTCAAACTCCTCAACTGGCGCATGGTCAGCGCCGTCCAGGACGGCACCCTCACCCCACAGGACGCCTCCGCCGTCAAGGTCTACGGCTCCGAGGCCCGCCGCGACGCCTACGCCTGGCTCATGGAGATCGTCGCCACCGTCGGCGCCCTCAAGGAGGGCTCGGCGGGCGCCGCCCTCCACGGCGAACTCGAACGCGGCTACCGCTCCGCCGTCATCTTCACCTTCGGCGGCGGCAACAACGAGATCCAACGCGAGATCATCTCGTGGATCGGCCTGGGAATGCCGCGGGTCCGCCGTTAGGGTGATGTGACCATTGACGTCAGTTGTCACTGCCGCGGATAGTCGGCACCAGTTTCCCGCGGCGACGGTAGCCCCAGTCGGTCAAGATCGAGTGGGCACCGTCTGCCGGGTCGCGAGTTCTCCACTGGTGCCGCGTCCGAGGTTGCCCGTGGGCGTACACCAGCGGCAGCGTGCGCTCTGACGGAGATCTTGGGGCAGCTGCTGGGCGCGGTGTTACAAGAGGCGTTCGCCGAGCGCACGCCGTGCGAGGTCACGAGTGCATGCCGTGTGAGGTCAGCCGAGGTTGTTGCCCCAGAGGGACTTGTCGTCGCTCTTGAGGCTGGGAACCCCGTCGTAGGTCCCGCCGTCCGCGGTCACCAGCGGTGCGGACAGCTGGTCCTCCAGCACACCGTCGCGGACTTGGACGATCGTGCTGTTGTGGTCTGTCTTGCCGGGCTTGAACGTCTTGCCCTCCATCGCCGCCTTCAGGTAGTAGAGGGCGTACTTGGCGTAGAGGTCAGCGGGTTGGGAGACCGTGGCGTCGATCTTGCCCTCGGCGATGCCCCTGAGCTCTCTGGGGATGCCGTCGTTGGAGACCACGAACACATGCTTGTTGTCCTCCGGGCCGACCAGCAGACCCTGCTGCTTGAGCACCTGCAGGGTGCCGGAGAGCGCGAAGCTGGCCTGCATGTAGACGCCCTTGATGTCAGGGTGGGCGGTGAGAGCCGTCTGCAGCTTCTGCGCCGCGACCGCCCCGTCCCAGTTCGTCGCCTCTCCGAAGACCTTGATCTTGGGATAGTTCTCCTTCATGCACTCGTTGAACCCCTCGGTGCGGTCGCGGCCATTGATCGAGGCAAGGTCGCCCTGGAGCATGACGACCTTGCCCTCGCCGCCGAGCTTGGTGCCGAGGAACCGGCAGGCCTTCTCTCCGTACTCGCGGTTGTCGGCGCGCACCACCATGTAGACGTCGCCGGTGTCGGGACGGGTATCCAGGGTGACCACGGGGATCTTCTGCGCGGCCAACTGCCGCAGGATGGGCGCGATCGCGGCGGTGTTCTGCGGGGCCATCGCGACGCCGTTCACCCCGTGGATGATGAAACTCTGTGCGTTGGTGGCGAGTTTGGCGACATCGTTCCGCGAGTTGGTGGTCTTCAGCTCCAGACCGAGCTCCTTGGCGAACCCCGGGGTGTACTGGATGAACGCGTTCCAGAAGTCGGTGTCGGAGCGGGGGTAGTCGACGCCCACCACCGGGGTGCTGTCCGCGTCGCCCCCCGTCTCGGCACCGGAGCCGCCGCAGGCGCCGAGCGCGGTGACGGCGAGAGCGCTGACGGCGCCGAGGCCGAGATATCGGAGGCATCGGGGCTTCACGGCTGGTTCTCCTTGCGAACGGTTTCGTGCGGGAGGTCAGACGCGGGGCCGGATCCGTAGACCGTGCATGCCGCCGTCGACGGCGAGACCAGTACCTGTGGTGGAACCGGAGAGCGGGCTCGCGGGATACGCGATGGCGTCGGTGGTGACAGGTCGGCCCATCGTCTGGCGGGCGCACACCGGGGTTGACGCACTTCACTCGGATCCCGGAGTGCACGATGTCGGCGGCGGTCGCGCGAGTGAGGGAGAGAACCGCGCCCCTCGGCGATGAGTACAGGGCCCGGTCGGGCAGCCCTGCGCTTGAGGCGAGGGAGTGGGTCTTGACGATCGCCGTGCTCCGGGAGCGGCGCAGACGCGGCACGGCGGCCGGGGACACTCGCAATGCCGACAACGTTGACCTCGAAGACCCGGCGCCGTTCGCCATGGGTGTTGCCCTCGATGGAGCCCGGGGCGCCGATACCGGCGTTGTCGACCGGGATGCGGATGCCGCCGAGCCACCGTGCGGCCTTCTCGACCGCCGCTCGGACGGCCACGTCGGCCGGAATGCCGGCCGGCGGCGCGGGCACGTCGTCGGGCTTGAGGTCGAGGCGGGCGACACGGGTCCCGCAGGTGAGCAGCCGCGCCATGGCCAGTCCGACATCTGATGAGCCACCGCTCACTACGGTCGTCAGCCCGGAATACTCCGACGCGCCCATGCTCTCGCCTCCGCTTTCCAATCTAGTACTCCAGCAGGATTTCGCTGTCTGACCTGCGGGTTTCACTGGGCTGCTGGAGTGTGGCGGGCCGCGGAGCGGTCAGGAGCGGCCTTCGGTGGGCCGCCGACGTGGTGCTGCGGTCACGCCGAGGTGACCGCAGCCGACAGTTTTTCGGCGCGGCGATGGCGATATCGCCTGGGTGGTCCGACTGCGCGGCGACGAGGTCTCCGTGCCGGCCGGTGGGGAACAGGCCGACGTCCTCGCCGCCCGCCGCCAAAAACCGCAGGACATTACTTGAGTCAGGCAATTACTTGCTGGTGTCCTGGTGTGGCGAACCCTACCGAGAAGCCGTCGCCGCTCCGCCGTGGCGCGTCCTGATCGTCGTGGGCGATCCCGGTGAGACCGAGAGGACTTCCTCGACCGGATCCGTGAGGCCGTCGGGCCGGACATCGAGCAGTCCACGCCGGCCTACCCGTGGGCCAAACACGGCGTGGCCCGGTTCGCTCGCAGGGAAGCGGTGCGGCTTGGGCCGGTCGGGGCCCGCGTGTGCTCGCTCGCGCCAGGGATCATCGACACCCCGCAGGGGCGGCAGGAGGCGGCCGAGCCCACGTCGATGCAGAGGCTCATCGACGTGACGCCGCTTGGTCGGACCGGTCGCTCGGAGGAGGTCGCGGCCGTCGTCGCGTTCATGCTCTCGGACGAGGCGAGCTTCCTGAACGGCATCGACATCCTCGTCGACGGTGGCGTGCTCGCCGCCGTACGTGACAGATGACGACCGGACCGAAGTGAGTACCGGACCGAAGTGAGTCATGAGGCACCGCTCGCCCGACTCGACCCGGGGTTCACATGAATCTTGGGTCCGGGGCCCACGCCCTCCGGGCGTTGGCCGGCGAGTATCGGCCCGACCCCGTCGAGGGTCACCGTGGCCGCGACGAGAGGCCGGGGGTCGATCGTGCCGGAGGCGTAGGCCCGGATGGTGGCGGCCAGGCCGGGGGAGGCGGACAGGATGCCCACCGCTGTCACGTCCTTCAGGACGAGCGTGCGGGTGTCGATCCCGCTGGGTTCGCCGGCCAGGCCGATGTACACGACGCGGCCGGAGGGTTCGACCAACTCCAGGGCCCGCCCCGGCAGATGGGCGGCGTTCGAGGCGTCGACGACCGCGTCGAAGGGCAGATCCGGGAGGGAGCGCTCGTTCCACACGTGCTCGAAGCCCAGGGCGTGGGCGAACGCGGGGGAGTTGTCGGCGCGGTCCAGTAGATGGACCTCCGCGCCCGCCGCCCGGAGGAACATCGCCACCAGGAGGCCGATCGCGCCCGCCCCCAGGACGAGCGCACGGTCACCGGGGCCGGCCTCGGCGGCCCGTGCCGCGCGCAGGGCGTTGCCGCCCGGCTCCACGAGCGCGCCGAGCACGGCGTCGACCGAGTCGGGCAGGGCGTGCAACGAGGAGGCCGGTACCGCCAGTTGCTCCGCCAGGGCCCCGGCCTGCCCGCCGCGGATACCGACCTCCCGGCGCTGCTCGCACACGTGCTGGTGGCCCCGGAGACAGCGGCGGCAGCCGCCGCAGCCCAGCATCGTGTCCCCCATGACGCGGCGGCCGAGCCACCCCGGGTCGACGCCGTCACCGACCGCCGCCACCCGCCCGGCCCACTCGTGACCGGGCCGCATCGGGTAGCTGGAGTGCCCTTGGTGGAGGTAGGCCATCGCACCGGTGAAGAACTCCACGTCGGTGCCGCACACCCCGACCCGCTCCACGTCGACGACCACCTCACCGGGGCCGGCCGTCGGCGCCGGGAGCTCCTGGACCTCGTACGCGCCCGGCGCGGTCAGGACGAACGCGCGCATCAGGCGACGGCTCACCGGGGCCCGAGCACGTGCTGGCGCTGTGTGCCGAGCTTGCCGATGCCCAGTTCCATCACATCACCCGGCCGCAGATACACGGGCGGGGTGAGGCCCATGCCGACGCCGGGCGGGGTGCCCGTGTTGATCAGGTCGCCGGGCTCCAGGACGAGGAACTGGCTGAGGTAGTGCACGATGAAGTACGGGTCGAAGATCATCGTCTTGGTGTTGCCGGTCTGCCGGCGGACGCCGTTGACGTCCAGCCACATGTCGAGGGCGAGGACGTCCTCGATCTCGTCGGTGGTGGCGAGCCACGGGCCCGCCGGGTTGAAGGTCTCCGCCGACTTGCCCTTGGCCCACTGCCCGCCCCGTTCCAGCTGGAAGGCGCGCTCGCTGACGTCGTTGACCACCAGATAGCCGGCGATGGCGTCCCGTGCCTCGTCCACGGAGTCGAGGTAGCTGGTGCGCCTGCCGATCACTATGCCGAGTTCCACTTCCCAGTCGGTCTTGGTGGACCCCCGTGGGATGCGCACGTCGTCGTGCGGACCGACCAGCGTGTTGGGCGACTTGGTGAACAGGATCGGCTCGTCGGGCACCGCCATGCCGCTCTCCGCGGCGTGGTCACGGTAGTTCAGGCCGATGCACAGGATCTGGTGCGGGCGCGCGATCGGCGCGCCGACGCGCTCCCCCGCGAAACGGGACACCCGGCCCGCCGCCACTCGCTCGGCGACGACGGGGCGGACGCGGTCGATGCCGCCCGAGCCGAAGAACGCCTCGTCGAAGTCGGTGACGACGTCCGACAGATCGACGTACGTCTCGTCGTCGATCCGGGCCACCGGCTTTTCCGCGCCGACGGCGCCGATACGCATGAGGTACACGATGCTGCTCTCCAAAGTGAGGGACGGTGGGGGAGGCGAGGGGGGATCAGGAGTGCGGCTCGCCGAGCGGACCCAGCAGCGCACGGAACTCGTCGAGGGCGTCCACCAGGGATGCCAGCGGGGTCCGGTACGCCAGCGCGCTGACGCTCACGGCCCCGGAGGGCACGGTGGGCGAGGTCGGATAGACGGGAAGGGCGAGGCAGTTGACGCCGGTCTCGTTCTCCTGGTCGTCGACGCCGTACCCCCTCCAGCGCGTCGCCGTCAGATCCTGGTGGAGGGCGGCGGCCGTACACAGGGAGCGCACCGTACGCCGTTCCAGCGGGGAGCCGCCGATCCACGCCTCGACCTCCTCCACGGTGCCCAACCGCCGGGCGAGCAGGAGCTTTCCCACGGCGGTGGTGTGCGCGGGGTTGCGTCCGCCGATCGTCGACGTCAGCCGGACGGCACCGGTGGGCGGGTCGACCTTGGCGCGGTACACCACCTCGTGCCCGTCGAGCACCGCGTAGTGCGCGGTCTCGCCGAACCGGTGCGCCAGGGCTTCGAGTACGGGGCGGATGCGGACCGCCTCGGGGCGGGCCTCGTGGTGGGCGAAGGCCATCCGCAGGAACTCGTCCCCGAGCACATAGCGGCCATGGGCGTCCTGGTCGGCGAGCCCCGCCCGACGCAGCGCGCCGAGCGCCCGGTGCACGGTCGGCTTGGGGCTGGCGACGACCCGCGTCAGCTCCTCCAGCCCCACTCCGTCGGGATACCGGGCGAGCTCCTTCAGGACGGCGAGCACCCGGTCCGAGCCCACAAGACGGTTGACGTCGGCGCCCGTCGAGCGGTCCTCGCCGGGGGCTGTCGATCCGTCGTACGTCTGCGTATGCTCCATGGCGTTCCAGACTGTAGACCACCGTATCGACTGTTGGAAGAGGTTCCATGGCGAGGCTCCGCAGCGCACAGTGGTACGGGGGACAGGACCGCAACGCCTACATCCACCGGGCGTGGATGCGCAGAGGCGTGCCGGGCGACGCCTTCACCGGCCGGCCGCAGATCGCCATCGCCAACACGGCCTCGGACCTGACCCCCTGCAACGCCCATCTCGACGAGGTCGCCGCCTCCGTGCGCGACGGCGTGTACGAGGCGGGCGGCATCCCGCTGGACCTGCCCGTGGTGTCGCTGGGCGAGACGAACGTACGGCCCACCGCGATGCTCTGGCGCAACATGGCGGCGATGGCCACGGAGGAGATGCTGCGGGCGAACCCCATCGATGGCGTCGTCCTCCTCGGCGGCTGCGACAAGACCATCCCCTC
This sequence comes from Streptomyces ipomoeae 91-03, assembly GCF_000317595.1. Lineage (GTDB taxonomy): Bacteria > Actinomycetota > Actinomycetes > Streptomycetales > Streptomycetaceae > Streptomyces > Streptomyces ipomoeae. The sequence goes on along the minus strand of NZ_AEJC01000450.1, from coordinate 11,396 downwards.
GCTGCTCATGGCCGCGGCCTCGGTGGACCTGCCCGCCGTCGTCGTACCCGGCGGCCCGATGCTCACCGGCACCTTCCGCGGCAAGCCGCTGGGCTGCGGCACCGATGTGTGGCGGCTGTCGGAGGAGGTCCGCGCGGGCACACTCTCGCAGGAGCAGTTCACCCGCTCCGAGTCGGCGATGATCCGCAGCCGAGGTCACTGCAACACCATGGGCACCGCCTCCACCATGGCCCTGGTGGCCGAGGCCCTGGGCACGGTCGTCCCGGGCGTGGCCGGAACCCCCGCCCCCGACAGCCGTCTGCTGGAGGCCGCGCACCACACCGGCCGGCTGGCCGTCGACATGGTCGCCGTCGACCGGCGGCCGGGGACCTTCCTCACCAAGGGGTCCTTCCACAACGCGATCGTCGCGCTGGCCGCCATCGGCGGCTCGACCAACGCCGTCGTCCACCTCCTGGCCATCGCGGGCCGCCTGGGCATCGACCTGACCCTCGACGACTTCGACCGCATCGGCTCCCGTGTCCCGGTCCTGGTGGACCTCCAGCCGGCCGGCCGCTTCCTCATGGAGGACTTCCACCGCGCCGGAGGCCTGCTCGCCGTCCTGCGCGAGGTCCGCGACCTGCTCGACCCCGACGCCCTCACCGTCACCGGCGAGCCGTTGGTCGACGCGCTCGACGACGCCCCGATCTGGGACGGCGAGGTCATCCGCACCCGCGACCAACCCCTGGTCGCCGAGGGCGGCATCGCCGTCCTGCGCGGCAACCTCGCCCCCGACGGCGCGCTCATCAAACCGGCCGCCGCCTCCCCGCATCTGCTGCGCCACCGAGGCCGGGCCGTCGTCTTCGACTCCATCGAGGACTTCCATGCCCGTATCGACGACCCGGATCTGGATGTCGACGCCGACTCCGTCCTCGTCCTGCGCGGCTGCGGCCCCAAGGGCTACCCGGGCATGCCCGAGGTCTCCAACATGCCCCTGCCGAAGAAACTCCTCGAACAGGGCGTCCGCGACATGGTCCGGGTCTGCGACGGCCGGATGAGCGGCACGGCGTACGGCACGGTCGTCCTGCACGTCGCACCGGAGGCCGCCGCCGGCGGCCCCCTCGCACTCGTACGGACCGGGGACCTCATCACCCTCGACGTCGAAGCCCGCCGCATCGACGTCGACGTACCCGCCGACGAACTCGCCCGGAGAACCCCGAGCGAGGCCACGGTCAGCGGCTTCGCCGACCCCCGGCGCGGCTGGGAACGCCTCTACGTCGACCACGTCCTCCAGGCCGACACCGGCGCCGACCTCGACTTCCTCGTCGGCTCCAGCGGCTCCGAGGTGAGCCGCGAGTCGCACTGACCGCGACGGCACCGACCTCGCGGCTCAGCGGAGCGGTGACCTGCGCACGGTCAGGACGGCGATGTCGTCGTGCGGGCGGTCGCCGGAGGCGAACGCGCGGGCGTCCTCGTAGAGCGACTCGGGCAGTTCGGTGGGGGAGAGGCCGAAGTGCTTCATCAGGCGTTCGTCGACGGGGTAGAACGTGCCGTCGGCGCCGCGGATCTCGGTGAGACCGTCGGTGGTCAGCAGCAGCGTCGCGCCGGGCGGGAAGTCGAACCAGTCCACGGTGGTGGGCTCGCTGGCCAGCTCGGCGAGGCCCAGTGGCACACCGGAGTCCAGGGACGGTGTGGTGACGGCGCCCTCGTGCAGCAGACGGGGCGGGATGTGCCCGCAGTTGACGACCTGCACATCGATGTCCGCGTCGACGGAGACGATCAGAGCGGTGACGAAGCGTTCGTCCTCGCCGGTCTGTTCGGCGTAGGAGTTGTGCCGTACGACGGCGGCGTCCAGGGTGTCGACCAGCGCGGTCAGTGTCGGTTCGCGGTGGGCGGCCTCCCGGAAGGCGCCGATGACGGCGAAGGCGGTGCCCACGGCGGCCAGCCCCTTGCCCTGGACATCACCGATCAGTACCCGGGTGCCGAAGGGTGAGTCGACGACGTCGTAGATGTCACCGCCGACGAGCCGGTCCTCATGGAGAGGTTCATAGACGCCGTTGACCAGGACGTCGTCGGTGACCAGGGGCAGGGGGTGCAGGATGTGCCGCTGCATGGCCGCGGCGGTGGAGCGCAGACGGACCATCTCGTGCTCGCGTCTGATCCGGCGACGGCAGGCGTACACGGAGGTCAGGGCGAGGGCGAGGGTGAGCAGGACCAGCAGGAGCCGGTCCAGCAAGTGGCCGTCGGCGCGGTTGCGCAGCACCACGGTGGCGGTGACGACCAGCGCGGTCCACGCGGCGACGAACCTCGTCTGCACCTCGGTGCACAGCGCCGACGCCGCGCCGGGCAGGAAGACCAGCAGCCCGAGCAGCCACACCTCCGACCCGGACAGGGCACCCAGGGCCTCCACGAAGACCGTCACCGACACGACTCCGGCGACCAGTTCCCCGTTGCCGGGAGGCTCGATGGCCTCGAAGACCTCGGCGGGTCTCCTCCGGAGAGTACGGCGGGTACGGGACATCGGGACTCCCGGGCAGATGGTGATGATCTCCTCTTACCGTATGCAGGCCGGGCCGAAGGGGATGAGGCGCCCCGCCGGTAGCTGCCCTGGTTGACATAAGCGCAGGTCATCGGCAGTCCTTCCGGGCAATGAGCAGCTCTGTCACACTGGCGGCGTGGACGCCTCTCGAACTGGTGACCCCCTGACGGTCGACCCCGGCCTGTTCGGCCCGGCCTCGGTGACCTGGCAGGCGCACGGCGATCCCATGATGTGGATCGCCGGAATCCGCGCCCTGTACCTCCAGGCCCTGCACCCCCGGGTGGTGCGCGGCGTCATGCAGAACTCCGACTTCCGCGAGGACGCCTGGGGGCGGCTGATGCGGACGGCCGACTTCGTCGGTACGACGACGTACGGCACCACAGAGGCGGCGGAACGGGCGGGCGCCCGCGTCCGGAAGATCCACAGCATGCTCACGGCGACCGACCCGGACACGGGGGAGCGGTACGGCGTCGACGAGCCCGAGCTGCTGCTGTGGGTGCACTGCGCCGAGATCGACTCCTATCTGCACGTCCTGCGCCGGTCCGGCTTCCCCTTCACCGACACCGCCGCCGACCGGTACATCGACGAACACCGGGTCAGCGCCCGCCTGGTGGGCCTCGACCCGGCCGAAGTGCCCGACAGCCGGGCGGAGCTGGCCGCGTACTTCGAGAAGATGCGGCCCGAGCTCGCCGCCGGGCCGGAGGCACGGGAGGTGGACGACTTCCTGCGCCGACCGCCCACGCACCCGTTGCTCGTACCGGCACGCGAGGCACTGTGGCGGCGCGTGGCGAACCTCGCGTACGCCTCTCTGCCGCCGTACGCCCACGAGTTGTACGGCCGACCGGCCCCGGCCCCGGCGACCGTCACCCGGCGCCTACGGCTCACCGGTACCCTGCTGCGCTCGATTCCCGCCCGGCTGCGCTGGCAACTCCCGCCCAAACACATCCTCCGCGCCATGGCCCGACTGGGCCCCGGCGCACGCCCGGCACCATACAAAGTCATGAGATAGGCCGCCATACTGGACGACCAGGACCTACGGGGCGGGTCCGTACGGACGGGGGCGGTCGTTGGCGATGGCGGACACCAGGCTGATCCAGGGCCGGTACCGGTTGCTCGATCTGATCGGGCGGGGCGGGATGGGTGAGGTCTGGCGCGCGAGAGACGAGTCGCTGGGCCGGCAGGTCGCGGTCAAGTGTCTCAAGCCCATCAACACCCAGCCCGACCAGTCCGTCACCCATGTCCTGCGGGAGCGCTTCCGGCGCGAGGCACGCGTGGCCGCCGCGCTCCAGCACCGCGGGGTGACCGTCGTCCATGACTTCGGCGAGTCCGACGGAGTGCTGTTCCTCGTCATGGAGTTACTGGAGGGCCGCAACCTCAGCCAACTGCTGGAGGACAACAAGCACCATCCGCTGCCGGTCGCCGATGTCGTCGAGATCGCCGACCAGGTGGCCTCGGCGCTGGCCTACACCCACAAACAGGGCATCGTGCACCGTGACCTGAAGCCCGCCAACATCATGCGGCTCGCCGACGGCACGGTGAAGATCTGCGACTTCGGCATCGCCCGCCTCGGCCGCGACGTCACCTTCACCTCCCGGCTCACCGGCACCGGCATCGCCATGGGCACCCCGCACTACATGTCCCCGGAACAGATCAGCGGCGGCCAGGTCGACCACCGCAGCGACCTGTACTCCTTCGGCTGCGTCCTCTACGAACTCATCACGGGCGTACCGCCGTTCGACCTCGACGACGCCTGGGCTGTCCTCATGGGCCACCGCGACACCCCACCCCGGCCGCCGCGCGGCCACCGCGAGGACGTGCCCGAGTACCTGGACCGCATCATCCTGGACCTGCTGGCCAAGCAGCCCGAGGAACGGCCGCAGGACGCCCGCGAACTGGGCCGCCGCGTCGACGAGGGCCGTACGGCCGGCCCCGCGCCGCAGCCGGCCGCCTACATCCCCACGGTCGTCTCGCGACCCGCGCCCCCCGCCACCGGCTCCGGCACCCCCGGCCCTCGCGCCCGCCCAGAGCCGCTGTCCCCGCGCGAGCGTCGGCTGCCGTCCTGGACGCGCGGCATGACCACCGGCCCCAAGGCCACCGGCGCCGGACCGAGCCTCCCCCCGCCGGACGCCGCGGCCGGACTGACCGGAGAGTGGATCACCCGCCCCGCCACCGGCCCCGCCGAAGAACCCGTACGCGCCGAACGCCCCACGCCGTCATCGGAGTTGATCACCACACTGGCCGGGCGGCACAACGCGGGCCTGAGCCTCGGCCGGCTCGGCCGCTGGACCGAGGCCGGAGAGGTGCACCGCGCGGTCGCCGCCGAACGCGAGCACGCCCTCGGGCCGGACCACCCCGACACCCTGGCCAGCCGCTACGAGGTCGGCTTCACCCTCAGCCGCACCGGGCGCCCCGCCGACGCCCTGCGCGAGTTCGCCCACGTCGCCCGCACCCGCGAGCGCGTCCTCGGCACCGAGCACCCCGACACCCTCGCCGCCCGGCAGGAAATGGCGTACGTACTCGGCCAGTTGGGTCGCCATTTCGAGGCCCACCAGGCGTACACCTCCGTCCTCGCCGCCCGCGAACGCATCGCGGGCCCCGACCACCCGGACACCCTGCGCTGCCGCCACAACCTCGCCTTCAACCTCAGCAGGCTCGGGCGCCTGGAGGACTCGTACCGCATGGCGGGCGAGGTGGCCGACGCCCGCGCCCGCGTCCTCGGCGCCGAGCACCCCGACACCCTCGTCACCCGCTGCGAAGTCGCCTACGCCCTCGGTCAGTTGGGGCGCTGGCCGGAGGCGCTGGGGACCTATCAGGAGGTCGCCGAGGCCCGTGCGCGGGCCCTCGGCCCCGACCATCCCGACACCCTCGCCGCCCGCTACGAGGTCGGCATCAGCCTCGGCCGGCTCGGCCGCAGCGCCGACGCCCTGACCCTCTACCGCGCCCTGGTCGACGACCGCACCCGCGTCCACGGACCCGCCCACCCCGAGACCCTGCGCGCCCGGCACGGCCTCGGCGTCAACCTCGGACGCCTCGGCCGCTGGGAGGAGGCCCTCGCCGAGTCCCGCGACGTATGCGCCCTCCGCGAGAGCGCCCTCGGCCCGGACCACCCCGACACCCTCGTCAGCCGCCGCGAGGTCGCCGTCGGCCTCGGCTGGCTCGGCCGCTGGGCCGACGCCCTCACCGAGTACCGCGGCGTGGCCGAGGCTCGCGCCCGCGTCCTCGGCGCCGACCACCCCGACGCCCTGGCCAGCCGCAACGACGAGGCCCACTGCCTGGAACAGCTCGGCCGCGGCCCGGAGGCCGTGGAGCTGTACCGCAGGGTGGCGGCGTTACGGCAACAGCGAGCGACGGGCCGTCACTGAGAACCGGGCGACCGCAGGGTGTACGACTGGTTGATCCACCTGGCACACCCCCCTGGCCGACCCCGATCACCGCATGTTACGAAGAGCCATGCCTGCCACCCCCACACCTGCCCCGACCCCCGCGGTACAGCCCGGCCGTCCCGGACCCCGGCCGCACGACTCGTACGACGCCGTGATCGTCGGCGGTGGCCACAACGGACTGGTCGCCGCCGCCTACCTCGCCCGGGCCGGCCGCTCCGTGCTGGTCCTGGAGCGGCTGGGCAACACCGGCGGCGCGGCGGTCTCCACCCGGCCGTTCACCGGGGTCGACGCCCGGCTGTCGCGGTACTCGTACCTGGTCAGCCTGCTGCCCCGGAAGATCGTGCGGGACCTGGACCTCGGCTTCCGTGTCCGGGGGCGCACGATCTCCTCGTACACCCCCGCCGAACGCGACGGACACCCCACCGGTCTGCTCGTCGGCGGTGGTGAACGCCGCACGCGGGAGGCGTTCGCGCGGCTCACCGGTTCGAACGCCGAGTACGAGGCGTGGCGGCGTTTCTACGGGATGACGGGCCGCGTCGCCGAGCGGGTGTTCCCGACCCTCATCGAGCCCCTCCCCACCCGGGACGAGCTGCGTCGCCGTGTCGACGACGAGGAGGCCTGGCGGATCCTCTTCGAGGAGCCCATCGGCACGGCCGTCGAGGCGACCTTCAGCGACGACCTGGTGCGCGGGGTCGTCCTCACCGACGCCCTGATCGGCACCTTCGCGGACGCCCACGACCCCTCCCTGGTGCAGAATCGTTGCTTCCTCTACCACGTGATCGGTGGCGGCACGGGCGCCTGGAACGTACCCGTGGGAGGGATGGGCGCCCTCACGGACGCGCTCACCAAGGCCGCGCGCGACGCCGGTGCCGTGATCGCCACCGGCCACGAGGTGCGGAGCATCGCGACGGACGGACGCTCCGCCGAGGTCACCTACCGCACGGCCGACACGGAAGGAGCCGTCGCCGCCCGCCACGTCCTCGTCAACGCCTCCCCGCGGGAACTGGCCGCCCTGACCGGCGACGAACCGCCCGCCCCCGCCGAGGGTGCCCAGCTCAAGGTGAACATGCTGCTCACCCGGCTGCCGCGACTCCGCGACGAGTCCGTCGACCCCCGCGACGCCTTCTCCGGGACCTTCCACATCGCCGAGGGCTACGACCAGCTCGCCGCCGCCTACGCCCAGGCCGCCGCCGGCGGGCTGCCCGAGGCGCCGCCCTCCGAGATCTACTGCCACTCCCTCACCGACCCGACCATCCTCGGCCCCGGCCTGGTCGACCAGGGCTACCAGACGCTCACCCTGTTCGGCCTGCACACCCCCGCGAGGCTCTTCGAGGCCGACAACGACGCCGTCCGTGAGGAACTCCTGAAGTCGACCCTCGCCCAGCTGGACACGCACCTCGCCGAGCCGATCACCGACTGCCTCGCCACCGACGCCGACGGCCGCCCCTGCATCGAGGCCAAGACCCCCCTCGACCTCGAACACGATCTCGGCCTCCCCGGCGGCAACATCTTCCACCGCGCCCTCACCTGGCCGTACGCCCAGGACGACACCGGCCGCTGGGGTGTCGAGACCCGTCACCCGAACGTCCTCCTGTGCGGCGCCGGCGCGGTACGCGGCGGCGGGGTCAGCGGGGTGCCCGGGCACAACGCCGCGATGGCGGTGCTCGAAGCCTCGGGGCGTCCGTCCTGATCCGATCGAGTCGCATGATTCGGGGCGGGAGGGGTACTGCGGGAGGTGCGTGATCCTGTACGACACGGCCGCCCCGCCCGGCGGGGCCGCCCACGCACCACAGGGAGGCTCTCATGGCCGACCTCAGGCCGACGGATCTGCAGAAGGCCCTCAAGGGCATGGAATACCCGACGGACAAGGAGCACCTCGTCGAGCGCGCCCGCAAGAACAAGGCCGACGACAAGGTGGTGAGCCGTCTCAGCGGTCTGAAGAAGGAGCGCTTCGACGGCCCGAACGACGTCCAGAAGGCCGTGTTCAACGAGTAGCGGCCCCAGCACACACCGCACCGATGCGCTCGGCGCCAGTCGGGCGCATCCTCATAGGGGAAGTCGCTCCCCGCGCCCCGGGGCGCGGGGAACTGCGCGACCAGCCGCAGCGAAGCCGCTGTCGCCCATATGACCGACAGCCCCCTCCCCGTAGGCGCTCCAGCTCCCGCCGGACGGCACCATAAAAACTGACGGTGCATCAGAAAACCTCTTCCCTCGTCCGGAGGACTGCGGCATCCTGCGCCCATGCAGACGGAGCTGAGCAAGAAACTGGGAGTCGAGCACGCCGTCTTCGGCTTCACGCCGTTCCCCGCCGTCGCCGCGGCCATCAGCCGGGCCGGCGGCTTCGGGGTGCTCGGCGCGGTCCGCTACACGGCCCCCGACGACCTCAAACGCGACCTCGACTGGATCGAGGCCCACGTCGACGGCAAGCCGTACGGCCTGGACGTGGTCATGCCGGCCAAGAAGGTGGAGGGCGTCACGGAGGCGGACGTCGAGGCGATGATCCCCGAGGGACACCGGCAGTTCGTCAAGGACACCCTCGCCAAGTACGGCGTGCCCGAACTCGCCGAGGGGGAGGCCTCCGGCTGGCGTATCACCGGCTGGATGGAACAGGTCGCCCGCACCCAGCTCGACGTCGCCTTCGACTACCCCATCCGGCTGCTCGCCAACGCGCTGGGCTCCCCGCCCGCCGACGTCATCGACCGCGCCCACGAACACAACGTCCTCGTCGCCGCGCTCGCGGGCAGCGCCCGGCACGCCCGCAAGCACGCCGACGCCGGCATCGACATCGTCGTCGCCCAGGGGTACGAGGCCGGCGGGCACACCGGCGAGATCGCCTCCATGGTGCTCACCCCCGAAGTCGTGGACGCCGTATCGCCGTTGCCCGTGCTCGCCGCCGGCGGCATCGGCAGCGGACAGCAGGTGGCCGCCGCCTTCGCGCTCGGCGCCCAGGGTGTCTGGCTCGGTTCGCTCTGGCTGACCACCACCGAGGCCGAACTGCCCTCCCCGCGGCTGATTGAGAAGCTGCTCGCCGCCGGCTCCGGCGACACCGTCCGCTCCCGTGCCCTCACCGGCAAACCCGCACGCCAGCTCCGTACCGAATGGACCGACGCCTGGGACGACCCCGCCGGGCCCGGCGCCCTGCCCATGCCGCTGCAAGGGCTGCTGGTCGCGGAGGCGGTCTCCCGCATCCAGAAGTACGAGGTGGAGCCGCTGCTCGGCACCCCGGTCGGGCAGATCGTCGGCCGGATGGACAGCGAACGCAGCGTCCAGGCCGTCTTCGACGACCTCACCCGCGGCTTCGAGCGGGCCGTGGACCGCGTCAACCGGATCGCCGGAAGGAGCGAGGAACAGTGAGCCAAGCCCCTCAAAGCCCAGCTCGTCAGGGCCACGTTCCACCTCAGGGCCCAGCCACTCAAGGCCAAGCCCCTCAACGGCAAGCCCCTCAGCCGCAAGCTCCCCAAGGATTCTGGGCCCAGGCCACCGCCGACCCCGACCGCCCGGTCCTCGTCGCCCCCGACGGCGAGGAGTGGACCGCCGGACGCCTGCACGCCGAGGCCAACCGCCTGGTGCACGGCCTGCGCGCCGCCGGTCTGGAACGCGGCGACGCCTTCGCGGTCGTGCTCCCCAACAGCGTCGAGTTCCTCACCGCCCACCTCGCCGCCACCCAGGCCGGCCTCTACCTCGTCCCCGTCAACCACCACCTGGTGGGCCCCGAGATCGCCTGGATCGTCTCCGACTCGGGCGCCAAGGTCCTCATCGCCCACGAACGCTTCGCCGAGGCCGCACGGCACGCCGCCGACGAGGCGGGGCTCCCCGGAAGCCACCGGTACGCCGTCGGCACGGTCGATGGCTTCCGCCCGTACGCCGAACTCGTCGACGGACAGCCCGAGTCGGCGCCCGAGGACCGCACCCTCGGCTGGGTCATGAACTACACCTCGGGCACCACCGGCCGCCCCCGCGGCATCCGCCGCCCGCTGCCCGGCAAGCTCCCCGAGGAGTCGTACCTGGGCGGCTTCCTCGGCATCTTCGGCATCAAGCCGTACGACGACAATGTGCACCTGGTGTGCTCGCCGCTCTACCACACGGCCGTGCTGCAGTTCGCGAGCGCGTCCCTGCACATCGGGCACCGGCTCGTCCTCATGGACAAGTGGACACCCGAGGAGATGCTCCGCCTCATCGACACATACCGCTGCACCCACACCCACATGGTCCCCACCCAGTTCCACCGGCTGCTGGCGCTTCCCGAGGACGTACGGGCCCGCTACGACGTGTCGTCCATGCGGCACGCCATCCACGGCGCCGCCCCCTGCCCGGACCATGTGAAACGGGCCATGATCGAGTGGTGGGGCCACAGCGTCGAGGAGTACTACGCGGCCAGCGAGGGCGGCGGCGCCTTCGCCACCGCCGAGGACTGGCTGAAGAAGCCCGGCACCGTCGGCAAGGCCTGGCCCATCAGCGAACTCGCGATCTTCGACGACGACGGCAACCGGCTGCCGCCCGGCGAACTCGGCACCGTCTACATGAAGATGAGCACCGGCGGCTTCTCGTACCACAAGGACGAGACCAAGACGAACAAGAACCGCATCGGCGACTTCTTCACCGTCGGCGACCTCGGCTACCTCGACGAGGACGGCTATCTCTTCCTCCGCGACCGGAAGATCGACCTCATCATCTCCGGCGGGGTCAACATCTACCCCGCCGAGATCGAGGCCGCTCTCCTCACCCACCCCGCCGTCGCCGACGCCGCCGCCTTCGGCATCCCGCACGACGACTGGGGCGAGCAGGTCAAGGCCGTCGTCGAACCCGCCCCCGGCTTCACCCCCGGGCCCGTGCTCGCCGAGGGGATCCTCGCCCACTGCGCCCGCGAACTCGCCGGGTACAAGCGTCCGAAGAGCGTCGACTTCACCGAGGCGATGCCCCGCGACCCGAACGGCAAGCTGTACAAGCGGAGGCTGCGCGAACCGTACTGGGAGGGCCGGGAACGGACCGTGTGAGTGACGGGGCCCGCACCGATGGCGTCGTCGCGCGTACGCGTCAGGGCTTGCGCGCGACCCCGCCCAGCGCGATCACCTCGGTCGACCGGTCGCCCTCCGCCGGATCGGGGCGCCAGTCGTTGAGCGGCACGACCCCCGGGGCCAGCATCTCCAACCTGTCGAAGAATCCGGCGAGTTCGGCCGGGCTGCGCAGATAGTACGGGACCGCTCCGCTCTCGTTGTACTGGCGGGTGGCCTCGGCGTTGGCCTTGTTCGTGTCCACGCTGTCGTTGAAGGCGAACCAACTCCCGGACGGCAGGGCGTCCATCAGCGTGCCGACGATGGAGCGCGCCCGGTCGTAGTCCGCGATGTGCCCGCTGACCTGCATCAGCGTCAGCGCGACCGGCCGGGAGAGGTCCAGGGTCTTCGCCGCCTCCCGCAGAACGGTCTCCGGGTCGTGCAGATCGGCGTCGATGTAGTCGGTCGCCCCCTCCGCCGTACTGATGAGCAGCGCACGGGCATGCG
>NZ_AEJC01000449.1 GCF_000317595.1 Streptomyces ipomoeae 91-03 | reverse complement strand
ACCACCCCACTCCCCCATCACCCCAACCCTGAGGAGCACTCATGAGCACGCTCTCCTTCAAGATCCTGGACCTGGACTTCCCCGTCGGCAGCAAGAACAAGACCGCCACCCTCGTCACCGGCAACAGCGAGGCCCTGCTGGTCGACGCCGGCTTCACCCGGGCCGACGGTCATCGGCTGGCCGCCGAGGTCCTCGACTCCGGCAAGAAGCTGACCACCGTCTTCATCAGCCACGGCGACCCGGACTTCTACTTCGGCGCCGAAGTGCTGGCCGACGCCTTCCCCGACGCCAAGTTCGTCGCCACCGAGCACGTCATCGAGCACATCCAGCACTCCTACGAGGGCAAGCTCAAGGCCTGGGAGGCGCTGGGCCCCAACCTGCCCACCCGCCTGGTCGACATCGAGCCCCTGACCGGCGACCTCACCCTGGAGGGCCACCGCTTCGAGCTCAAGGGCGGCCCCACCAGGCTTCCCGACCGCCACTACCTGTGGCAGGCCGAGCAGCGCGCGATCCTCGGCGGTGTGCTGCTGTTCCAGCAGGAGCACGTCTGGGTCGCCGACACCCCCGACCCCGAGGACCGTTCGGCCTGGATCGAGCTGCTGGACGAGATGGCCGCCCTCGACCCGCAGCTGGTCGTCCCCGGCCACCGTCTGCCCGACGCCCCCGCCGACGCCTCCGCCATCACCGCCACCCGCGACTACCTGGTCGCCTTCGAGGAGGAGCTGGCCAAGGCCGCCGACGGTGCCGCACTGACCGAGGCGCTGGTCCAGCGCCACCCGGCCAACGGTATGCGGATCGCCGCCCAGATCGGCGCCAAGGTCGCCAAGGGCGAGATGAAGTGGGGCTGACGGCCATGACGTATCAGGACACCGACTTCACCACGTCCTCCGCCCCCGCCGACGTCGTACGCCGCCAGCACCTCGCCTCGGCCACCGGCGACCTGGAGGCACTGCGCGCCACCCTCGCCCCCGACGTGGAGTGGACCGAGATGGCCGGCTTCCCGCTCGCCGGTACCTACCGCACCCCTGACGGCGTCACCTCCAGCGTGATGGCGCAGCTCGCCAAGGAGTGGGACGACTGGGTCGTCCACGACGACACCTACGTCGTCGACGGCGAGAACGTCGTCGTCCTCGCCCGCTACACCGCCACCAACAAGGCCACGGGAAAGCGGATGGACGTCCGCGTCGCGCACCACTTCGTCGTACGCGGCGGGCTGATCGTCCGCTTCGAACAGTTCGTGGACACCGCCAAGGTACGTGACGCCATGTCCCCCGACGCGTGACCGGGACGGCTCAGCCGTTCCTGGTCG
>NZ_AEJC01000448.1 GCF_000317595.1 Streptomyces ipomoeae 91-03 | reverse complement strand
CTTCGTCGTAGGAGAGGACTCAGCGGGCCTTCGGCCCACCCTTCGGCATGCGCATGCCCTTGGGCATCGGGCCCTTTGGCAACGGCATGTTGCTCATCAGGTCGCCCATCGCGCGCAGGCGGTCGTTGGTGGCGGTGACCTGGGGGCCGGTCAGGACGCGCGGCAGCTTCAGCATGGTCGTGCGCAGCTTCTTCAGTTCGACCTGGCCCTCGCCGGTGCCCACGACCAGGTCGTGCACCGGTACGTCCGCCACTATGCGGGCCATCTTCCTCTTCTCGGCGGCCAGCAGGCTCTTGACCCGGTTCGGGTTGCCCTCGGCGACCAGGACGATGCCGGCCTTGCCGACGGCCCGGTGCACCACGTCCTGGCTGCGGTTCATCGCCACCGCCGGGGTGGTGGTCCAGCCACGGCCCACGTTGTCCAGTACCGCCGCGGCGGCACCCGGCTGGCCCTCCATCTGCCCGAACGCGGCGCGCTCGGCCCGGCGTCCGAAGACGATCGCCGTCGCGAGGAAGGCGAGCAGGAAGCCGAAGATGCCGAGATAGATCGGGTGGCCGATCAAGAAACCGATCGCGAGGAAGACACCGAAGGTGATGATTCCGACAGCCGCGAGTACAAGACCGATCTTCTTGTCGGCCCTGCGGGTCATCTTGTACGTCAGAGCGATCTGCTTGAGTCGCCCGGGGTTCGCAGCGTCCGCTGCGGATTCCTTCCTCGCCATGGCACGAAGTCTACGTGGCCGGGCGAGTGCGGACGACGGCGGTGCCGGTGGGGACCGGTGACCGGCGACAACGCCTGGGGAGCGGCGCCGGGCGGCGGCGGTGCCGAGTGGAGCTGCGGTCGTACACGAGCGGCTGTGGTGCGGATCGCGGTCGAGCCTTCGGGCGGTCGGCTCGTACGCGCGTCGTGCTCCAGCGGTGCGGTTCATGTTCCGGTGCTGCGGTTCGTACTCGGGTGGTGCGGTTCGTGCTCGGTGCTGCGGTTCTCCGCTCCAGCGGTTACGACGTACGCGCGGCGACGGCTGCTTCGAGGACGCGCTCGGCCTCGACGCGGTCCTTGGCGCGGCGGCGGTCCTCCAGGACGGAGGTCCAGGCGTTGCGACGGGCGGTGCGCTGACCGCTGCTCATGAGCAGCGACTCGACGGCACGGAGTGCATCGGTGAACGACGGGATCGCGGTGGCGCGAACGGGTGCGGCCTGCATGGGAGGTCCCCTCTCGGGAGTCGAGGCTCTGGTGAGAGCGAGTACCGGGTGTAAAACCAGGGTCACTGATTGGTGTTACCAGGGCGTGACCGACCGGTCAAACGCCAATGAAACCTTGATGCGCGGCCTTTAAACGCCGACGCGGCCCCGACAACGCCCTCATCTGCGAGGACGGTCAGGACCGCGTCCAATTGGTCATTACCGGCCGGTAGCTACTTGTGCTCAGATTCACACGATCTGATGGCACTGCGTGCCATTTGGCGGAGGGGTCAGACGGCCTGCGAGGCGACGTACGAGCCCCGCTTCTCGACGGCCATCTGGTACAGACGGCCGGCCCGGTACGAGGAGCGGACGAGCGGGCCGGACATCACGCCGGAGAAGCCGATCTCCTCGGCCTCCTGCTTCAGCTCGACGAACTCCTGCGGCTTGACCCAGCGCTCCACCGGGTGGTGGCGGACGCTCGGTCGCAGGTACTGGGTGATGGTGACCAGCTCGCAGCCGGCGTCGTGCAGCTGGCGGAGCGCCTCGCCGACCTCTTCGCGGGTCTCGCCCATGCCGAGGATCAGGTTGGACTTGGTGACCAGGCCGTGGTCGCGGGCGTCGGTGATGACCTTCAGCGAGCGCTCGTAGCGGAAGCCGGGGCGGATGCGCTTGAAGATGCGGGGGACCGTCTCGACGTTGTGCGCGAAGACCTCGGGGCGGGAGGCGAAGACCTCCTCCAGCAGCTCCGGGACGGCGTTGAAGTCGGGCGCCAGCAGCTCGACCTTGGTCTGGCCGCCCTCGCGCTCCGCCGTCTGCCGGTGGATCTGGCGGACCGTCTCGGCGTACAGCCAGGCGCCGCCGTCGGGGAGGTCGTCGCGGGCGACGCCGGTGACGGTGGCGTAGTTGAGGTCCATGGTGACGACGGACTCGCCGACCCGGCGGGGCTCGTCGCGGTCCAGTGCCTCGGGCTTGCCGGTGTCGATCTGGCAGAAGTCGCAGCGGCGGGTGCACTGGTCGCCGCCGATGAGGAAGGTGGCCTCGCGGTCTTCCCAGCACTCGTAGATGTTCGGGCAGCCCGCCTCCTGGCAGACCGTGTGCAGGCCCTCGCTCTTCACGAGGTTCTGCATCTTCGTGTACTCGGGGCCCATTTTCGCCCGGGTCTTGATCCACTCGGGCTTGCGCTCGATGGGGGTCTGGCTGTTGCGGACCTCCAGGCGCAGCATCTTGCGTCCGTCGGGTGAGACTGCGGACACATCGGCTCCCTGTAGCTTCGATTCTTCGGCGTACACCAGGGTACGCCCGTGTGGTTCTCGCCCCCTGGGGTGGGCAACCTTCGGCTCTGGGGTGGCATTCCCGTCCCGGGGGCGGGCGGACGCACGGGGCGCGCCCGGGGTCTTTCAGGGGCGCGGGGAACTGCGCGACCAGCCCCTGGCCGGACCGGGCTCTCAGGCGGGCGTCCGCTCGATCGCCCTCGGCTTCAGGTCCGCGTTCTCCAGTACGTCCCGCAGGTGCTTCTCGGCCACCGGGAGGACCTCGGCGATGGTGATGTCGCGGTCGAGTTCGTTCGCGAGGGAGGCGACGCCCGCGTCGCGGATGCCGCAGGGGATGATCTTGTCGAACCACCGGTTGTCGGGGTTCACGTTGAGCGCGAAGCCGTGCATCGTGACGCCCTTCGCGACGCGGATGCCGATCGCCGCGATCTTGCGGTCCTCGCGACGCTGGCCGGCGTTGGACGGCGCGTACTCGGGCCCGTTGAGCCGGGGGTCGAACTCCTCGTCGGTCATCCGGGGGTCGAGGTCCAGGGAGAGGCCGCCGAGGCGCTGTTCGACCGGGTCGCCGAGCACCCACACCCCGCTGCGGCCCTCGACGCGGCTGGTCTCCAGGCCGAACTCCGCGCACGTACGGATCAGGGCCTCTTCGAGACGCCGTACATGGGCGACGACGTCCACCGGGCGCGGCAGCTTCTGGATCGGGTATCCCACCAGCTGGCCCGGCCCGTGCCAGGTGATCTTGCCGCCGCGGTCCACGTCCACGACCGGGGTGCCGTCGAGGGGGCGCTCGTCGTCGGCCGTGCGCCGGCCGGCGGTGTAGACCGGGGGGTGCTCCAGGAGCAGGACGGTGTCGGGGACCTCGTCGGCGAAGCGTGCCGCGTGCACCCGGCGCTGCTCGTCCCACGCCTCCCGGTACTCGACGGCCTCCCTGCCGAACCCCATGTGGACGAACCGCAACCCGCTCACGGCAAGCGCCTCCCTCGGCGGTACGGCCGGGTGGCGGCACCGCGATAGCTGTGTCGGGCACTCAACGCGCCCAAGTCACTGTACGACCGTACGTCCGGGTGGTGTTCGACGGGCGACCGGTACCCGGCGAGGGTCATCCGCCGGCCCTGCCGGGCGTACGGCGGGGTCCGTCGGTGGCGCACAGGGGAGGCGGTTTCCGTCAGCTATGCGGTGAATCCTCACACGATCGGATGAATAGACGTGGAAGTGTGCGATCAGGCGCTTACTCTCCGCTACATTCGCGCCGTTCACAAGCCCGCAAAGGCTTCTCACCAGGCAATCCGGGCCACCCCGCCGACACCCGGAAGGCAGGAGACCGCACCGCAGATGACGGAACGACCCGCGCAGCGCACCCCCAACCGCCAGCTCGCCGCCCTCATCGCAGAAGCGGGGTTCTCCAACGCGGGACTAGCGCGCCGTGTTGACCAGCTCGGTCTCGAACACGGCCTCGATCTCAGATACGACAAGACATCCGTGACCCGCTGGCTGCGCGGTCAGCAGCCGAGGGGTACGACGCCCGCGCTCATCGCCGAGGTGTTCACCCGCCGCCTCGGCCGCCGGCTCACCGCCCAGGACCTCGGCCTCGACGCCTGCGCCCCCGTCTACGCCGGGCTGGAGTTCGCCGCGACCCCCGAGGAGGCCATTGACATCGTCAGCGGGCTGTGGCGCAAGGACTCCGGCAGCCACGCCGAGCTGCGGAAGATCGCGTTCACCCCCGCCGGGCTCGTCGTGCCCAGCCGCGACTGGCTGATCGGCCGCGCCGACGACCGCGTGGGCCGGGGCGACCCGAGCGCCACCCGTGTCCCCCCGCAGGGCCGCCCGGCCGTCCCCCGGCAGCGCAACCAGACCGAGCGCGGCCCCGGCCAGAAGGTCACCGGCGGGGACATCGCCGCCCTCCGCTCGGTCGGCGAACTCTTCCGCGCCCTCGACGACGCCTACGGCGGCGGCCACGCCCGCCAGGCCCTCGTCCGCTATCTGGAGCACGAGGCCGAGCCCATGCTGCGCGGCGCCTACGGCGAACAGGTCGGCCGGCGGCTCTTCGCCGCCGCCGCCGACCTCACCCGGCTGGCCGGCTGGACCTCGTACGACATCGGCGCCCACGGGCTCGCCCAGCGGTACTTCGTGCAGGCGCTGCGGCTGGCGCAGGCGGCGGGGGACCGGGCGTACGGGGCGTACGTGCTGGTCACGATGAGCCGTCAGGCGGTCTATCTGGGGCACGGACGGGAGGCCGTGCAGCTCGCGCGCGTCGCGCAGCAGGGCGTCGGGTCGGCCGTGCCGCCGGTGGTGCAGTCGCTGCTGCACGCCGTCGAGGCGCGCGGGCACGCGGTGCTCGGCGAGGTGCGGGCCTCCACGGCCGCGCTGGTCCGCGCCGAGCGGGCCCTGGAGTCGGCCCGGCCCGGGGACGAGGTGCCGTACTGGGCCCGGTTCTTCGACGAGGCCCAGCTCGCCGACGAGTTCGGGCACAGCCACCGCGACCTCCAGCAGTACCGGGCCGCCGCCCAGCACGCCGAGCGCTCCCTGCAACTGCGCGCGCCCGCGTACGCCCGCAGCCGCCTCTTCTGCCGTGTCGTCCTCGCCTCCGCCCGGCTCGGGCTCGGTGAGCTGGACCAGGCCTGTCAGCTGGGCGCGGAGGCCGCCGGTCAGGCCGCCGAGATGCGGTCGGTGCGGGCGGTGGAGTACGTACGGGACTTCGAGCGCAGGCTGGAGCCGTACCGGGACGCCGCGCCGGTCAGGGGGTACCGGGACAAGGTGGCGGCGTTGGGATAGGCAGACGCGCGGAGGGGCGCCCGGTGGCAGATCGGGCGCCCCTTCGCGGGCTACGCGGCGTTTTCCAGGGGCTCTTCCTGTGGTGTCGGGCGGGCGTCCAGGTCGGTGAGGACGGCGTGGGCGGCTCGGCGGGCGGAGTGCAGGGCGCCCTGGACGGTGCTGGTGTCGCGGTGGTCGCCGCAGACGTAGAGGCCGGCCAGGATGCGTACCGGGCGCCGCAGATCGTGCGGGGCGGGCATCGCGGGGACGGCCTCGGGGGTGTGGTGGACCGCGAGGAGTTCCCAGCGGGTCGTGGACGTCCGGTAGAGCCGGGCCAGTTGGGCGCGGACCGTGGCGTCGAGATGCGCGGGGTCCGGCGGTGTGCCCAGCACGGTGGAGGTGATCAGCGCGCGGCCCGCCGGTGCCCGGCTCGGGTCGACCTGGCTGATCACCGCCGTGTGCGAGACCGGGCCGCTGCGGTCCGCGTCGAGGAGCAGCGCGGGTTCGCCGAGCGGCGGCTCGTCCGTGGTGTGGTGCACGACAGTGACCGGGTGGAACTCCGGTACGCGCAGCCCCGGGAGCAGTTCCGCCGCGGATCGGGCGTCCGTGGCCAGCACCACGGCGCGGCAGCCGAATTCACCGTGGTCCGCCGTCGTCACCGACGTCGTGCTGATCGCGGTCGCGCGGACCCCCGTACGGACCGACCCCGGCGGAAGGGCCGCCGCCAGCAGCTCCGGGAGGGTGTCGGCGCCGCCTTCCGGGACGCACAGGCGGCCCGTCGCGAAGGCGTGCAGCGCCAGGTCGGCGCAGCGGCTGGACGTCTGCAGCGCCGGGTCGGCGAGCAGGGCGGCCAGCAGGGGGCGTACGAAACCGTCGATCGTCCGGGGCGGGAAACCGCGCGTCGCCAGCGCCTCGGCGATCGGCACCTCCGCGCGGGTGGCCAGCCGCTCGGGCGCGGTGGCGGCGAGCCGGGCCAGGGCCATGGCCAGCCGGGACTGGTCGGCGGGGGCGCCCAACCGGCTCGGGCGGGCGCCCGTGACGCGGCCCCGGCCCTGTATACGGCCCGGGACGGGCGTCCCTGCCGCTCGGGCGAAGCCGAGGCCCGGAGAGCGGGGCAGCCTGGGGGCGCTTGCGAGGGCGCGCGCGGCTGTGAGTGCGCCCCTTGCGCCTCGGAGGGTCGGGGTGGCGGCGGCGCGGTGATGATGGCCGTCGGCGTGCAGCAGGACGCCGGGGGCGAACGGACGCAGCGGCAGGGTGTCCAGGCCCGGGGTGCGGCGCAGTTCGGGGTAGGACGTGGAGAGCGGTTGGGCGGTCCGGTCGAGGCGGAAGCCGTCCACCTTCTCCGTGGCCATTCGGCCGCCGACGGCGGGTGCGGCCTCCAGGACGGTGACCGTCAGGCCCGCCCTGGTCAGATGACCGGCCGCCGTGAGGCCGGCCACGCCGGCCCCCACGACGACGACGTCCACGGTGTCTGTGTCCGCTGAGTACGTCGATTGGTACACCGACTCGAGCACGTGCCCCTCCCGAGGTCGCGCGGTTGCTGGGGAGGTGATGCCCCCAACGCCCATCTGGAATACCTGAGTTCGCGACGAGGGTGAAGGGCTGGGGGCGGGGCGGGGAAGTAGCGTGTGGCCTCGCACGGGGGCATGGGGGCGGTGGCCGTGCGCCCGGTCGTCCGACGGACCTTGTCCCGCCCCCACCACGCCTTCTGGCTCGGGGGTGGGGGTTGCTAGTGGGCGGACCGGCTCTGCGCGGAGCGGATCGCGTCCTCGATCTCCGGGAACGTGAATCGGAAGCCGGACTCCAGCAGACGCGTCGGGACGGCTCGCGTGCTGCCCAGGACGTCGCCGGAGACTTCGCCCAGCGCCAAGCGGAGCGCCACCCCGGGGACGGTGAAGACCGTGGGGCGGTGGAGGACCTTGCCCATGGCCGCGGTGATGTCGCGGTTGGTGAGCGGAGTCGGCGCCGTCAGGTTGAACGGTCCGGACAGCGACGGGGTGGAGATCAGGTGCCGGAGCGCGGCCACCTCGTCGTAGAGGGAGATGAAGCTCCAGTACTGCCGCCCGTCCCCCATCCGCCCGCCCAGACCGGCCTTGAAGAGCGGGAACAACGAGCCCCAGGCGCCCCCGCCCCGTGCCACCACCAGCCCCGTGCGGGCGAACACCGTACGGACCCCCGCCTCCGCGGCGGGCCCCGTCGCCGCCTCCCACTCCACGCACAGCTCCGGCAGGAAGCCCCGCCCCGGCGGCGCCGACTCGTCGACCTCCCGGTCGCCCGTGGAGCCGTAGAACCCGATCGCGCTGCCGTTGACGAACACGCTCGGCGGTGTGTCCAGGGAGGCGACGGCGGCGGCGAGCGTGGAGGTGCCGTGTACACGGCTGTTGCGGATCGTCGCCTTGTACGCCTTCGTCCAACGGCGTGACGCGACACCGGCACCGGCGAGGTTCACCACGGCCGCGCACCCCTCGAGGCCGGCCGCGTCGACCCGTCCGGCCTCCGGATCCCAGCGCACCTCGCCCGCCGTCCGCGGCTCCCGCCGTACGAGCCGCAGCACCTCGTAGCCGTCCTCCGTGAGGGAGCGGGCCAGCGCCGAACCGATCAGGCCGGACGCCCCGGCGATCACCACACGGGAACCGGGCGGTACGGACGAATCATCGTTCATGCCCCCATCTTGCCGGGCGGCCGACGAAGCCGCGGACCGGGGGTGCGCAACGCCCGCCCCCGGGCCTCCGCAGGCCCGGCCGGACGACCTCGTACGTACGCCCCCCCGTACCCCCGCCGTAAAGTGACCTTCATGCCGGTTCCGTACATACGCGTCGCGACCCCGGACGACGAGGACGCGCTCGGGCGACTCGACCGGGCCACCTGGTCGCCGCTGCACTCCGTCCAGGAGCGCCCCCGGCAGCCGTACGAGCCCTTCTTCGGCGCGCGCTTCGGGCCGTGGGACCATCTCGTCGCCGAACTCGACGGCGTGATCGTCGGCTATGTGCGGCTCGCGCTGCCGTCCCCCCTCGCCTGCCATGCGCACGTCCGGCAGATCCAGGGGCTGGCCGTCGCCGACGAGGCACGCGGGGCCGGCGTCGGACGGGCGCTGCTGCGGGCCGCGCAGGACGAGGCGCGACGCCGTGGCGCCCGCCGCCTCACCCTGCGGGTCCTCGGCCACAACACCCCGGCCAGGAAGCTGTACGAGTCCGAGGGCTTCGTGGTGGAGGGCGTCCTGCCGGAGGAACTCCTGATCGACGGGGCGTACGTGGACGATGTGCTGATGGGCCGTCGGCTCTGACGACGGTCACAACGGCAGCCATAACGGCGGTCGTAACGGCGGGCGCACCACCACCGGTCTGCTCACGGCCCTCACACGCTCACGACGTCACCAGATCCCCCGTGTCCACCGCCTCCGTCGCCGTCGCCGCGCGTTCCGCGTCCGGGGCGACCTCGGCCACGGTCAGGACGTAACCCGTCTCCGCGTCCGAGGTGGAGCGGGCGAAGACGACGCCGTAGACCCGGCCGTCGGTGGTGAGCAGAGGGCCGCCGGAGTTGCCGGGGCGGACGGTGGAGCGTATGGAGTAGATCTCGCGGGTGACCGAGTCGGTGTTGTAGATGTTCCGGCCGGTCGCGTCGATGCGGCTGGCGACGGTGGCCGCCTGGAGGTCGAGGCCGCCGTCCTCCGGGTAGCCGGCGACGACCGCCGCGTCACCGCGCGAGGCGCTGTCGTCGAAGCGGAGGACCGGGCCCCGCAGATCGGGGACGTAGAGCACCGCCACGTCCTTGTCGGGGTCGAAGAGCACGACCCGCGCTTCGTACGCCCGGCCCACGCCGCCCACGCGTACGGTCGGGTTGTCGATGCCCGCGACCACATGGGCGTTGGTCATCACATGCTCGGTGGCGTACAAGAAACCGCTGCCCTCGCGGCCCTGGTTGCCGGCGACGCCCTCGACCTTGACCGTGCTGCGCTTGGCGGCGTTCGTCGCGGCGGCCGTGACGTTGTCCCCGGAGGGCTTGGCGACCTCGGCCGTCGCCTCGTTCTCGAACGGGTTGAAGACCTGGGGGAAGCCCGCCTCGGTGAGCGCGGAGGTGGCGTTGGAGAACCAGGCCGGGGTCGTGTCCGGCATGGTGTTCTGCACGGCGCCGAGCAGCGCGGAATTGCGGATCGAGTTGGTCACCACCGCGGACGACGAGGCGCCCAGGACACTGGCGGCGACCCAGGCCACGATGAGCACGGCGACCGTGTTGGCCGCCGCGCCGCCTACGCCGTCGGCCACCCGCAGCGGGCTGCGGTCTATCTCCCGGCGCAGCCGCAGCGCCAGCCGGCCCGCCAGTTCGTGCCCGATGACGCCCGGGACCAGGACCGTCACCACCGCTGTGACCGTCGCCGCCGGGGTGCCCGCCGTGACCAGCTCCATCACCCAGGGCAGCACCCAGACGCCCACCGCCGCGCCGCCCACGAAACCGGCCAGGGAGACGCAACCGGCGACCAGGCCGCGCCGGTAACCGGACGCCGCGTAGGCCAGGATCACCAGCAACAGCAGGATGTCGAGCACGTCCACTCCTTGCCGCCTTTCTCTCGGGACCCTTAGTACGCGTGAGGCGGGCGCAGTGATCAGCTACACCCGCGCGACACTCCGTGGCCCACGGGAATCGGCCACCGGCGCACCACATCTGGCCGGAACTGTCTGCAACCGCCGGAACTGCCTGCAACTGCCTCGAACCGTAAAAACGTCCCGCACCAGGACGTTGGTTCCCTCCGGGTCCCCCGGGTGGCGCAGTCCACAGTGCGGCGCCAGGGCGGCCGGGCGAGGCTGAGCGCATGCGTGTGTTCCGGATCTCGCGGGGGGCGCGAATACGGAGGCTGCCGCGAGGGTGGCGGCGCCGTTCTCGGAACCCGCACGGCCCGGACCCGGCCGGAGACGCCCGAGCCCGTGCCCGCGCCGGAGCTCTGACCCGCGTCCGTGCCCGCGCCGGAGCTCTGACCCGCGTCCGGGCCCGTGCCCGAGCTCTGACCCGCGTCCGGGCCCGTGGACGACACGCCCGGCAGCGAATGCGGCCCGTACGTCTGCCACGGACCGTCCTCCGTCGCCTGCCACGGCGGCTCGTCCTCCACCGCCTGCCTCGGCGGCCCTCCCTCCACCGCCTGCCGCAGCTCTCCCTCCGCCGTCTGCCGCGGTCCTCCCTCCTCCTCCTGGCCTGTGTGCCCGGTCTCGCCGCCGTGCTCGCACTGGTGCTGTGCGCGGTCGGCGTGGACCGTACCGAGCGGCGGGCCGAACGGCCCCCCGTCGTGCGCCCCGCCCACCCCTACCGGGCGCCGAAGCCGCCCATCGTGCCGAGGAGCCGCTGGCTGGCGGGGGAGTCCCACAGCCAGCCGCCCGCGCGCTACGACGACCGGGTCGTCGCCGTCTTCGTCCACCACACGGACTCGCCGAACGACTACGACTGCGCCGACGCCCCCCGCGTCATCCGCTACCTGTACGCGGGCCAGACCGGCCCCCGGAACTGGGACGACATCGGCTACAACTTCCTCGTCGACCGCTGCGGCACCATCTACGAGGGCCGAGCGGGCGGCGTCGACCGCCCCGTCACCGGCGCCCACACCCAGGGCTTCAACCACCGCACCGCGGGCGTCGCCGCGCTCGGCACCTTCACGGCGGGCGTGCCCGTCCCGCGCGCCATGACCGACGCCATCGCCGCCCTCGTCGCCTGGAAACTCGGCCTCTCCGACATCGACCCCCGCGGCAGTGTGCGCCTCACCTCCAGCAACAGCCGCAGCCGTTACGCCGCCGGCACCTCCGCCCTGCTGCCCACCCTCGCGGGCCACAGCGACGGCTACCGGACCAGCTGCCCGGGCGCCGCCCTCGCCGAACGCCTCCCCGCGATCAGGGACCAGGCGGCACGGCTCCAGGGGCGGCCGTAGCAGCCGTAGTGGCCGGCGCGGGTCGGCACCCGCTTCCAGACGGTTCTCATCCGCCTGACGCGGATCTCATGAGGTTCACAGACATCGCGCCGCGGTCTCACAGAGTTCTCCAAGATCCGCGCCCTAACTTCGTCGTGTCACGCCGACTGGAGGTGGGGAAGATGATCAGCAGCCGTACGAAGAGCATGTCCCGGAACCCGAAGAAGTCCTGGGCCTCCGCCCTGCGGAGCCCCTGGACGGTGGCCTGCGCGACCGCCGTCGTGGTGCTCGGCCCGTCCGCGGTCACCGCGTCCGCGCTGGAGCGGGCCAACTCGGCCCCGCTGCACGGCGCGTCGGCCCCCGAGCGCCCGCACCCCGGCAAGGGCCACCACAGCGCCGACCCGTACGCCGCCGCGCAGTACGCGTACCTGCCGCGCACGACCAACCGCGGCCTGCGCGTCTGAGGATCCGGGAATCCGCGGACCTATGACCGGAAGCGTTCCCAGAGCTTGGGGTAGCGCTCCGCGAGGGCGGTCTCGTTCTCGAAGTCGACCGGTGTGCCCTCGGGTTCGCCGGGGGTGGGCGGGATGCCGAGGTCCGGGGCGACCAGGCCGGTGAGCCGCTCGTACGCCTCGTCCGCGGCGTATCCCAGTTCCTCGCCGTCCCCGTCGATCTCCTCGTCGAAGTCGTCCAGCAGATCGGCGAGCGAGTCCGGATCGTGGACCGCGCCCTCGAAGACCTCCCGGCCCTGACCGATCAGCCAGCACCGGAAGTAGTCGAACGCGTCGTCGCTGGCCCCGTCCAGCAGCACCCAGGCGGCGCCCCACAAGTCCCAGGTGTACGCGCGGTTGTAGCGGGACTCGAAGTGCCGGGCGAAGTCCAGCACCGCCTCCGGGTCCAGCCGGCCGAGCCGTTCCACGAGCAGGTCGGCCTGCTCCTCGGGGTCGCCCTCGGCGTCCTCCCGGGCCGTGTCCACCAGCTCCCAGAACTCCGTCTCGTCCATCACGGGTCAAGCATCGGGCCTGGCGGGGTGGGACGCACGTGGAGGGCGGCGGATCGTCACATCAGGAACCGCGTTCCGACACGCCGGGAGCGGCCTGCGGTGTCGCGTCCGGAGCCGTGTACAGCTCGGCCAGCCGCCGCGCGTCGGCCGCGAACCGTGCCCGGAGGCCCTCGGGCGCCAGTACCTCGACCTCCGGGCCGAGAGCCAGGAGTTGGGTGTACGCGACCTCCTCCGACTCGACCCGGAGCGTCACGGTCGTCCTGCCGTCCTCCGCGCAGGCGCCGCCGGTCGCCGCCGTCAGGGCGTGCCGGGCGGAGACGGGATCCATGGCGTACGGCAGTCTCCGTACCCCCTCCGGCGAGATCCGTACGACGACCTCGGTGCGCAGGATCGAGCGGGCGAACCGCTCCGCCTGCTCCTCCCAGAAACCGGGCAGGTCGAACTCCTCGTCGCGGACGAAACGGGCGCCTCCGGCGGCGGGGTCGGCAGCGGTACCGGTATCGGTCGCGGGGCCGACGGTGGTGAAGCGGTCGATGCGGTACGTACGGAAGGTGCCGGGGGCGGGTTCGGGGACGCGGGCGCACAGGTACCAGACACCGGCCTTCAGCACGAGCCCGTACGGTTCCAGCTCGCGCTCCACCTCGGTGCCGTCCCGCCGGTAGCGTGCGACGATCCGCCGGTCGTCCCACACGGCCTCCGCGACGGCGGGGAGCAGCTCGGGTGTCTTCGGTTCCTTGAACCAGCTCGGGGCGTCGAGATGGAACCGCTGGGCGGCTGTGCGGGGGGCGTCGCGGAGGGAGGGGAGCAGAGCCGCCGCCACCTTCAGCCGGGCGGCGGAGGCCGCGTCCTCCAGCCCCATCTCGCGCAGCGCCCCCGGCACACCGGACAGGAACAGCGCCTCGGCCTCGCTCCGGGCCAGCCCGGTGAGCCGTGTCCGATAGCCACCGATCAGCCGGTACCCGCCCGCCCGGCCCCGATCCGCGTAAACCGGGACCCCGGCCTCCGACAGCGCCTGCGCATCCCGGGTGACCGTCCGCTCGGACACCTCCAACTCATGAGCGAGCTCGGTGGCGGTCATGGAGGGCCGGGACTGGAGCAGCAACACCATCTTGATGAGCCGGGCGGCACGCATGGCCTCAGCCTGCCATGATTCGCTCTTCCGGGAATTCGTTCCCCGACCCCGTGGGCCCGGGCGATCTTCTAGGCTGGGCGGTCGGACTTGGCGTGCGGCGGGGAGGGGCGCGATGCGGGGGGCGATGCTGGACGGCCGGTACGAACTGGTCGAGCGGCTGGGCCGGGGCGCGATGGGCCAGGTGTGGGGCGCGCGCGACAAACGGATGCAGCGCGATGTCGCCGTCAAACTCGTCACCGCGCTGCCGAGGCTGGGCGAGCACGAGACGTTCCTCAGGTTCCAGCGCGAGATCAGATCCGCCGCCGGGCTGCCCGGCCGCCACACCGTGATCGCCCACGACTGCGGCGAGGCGGACGTCGACGGTGAACGCGCGCTGTACATGGTGATGGAGCGCCTCACCGGGCGCACCCTGTCCGACGCCGTCGTCGAGCAGCGGCCGCACTGGACGCAGGCCGTCGACTGGGGGCGCCAGGTGGCGCAGGCCCTCGACGCCGCACACGGACAGGGCATCGTGCACCGTGACATCAAGCCGGACAACATCATGTTCGCCGGGGACGGCGACCTGAAGGTGCTCGACTTCGGCATCGCCAAGTTCCTGGGTGACACGGTGCTGGTCAGCGGGCTCACCGGTACCGGTGTGGTCATGGGCACGCTGCTGTACATGTCACCGGAGCAGGCGCGCGGCGAGCGCTCCGTGGATCACCGCACCGACCTGTACTCCTTCGGCTGCGTGCTCTATTTCATGCTCACCGGCCGGCCGCCGCTCGTCGCCGACAACCAGTTCGCGCAGATGCATCTGATCGCCGTCGGACAAGTGGAGCCACCGCACCTGCTCAACCCCGAGATCCCGGCCGGGCTGAGCGGGTTGGTGATGCACCTGCTGGCCCGCGAGCCCGACGCCCGCCCCGCTGCGGCCCGTGAGGTCGTCGACCGCCTCGCCGGGTTGGAGGGGAGGCCGGTGTCCTTGCCGTCCGCCGCCCACCCGGTGGACGCGGACGCGCTGGTCGAGGAGGCCCGGCGCGCGGCCGAGCGACACCTCCGGCTCGCCGAGTCGGCGGCCGAGCAGGTGCGCGACGACGCCGAGGCCTACGCGTCCCAGCTGCGGGCCGAGGCGCAGAAGGACGCGCAGTCCAAGCGCGAGGAGGCGGACGCCCTCTTCGAGGAGACCCGCGCCAAGGCCGCGCAGGCCGCCGCCGACTTCGAGACGAACCTCGCCAAGCGGCGTGAGCAGTCCGAGCGCGATCTGGCCTCGCGACAGGCGAAGGCCGAGAAGCGGCTCGCGGAGATCGAGCACCGCGCGGAGCAGCTGCGGCTGGAGGCGGAGAAGCTCCGCGTCGACGCCGAGCGCCGTGCCCGCCAGACGGTGGAGACCGCCCAGCGCCATGCCGTGGACATCGTGGCCGCCGCCGATGCCAGGGCCGAACGGATCCTCGGTCTGGACACGTTGAACACCCTGCGCGAGACGGTGGCCGCGATTCTCGCCGACAGCAAGTTCACCCCGGTCGGGGGCCTGGTCGAGCAGCGGGCCGCGATTCTGGGCCAACTCTCCGAGCTCAAGGACGCGCTGTCCGCGCTGCCGGCCGCCCCGACTCGGCCGAACACCTATGAAGGCGACTACGCGCAGCAGAAGTAACACGGGCGTGGTTGCCCTGCGCGAGCGAAGCCGACAGCGGGGGAGGAACGGGTAGGGG
>NZ_AEJC01000447.1 GCF_000317595.1 Streptomyces ipomoeae 91-03 | reverse complement strand
GTGGAGGGCACGTCCCCGTTCCGCCGCACGTCCACCTGGTCGACCCTGACCGCGATCGTCGGCGACCCGCTGCCCGAACCCCGGCGCGCGGGCGCCCTCGGTCCCGTTCTGCGACAGCTCATGGACAAGCGCCCGGAGGCCCGCCCGGACGCCGACGGGGCCCGCCGACTGCTGGAGGCCGTGGCCTCCGGGGACGCACTCGACACCGCGACACCGAGCCCGGCCGGGCCCACGCCCCGGCCGCGGCAGGAGACGGAGCGCGGCGTGCCGTCGGTGCCGCCGGGCTTCGGCCCGGCCACCGGCGCAGGTGCCGGCGCTGGTGCGGCCCCGGGCTTCGGACCGCCGCAGCCTGCCGCGGGGCACGCCACAGGCGCGTCGCCCGCGGTCGCAGGCCCCGCTGTGGGTGGGCCGCAGCCGCCGGTGCCCGCGTCGGGGGCCGCCACCACCGT
>NZ_AEJC01000446.1 GCF_000317595.1 Streptomyces ipomoeae 91-03 | reverse complement strand
CGAGGGGCGTGCGTACTCGGTATTTGTACGGATGGTGGGGCGGGGCGCGGGGGTCTTTTCTGTTCCGCACAGTCGGACGCCCGCCTCTTTCGGGCCCACGTCCCCTTGGAGATCCCCGCCATGAGCAGATTCCCGTACTCCGTCGCGCCGGCCTCGCGCAGGCAGTTCCTCGCGTGGTCCGCCGGGGCCCTCGCCACGACCGGGCTGGCCGCCGCGGGCTGCAGCGCCCCGGAGGGGAGCAGTTCGGCGAAGGCCGGGGGCGCCTCCCCGTCCGCCACGACGCTCACTCGGATCGGCCTGGACTACCCCTTCACCCAACTCCCGCTCTACACCACCCTCGTGAAGCTCTCCACCGCCGCCGCGAAGAAGCACGACGCCAAGCTGCTGACCACGAGCGACGCGAGCAACGCGGACACCCAGGCGACCAACCTCAACACCTGGGTCACCCAGAAGATGCCCGCGATCGTGTCGTTCCCGATGGTCTTCGAGGCCGCCGAGTCGATCGCGAAGGCCGCGCTGGACGCGGGGCTGATCTGGGTGACGTACGGCGGGACGCTGGAGAACCAGAGCGCCGACATCCAGTTCAGCTTCCGCGAGAGCGGCACGCTGCTCGGCGAGGCGGCGGCGAAGTGGGCCAACGACGAGCTGGGCGGCAAGGGGAAGGTGGCGTTCCTGGTCGACAACACGATCGAACTGGGCCGGGAGCGCACGAAGGGCATGGTCGAGGCGTTCACCAAGCTCGCGCCCGGCGTCGACGTGGTCGCGCAGGAGCAGGCCATCGACCCCGACACGGGGCTGTCGAAGTCGAACGCGATCCTCGCCAAGCACCCCGACCTCAACATCGTCCTCGGGATCACGGACGCGGCGGCGTA
>NZ_AEJC01000445.1 GCF_000317595.1 Streptomyces ipomoeae 91-03 | reverse complement strand
TCGGAAGCCGAGGGGGGTCAGGCCCGTCTGATCGCCTCGGCCTTGCCCTGCCACTCTTCCAGCACGGCCACACTCCGGAACATGGTCTGAAGAGACTTACCGATCCGCCGGGCCGGTCCACGCAGATGCCGGCTGGAAGCACCGAACAGGTTGATCAGTGCCATGACCTCCTGGAATCCGATCGTCATGGTCTGCATCTCCGGGGACGCCGTCGCCACCTGGTCGAGAACCTCCGCCGTGCCGTCCGGCCATTCGCCGCGCGGCGTGTCAGCCGCCCACTCCAGGAACGCGCCGAACGCACCGACGCCGGCACCCATGCGCTCCGCGAAGCGTTCGGCCGCTGCCTCAAGGTCGCCGACCGGCCCGTCGATGGCTTTGGCCAGCCGGTTGATCACCGCCAGCTTCGAGGTCATCGACGCCCCGGGATGGCTGACGCGGACCATGTCCTCCGCGATCAGCTCCATCATCGCCCCGAGATCTGTCAGGGCGGACTCCACATCGGCCATGTCCCCCGAGATGGCCTCCAGTTGTGCCTCGGCTTCGGCGGCCAGGTCGAACAGGCCGGGCTGGTCGTCCTGCCCGGGAGCCAGTTCCGCGTGAGTCTGCGCCATCGGCTGTGAGGGCTCAGCCGCGGCAGCCGCCCCGCGAAAGGCGTCGACCAGTAGCGTCGTGAGTTGCTGCCGGGCCGTGAGTGCGCCGTCCGGGTGGGACGCAAGCTCGATGGAAGGAGTCCTCACCGCTCTGGAATGGGTGATGGATCCCTCGGTGACATGGACGGTGCACCGGCCGAGTGCG
>NZ_AEJC01000444.1 GCF_000317595.1 Streptomyces ipomoeae 91-03 | reverse complement strand
GGCGCCACCACCCGCCCCACGTCGCCCCGCGGAGCTGCCACCGGCCCACACCGCGCTGATCTGCGTCGCCCTGCCGGGCCTCGCGATCTCCACAGAACAGGGTCAGCTGACCGGGAACGGGCTGGAGGGCTTCTACCGCGCGGGGCGGCGCA
This sequence comes from Streptomyces ipomoeae 91-03, assembly GCF_000317595.1. Lineage (GTDB taxonomy): Bacteria > Actinomycetota > Actinomycetes > Streptomycetales > Streptomycetaceae > Streptomyces > Streptomyces ipomoeae. Next base: position 6,557 of record NZ_AEJC01000444.1, on the reverse strand, counting down.
TGCTCTCCCGCTGTCAGCTCCGGGTGGCGGGGTGGGAGCCGCTGGCCGTGCAGGCTCGCATGGTCACAGCAGACCGCGCCCGGTTCATGGGAACGCTGCGTGTGACCGCCGACGCCGGACCGGACCCCGACGTCATGGTCGAGCGCACGCGCCATGCGGACGGCACCGAGCGGATCACCCTGCACAGCATGGCCCGCCGCCCGCTGCGCCTGCCCGTCGAGATCTCCCTCGGCACGGACCTCGCGGAACTGGGCGCAGTCGCCTCCGGCAGTGCCGGACCGGAACTGCCCGCCAGCGTCCGAGACTCCGGTCTGCGCTGGTCCTGCCCCAGCGGGAACTCGACGGTCACCGCCCACCCGCCGCCCGCCGACGCCGTGGCTTCCGCGGGACTGCTGCGCTGGGAATTGGAGCTCCCACCCGGTGGCTCCCGAAGCGTGGAGCTGCGCGTACGGCCGGATGGCGCGGGGCCCATCAGACCGGTGGGACGCGGCGCCACGAGCCCTCTCTCCCAGTCCCAGGCCGCCGGCGACGAACCCGGAGCCCAGATACTGCTGCACACCTGCCTGGACGACCTCGAAGCGCTGCTGCTGCGCGACCCCACGAACCCAACCGACACCCACCTTGCGGCAGGCGCGCCCTGGCGCTGCGGTATGGCCCCGGTCGACGCGCTGGTCGCGGCCCGGATGACACTGCCACTCGGCACGCGCCTCGCCGCGAGCACCCTGCGTACCCTGGCCCGCACCCAAATCGCGGGCCCGGAACCACAGTCCGGCATGATCCCCGGCCCACGGAGGGACGCGGGGCCGCATCTGCCGCCGGGCTGCACCGGCACCGAAGCGACGCTTCTGTTCCCCGTGCTCCTGGCGGAGGCCCGGCGCTGGGGGCTCCCCGAGCAGGAGACCGAGGAACTGCTGCCCGCCGCCGAACGCTGCCTGCGGTGGCTGCGGGTCGCCGTCGGAGGCGGTACATATCTGCCCGACCCACGCCCCGGCGGGCCGATGCGCTATGAGACTCAGGCGTACGCGCACCGGGCCGCGCTGCTGGGCGCCGATCTCCTCGACGCGTACGGCCGACCCGATGGGACCGGGCTGAGGGAGTGGGCGCGAGAGCTGCGGACCCGGTTCCGGATGGACTTCTGGGTCGAGGACCGGGGCGGCGGCAGACCCGCGGCGGCCCGTACCCCGGACGGGCGGCTAGTGCCTCACCTGGGCGCGGGCGCCGCCCACCTCCTCGACACAGGGCTGCTCGGCGCGGGGGAGCAGGCGCCGGGTCTGCTCGACAAGGTGCAGACCGAGCAACTCGCGCGTCTGCTCGGCGGCCCCGCCATGGACTCGGGGTGGGGACTGAGGAGCCTGGGCGTGAAGGAGGCGGGGTACAACCCGTTCGGTCATCGCAGTGGTGCTGTGCGTGTGCAGGAGACGGCGATCGCGGTCGCGGGGCTGGCGGCGGCGGGCTACGAGAAGGAAGCGAGCGCGCTGTTGCGGGGAGTGCTGGCAGCGGCCGAGAGCTTCGGCCATCGGCTGCCGGAGATGTACGCGGGGGAGCAGCGCACGGCGGGCAGTGCCCCCCTGCCCCACCCCGCGGCGTGCAGACCGGCCGCGACGGCGGCGGCCTCGGGCGTCCTGCTGCTCACCACCCTCGCCGGAATCCGGCCCGACGCCCCGGCCGGCACGGTGACGCTGCGGCCGGTGCGCAGTGCGCCGCTGGGCGAGCTCGGCCTGACGGGACTGCGCGTCGCCGGCGCCCCCTTCGCCGTACGCGTCAGCAGGCTGGGGCTGGCGATGGTCGAGGAAGCGGCAGACGGGCTGCAGTTGGGAGTGTGACCTCGCGTGATGTGTGACCGGTTGATCAACGGTGCCGACAGCGCGAGGGCGGCGGTCGGATCATGAGACCGGTATCGGACAGAAGTGGATCAAGTAGGGGAGCAGGGGGAGGAGGGAGTGTTTATCGTCAGGCAGACGACTATGATCGCGGCATGCCCTACGACCCGTCGGACTATCCGCCCTTCGCTGTCACCGTGGACCTGGTCGTGCTGACCGTCCGTCGCCACGCGCTCTGCGCGCTGACGGTACGACGGGGCGAGCAGCCGTTCCAGGGGCGATGGGCGCTGCCCGGTGGCTTCGTACGGGCCGACGAGGATCTGGCGCAGGCCGCGGCGCGGGAGCTGGCCGAGGAGACCGGACTGACCGCCCACGACCCGTCCGCCCCCGCGCAGGACAACGGCGCGCACCTGGAGCAACTGGCGACCTACGGCGACCCGAAGCGGGACCCGAGGATGAGGGTCGTCAGCGTCGCCCACCTCGCACTCGCCCCCGACCTGCCCGCACCCCGGCCGGGCGGCGACGCCAACAGCGCACGCTGGGCGCCCGTCGAGGAGTTGCTGGAGCAGGGTGGTTACGGGCGGGATGGCGAACCGGTGGCGCCGCTGGCCTTCGACCACGCCCAGATCCTCGCGGACGGTGTGGAGCGTGCCCGCTCCAAGATCGAGTACTCCTCGCTCGCGACCGCCTTCTGCCCACCGGAGTTCACCGTCGGCGAGCTGCGCCGCGTCTACGAGGCTGTGTGGGGCGTGGCGCTGGACCCCCGCAACTTCCACCGCAAGGTGACGGGCACACCCGGCTTCCTGGTGCCCACCGGCGGCACCACCACGCGGCAGGGTGGCCGCCCGGCCCAGCTGTTCCGCGCCGGCGGCGCCACCCTGCTCAACCCGCCGATGCTGCGCCCCGAGGTCTGACACTCCGGGGCGAGGGGTGGCGCCCCTTCGCGGCGGCCCTCGAAGTGAGCCTCAAGGTGCCCGAAAAAACGGACATACCGCGCTATCTTGCTTCGGGTGATCCAGGCCATCGGATTGACCAGCAGCCCCCGCAAGGAGCTTCCGCCCGCCGTCGACGACGTGTCCTTCGAGGTGCATTCCGGTCGCGTCACCGCACTGCTCGGCACATTGGGCGCGGGCAAGACGACAGCACTGAAGTTGATGCTCGAACTCCAACGGGGCCGTGGAATCACCTACTTCAGAGGCCGCCCGCTGCATCGCATCGCCCACCCCGCGCGTGAGGTGGGCGTGGTGCTCGGTGATGTGCCCGGCCACCCGGCCCGGACGGTCCGTGGCCATCTGCGCATGCTGTGTGCCGCCGCGGGGCTGCCGGTGCGGCGCGCCGACGAAGTCCTGGAAGCGGTGGGCCTCGTCAGCCTGGGAGAGGCGCAGCTGAGCACGCTCTCGCGGGGCATGGACCGCCGCCTCGGCCTGGCCTGCGCCCTGCTGTCCGACCCGCACACCCTCGTGCTCGACGACCCGGCCGCCGGGCTGTCCGTCCGTGAAAGTCACTGCTTGCACGGGATCATGCGGGCGCACGCGGACCGGGGCGGCACGGTCCTGTTCACCACGGCTGACCCCAAAGAGGCCGCGCGCATCGCCGACCGGGTCCTCACTATCGACCTGGGCAGGCTTGTCGCCGACCAGGAGGCCGCCGACTTCTCCCGCACCCGGCTCCGCCCCCGAGTCGCCGTCCGCACCCCGCACGCCGCCCGCCTCGGCGCGCTGCTCACCAAGGAAGCCCGGACCGCACGGCGTTCCGTGGAGATCGTCCAGGAGGGCGGCAACCGGCTGTCGGTGTACGGCAGTACGTGCGCGGAGATCGGTGAGATCGCGTTCAGGCACGGCGTCCTCGTGCATCAACTCGCCGACGAGATCGGCGACATGGGGCCGACACCCGTGCCCACGCCCCCGCTCGGGCTCGCGCCCACGTTCATGCCCGAGCCCACGTCCACGCCCGAGCTCGCGTCCACACCGACACAGGCAGATGTTCAGGCGCAGGTGGACGCCGAGACACCGACGCCCACGTCGCCGACGGCGCCGTCACCGACAGGAGGCGCTTCAAAGTCGACGGGGCAGGCTGAGGGCGTTCAGGAGGCAGCCCAGGAGCCTGACATGCCGATTGAGTCCCAGCATCCGACCGAGGGCGCCCAGGCGCTCGCCGAAGCGCCTCAAGCGGCCACCAGCAGGACGCACACGCTGACCGGAGCCCTGGAGACAGCCACCGGCGGATCTCGGACAGACACCGACGGACTGCGAATCCCAACCACCGACGAACCAGACGTCAACTCCACGCCGCAAGCCGCATCCAAGCCCCACACCGACCTCGACCCATCGCTCCACACCGTCGCTCTAGCCCCCTGCACCGGCAGCGACTCCCGTCCCACGGCTCACATCGCCCCCGAAGCCCCCACCAGCCCCGAGACTCACACCATCCCCACGTCCCGCACTCACTCCACCCCAACCCCACCGCAGACCCGGCTGCCCGCTCAGGATCCCCTGCCCGCACTTCCCCCGCCCATCACCGTCCGTCCCGCTCCGAGCCCGCTCCGTCCGCTGCGCTACGAGTTGCGCCGGGCCACGGGGGTCGGCACCGGGTACGTCACCGCTGCTGCCGCGCTCGTCACCTCCGCTCTCCTGTCCGTTCTCCTCGCCCGGATCGGGCACACCCCGCAGCCGAGGCTGTTGGCCGCGTGGCCGCAGGAACTGCCGTTGCCGCCCGCAGCGATCGGTGCGGGCTTGCTCGGCGCGGTCGCCTTCGGTGATGAGTTCCGGTACCCCGCCCTGGCCACGGACCGCGGCACCGTCCCCCGCCGACTGGGGCTGCTCGCCGCGAAGCTCCTCGTCGCCGCGGCCACCGCGCTGCTGCTGGCCGTCCTCACCGTGGGCTGCAACCTCGAAATGCTCTATCTCGTCTACGGACGGGAGCTCACGTCGGTTCCCGCCGACTGGCTGTCCCTCGGCGCGAGTTGGATGGGCCTGGTCGTGGGGTGCGCCTGGGCCGGAGTGCTCGCGGCGGGGGTGTTCCGGTCCACGTCCGCCGGGCTCGCGGCCGTCGTCGCGGTGCCCCTCCTCGTCGTACCCCTGGTGCGGAAGGTGCTGGAGGGGCCGATCGTGCGCAGTGCGGTCGGCTTTCCGATGCGGCTGCGTGAGCTCGTGCTGGTGCAGTGGCCGTTCGGGGGAGAGCGCTATCTGGAAGCTGCGGCTCGGATGATCGCCCAACCCGTGGCCGGGGCGCTGCTGTTGTCGCTGACCACCCTGCTGGGTGCCTATCTGCTCACCACTCTGCGCAGCAGGGTTCGGTGATGATCGTCCATATCCGTGTCGTGCTCACCCTCAGTGCTCTTCCGTTGTCGCCATGTGTGCAACTCCTCGCGGAAAGCCCATTTCTTTCCGATAAGGCGTCAATTGCGACGGGGTGAGCGATCACCCTTTCGTGTGCTTTTCACCAAAGACCTCAAGGGAGTTGAGAACGCAGCCGACAAAGGATGCGTGACTACCCTTGCGCACACCATGATGACCACCGCCCGCTCCGCCGACTCCGGCCTCGCAGGATCGGGCGAACTCGACCGCTACCCGTACGCCGAGCATTCGGGCGTCGACCGTGTCGGGGTCCCCGCCTGGGAGGGTGTGGAACCCGAGCTGGGGCGCGTGGGCCGACGCGCCGCCGGCAGCCGCGGACGCGGGCTGCACGGCCAACTCGTCCAGCAACTGGGCCAGATGATCGTCTCCGGCGATCTGGGCGCCGACCGTCCCCTCGTCCCCGAGGAGATCGGCCAGCGGTTCGAGGTCTCCCGCACCGTCGTCCGTGAATCCCTGCGCGTCCTGGAAGCGAAGGGCCTGGTGAGCGCCCGCCCGAACGTCGGCACGCGCGTACGCCCGGTCAGCGACTGGAACCTGCTGGACCCGGACATCATCGAGTGGCGGGCCTTCGGTCCGCAGCGCGACGACCAGCGGCGCGAGCTCAGCGAGCTGCGCTGGACGATCGAGCCGCTCGCCGCCCGCCTCGCCGCCGGGCACGGTCGCGACGACGTCCAGCAGCGGCTCGGCGACATGGTCGAGGTCATGGGCCACGCCATCACCCAGGGGGACGCGCTGACGTTCTCCCGTGCGGACGCCGAGTTCCACTCGCTGCTCATCCAGGTCGCGGGCAATCGCATGCTGGAGCACCTTTCCGGGATCGTCTCGGCGGCCCTGCAGGTCTCCGGCGGTCCGGCCACCGGCTGTGACCGGCCGGGCGAGTCGACCCTGGCGCACCACGCCCGGATCGTCGACGCCCTCGCCACGGGCGACGGAGGGGCGGCCGAGGCGGCCATGCGTCAGCTACTCACCGTCCATCCCGAGGTGGAGCGTGTGGTGCCGGCGCCCCGCGAGCACTGAGAGCACCGAGGCGCGACAAGGGCGGCACGGCCGGGGCGTGAGCCTTCGGTGGCATCGCTCGACCGGCGAACCGTGTGCCGCCGGACCCCACCGGATTCTTCCGGGATGCGGCGGGGTCCGGCGGCGCGACGGGACCGGCCGATGGGGCGGCGGTGGCCGATAGGCCGGCCGACCCGGGGGAGAGCGGCGGAGCCCGCCGGGAGCCGCAGCCGGGGCGGGGCGGTGGAGTCCGCTGGGACCGGCGGGCCACGGCGGACGGCGGGCCGCACGGGGATGATGAAGCCCACCGGGACCAGGACGTCGCACGGGGGCGGCGAAGCCCACCGGGACCAGTGCGTCGCACAGGGCGGCGGAGCCCGCCGAG
>NZ_AEJC01000443.1 GCF_000317595.1 Streptomyces ipomoeae 91-03 | reverse complement strand
CCCACCGGTGAACGCCCACTTGGCCCCCGCCCGTCGGACCCGTCCACCGCCCCTCCGCCTCGGTGACCTGCGCATCCTCGAGGATGTCGTCTCCCGCAGTTTCGAGGGTGCGGCCTCCTCATACGGCACGCGGTCTACGCCATACGGCATGTGGCGTTCATGCCGCATGGCGGACCGGTGTCACACCGGGCGGTGGGTCAGCGGGTGCCCCACTCCTGCTTCGCCCGCTTGCTGTCGCTGTCGCCCATCTTGGTGATCGTCAGGTTCAGCCCGGCCTTGTTCTTCTCGGCCGTGATCGCCTTGTCCCCGGCGAACCGACTGATGATCAGGCTGCCACCCAGATCCCACTGCTGCTTCTTGTCCCGCTTGTTGCACTTGTACTGCTTGACGACCGTGCCGCTCACCTTCTTGTCCACCTTCAGGCACTTGCCCGACTTCTTGTTCTGAACGGTGAAGAACTCGCTGCCGGTGCTGATGCGCTTGAGCGTCCACTTCTGCGTGGCGTTACCGCTGCACTTGGCGATCTGGGCCGGGGCGTTGTTGTTCGTCTTGCCGGACATCGTCATACAGATGTCCTTGCCGCCGATGTTGCCCCAGACCTTCACCAGGCTCACGTTGGTGTAGGCGGTCGCACCGGCCGGCGCCGCGTTCGCGGGCAGCGCCGCGCCCGCGGTCACCGCCGCCGCAGCCGCGCCGGCGACGACGAGAGACCTGACACTCTTCTGCATACGGAACTGCATACGGGTCGTCCGTCCTTCGCGCTGTTGGATCATGCGGGTCCTGAAGGTAGGACGGGATCGCCTCGTTTCGTAATGTCTTATGGGGAGTTGTCCCGAAGGACAGTGTCCTGAAGGACAGCACCCCGAAGGGTCCCGAGGGGCGGGAAGGGCGGGAAGGCGCCCGCCTCCGGGGAGCGTCGGCAGCCGGTGCGAAGGGCGCCGGGACCGCGCCGTACGATCCCGTCATGTCCCGCCGCACCCGAATCGCCGGTCTGATCATCGGCGCCGTCGCCCTCGCCACCGCCGCCGTGGTCACCGTGCGGATGCTCGGCGAGCCCTCCTTCACCTTCGCCGCCGCGCCCCTGGCCGACGATCCCGCGTGCGCCCGGATCAGCGAGCACTACCCCGAGCGGCTGGCCGGGCTGGACCGGGCGGACACCAGTACGAAGGGCGCGGCGGTATGGGGCGACGGAGCCGTCGTCGCCCGCTGCGGCTTCCCCCGGCTGGAGCCCACCGCCGACGCGTGTACCCGGGTCGACGGCGTGGACTGGGCCTGGCGCACGAGCACGGACGACGACGGCCGGGAAGTGCTGGTCACCTACGGCCGCGAACCGTCCGTCGAGGTTCAGTTGACCGCCGGCAAGGCTGCCCCGGACGCGGTCCTGGTCGAACTGTCATCCGTCGTGAAGCCCCTCAAGCAGAGCAACGAGTGCCTTGCCGGCTCGGATGTCACGGCACCGTCGAGCCCGTCCCCGGGCGATCGAACGGCGAGCGGCCGGACACCGGGCGCGCACACGCCGGGCGGCCACTCGTAGTCATGAGCTTGCGTGTCGTCGAGTCGAGGGAGTGGGAGCAGCGGATGGTGAGGAAGACGGTCTCGCGGGCGGCCATGTGTGCGATCTCGATCGGGCTCGCGCTGTCCGGCCTCGCCCTGTCCGGCTGTGCGCGGACCGAGAACCTGGACCTCGACACGGGCACGGGGCAGTCGGGCCGGGCCAAGCCGTTCAAGAGCATCCCAGTGGACGAGCGAGCCGACGCCCCCGACTTCGCCGGCAGCACCGTCGACGACGATCCGGTCCGGCTCTCCGACTACCGGGGCGAGATCGTCGTCGTGAACGCCTGGGCGACCTGGTGCGGACCCTGCCGGGCGGAGTCGCCCGAACTGGAGCGGACGTACCAGGAGTTCAAGGGGCAGGGGGTGCAGGTGCTCGGCATCAACACCAACGTCGAGCGGAAGAGCGCCCTGTCGTTCCAGCGGGAGTTCGGCCTCACGTATCCGAGCCTGCACGATCCGAAGGGCAAGCAGTTCCTCGACCTGCCCGCCGGGCTGGTGAACACACAGATCCTGCCTTTCACCCTGTTCGTCGACCGGGAGGGCAGGATCGCCGGCGCCATCCAGGATCCCGTGGACGAGAAGGAGCTGCGGACCATCCTCACCCCGCTGCTTAAGGAGGCGTCGTAGGGAGCGGGCGGGGACGCCCCGGAGGGGGCGATGAACGCGTTCGTCCTCGGTGCCCTCGGCATCCCGGCCGGCGCTCTTGCCACCACCTTCGGTGTGCTCTACCCGTTCTCCTGAGGCTCGTCCTCACCGGCGGCTTCTGACACCGCCCGCTTCCGGAGCGGACGGCCCTTTCGGGCACTGCCCATCGGGGCAGCGACCCAAGAGTCACTTACGCCCCTCTTCTCGCCTTCCTAGGGTCGCTCAAAGACATCTGACAGGGACCTGCCCGGTCGCACAGGCCGTCCGGGGCATCGAACGGGATGAAGGGGAAACAATGCAGCTCTCTCGTTTCGCGAAGGTGACAGCGCTCTCCGTGGCGCCGCTCACACTGGTCGCGGGAGGCTTCCAGGCCACCGCCCTCACCGCCTCGTCGCCCGCCTCGGACCAGAGCGCCGCGGCCTTCTCCGTGTCCGCGCTGTCCGCGAAGTCCGAGGGCGGCCTGAAGGACGTGACCGGCTTCAGCGCGAACAGCGCCCAGGGCGAGACCCTCAAGGCCCAGGGCTTCGGCGTCATGCGGGCCGCCTCCGGCGAGACCGCGGTCGTCGACACCTCCTCCGCCCGCGAGGGCATCACCTCCGCCGCCGGCAAGGGCTTCGTCGAGCTGTCCTGGAAGGGCTACACCAAGGACGCCCGCTACGTCGTCACCCGCGACGGCAAGGACATCGCCCAACTCGGCCCGGGCGTGCAGTCCTTCCGCGACACGGACGTCAAGGCCGGCGCCGAGTACGACTACCAGGTCGTGCCGGTGATCCCGGCAGGCGGCCACCCGAAGGCCAAGCTGTGGGGCATGAAGGTCGCCGTCCCCGCCTCCGGATCGCTGACCGGTCTGCGCGGTGAAGCCGTCGAGCGGGCCACCACCGCCGCCACCGCCAAGACCTCCACCCTGTCGTGGATCACCTTCATCCCGCAGAAGAAGATCGACGCGCCCCTCGCCGGCTGTGACTACGGCAAGAACTTCCAGTTCGGCGGCGACGGCCGTACGAAGTTCGACTGGAAGTCGAGCAAGTACCGCACCGCCCTGCACGCGACGATCACCTGGAGCAACAAGAAGGTGGTCGGCAACAAGAGCGTCCATGCCTCGACCGTCTATGTGAAGAAGACCGGCAAGAAGGTCGCCACCAAGACCACGACCACCAAGCACATGTCGGTCAAGAAGCTGGGGTCGGGCAGCAACTACGTGGACGTGCGCATGGTCCTGCACGCCGGCAACCCCTTCTGCAAGGGCCTGGGCCCGGTCAAGGGCGCCATCGACGGGGCCCTCACCATGAACCTGACCAAGAGCGGGAACTGGACCATCCGCTCCGGCAAGCACCGTCAGATGCCCAACCACCACATCTACATCTACGACGGCGGCAAGGTCTCCACCGTCTACACCCGCAAGTACGCGAACGCGAAGTGCCTCGTCGGTTCCGTCACCTGCCCCGAGGCGGACCTGACCGGCCGCTACGGCAAGTTCTGATCCGGCACGCCGACCGCCGACGGTGAGTCCGGTCCGGCGGCGGCGAGCCCGATCCTCCGCCGCCGGCGGCGGAGCAGAGCCCGGGGT
>NZ_AEJC01000442.1 GCF_000317595.1 Streptomyces ipomoeae 91-03 | reverse complement strand
CCCGAACGCCCGTCAGCTCACATCGACGAACACCGGGTTCGAGTAGAACCAGGTGTCCTCCCACGGGTCTCCGTCGCCCGGCGCGTGCGGGACCGGGCCGTGCGGGTCGATCGCGGCGCCCAGACAGCCGGCGCCGTTGCGCTTGCCGTCGCTGCCCCGCAGACGGACGTAGAAGGACTCGTCGCCGGCCGTGAGCGGGATGCGCAGGGTGTACGTGCCCGTGCGGCCCGTCACGTCCTCGGTGTGGACGACCTTCGTGTCGGGGGCCTTCCAGGCGTCGCGGTCGGAGACCGGGCCGCGCACCGTGCCGCGGATGACGTCCACGTGGGCCAACTCCGGGAGTATTCCACGGGGGTTGGTGCGGGACGCGGAGGTCACGGTGACCGCCAGCGTGAGCTTCTCGCCCTTGCGGACGTGGAGCCGGCCACCGAGGGTGACGCCGCGGCCGTGGTCGCGGTCGCGCTTCACGCGGACGTCGAGACCGTCCAGCAGATGACCGTGGTCCAGCCAGACACGGCCCGCGCGCAGGCCCGCCATCACCGCGCGGTAGCCGTAGCGGGTGACGCCGACGTGGGTGCGGCTGAACTGGCCGGGCCAGAAGTCGCTGCCGGGCTGCGGGGTGTCGGTGTTCACCGGGTCGGGCAGCTTGCCGGTGTTGTCGAAGTTCTGCCCGGCGGGCCAGTCGCCGTTCTTCCAGGTGTCGAAGACGATCCGGTGCGCGTCGGAGTTCGTGGTGATCGAGAACAGGCTGCCTTCTGCCAGCATCGAGTCCCACAGACCGCCGACGGTCGCCGTCGCCCAGTCGAAACCGCCGTAGGTGAGGTACGCCTGCGCCGGGTAGCCGGGCCAGGACTGGGCCGACGGCTTGTTCTCGTACTCGCCGCGTATCGAGGCCGCCCCGCGCAGGCCGGGGATGGCCGCGCCCTGGGCGCCGGGCGCGCCCTCCATGCCGATCATGATCTCGGGGGCCGCGTCCCGCCAGCCGCGCATCTCGTGCGGGGAGTCGATGCCGAGGCGCAGCGGGTGGTTGGCCAGCACCAGCACGTCGTCGACGTATCCGGTGCGGCGCTGCTCGGCCAGCCACTGGATGGCCTTGACGGCGTGCGCCTCGTTGCGGGCGGTGTCCGCGCCGCCCGCGGAGCCGTCGGTGTAGCCCAGCAGCTTGCCGTCGTACGCGCGCTCGAACCGGGTGAGGAGGTCGACCTCGTTCGGGCCGGGCGCGGTGAAGACCGTGCAGTGCTCGGCGGCCGGGATGTACCACTCCAGGCCCTGGAAGATCAGCTGACGGGGGTTCTCGGCGCGGGCCCGGAGGATCTCCCTGTGCTCCAGCGCGGCACCGAAGTCGGCGTGCCCGAAGTTGGAGTGCTCGGTGAACACCATCCAGTCGAGGCCGTACTCGGCGCCCGCGGCGGCCAGCTGGGAGAACGTGTACTTGGCGTCGTGGCTGTACACGGTGTGGATGTGGTGGTCGCCGACGAGGTAGGCGAGTCGGGGTCCTCGCCGCCGTAGCGGCGGGAGGGGGAGGTGGCCGAGGCCGGGGTCGCGAGGGAGCCCATGGCGAAGGCGGCGCCGAAGAGGCCCGCGCCGCGCAGGAGCCCACGGCGCGAGAGGCCCTGCGGGTCGAGCTCGGTGGCGGGGACGGACGGGTCGGCCCAGACGTGCAGTCGCTGCTCGGACATGGTCGTTGGAAGGCCCTTCCGGGGTCTCAGTGGTTCATGAACGACTTGACGGGCAGTGCCCGTTCGACGATGCGGACGTCACCGAGGCGGCCGTGCAGGATCTGGTCGATCCGGCCCCCGTACTCGTAGCCGCCGAGCAGCCAGGGCAGGCCGACCGAGGTGAGCCCGATGGCCGTTGCCCTGGGGTTGCGGACGACCGGGCAGCCCTGGACGTACATCGTGGTGTGCTCGCCGTCGTTGACGACCGCGAGGTGCCACCAGGTCTCCAGCGGGGTCTCCTGCCCCCAGTTGGTGGCGATGCCCTGCTGGTTGAGCGGGCGCACGGCCCACTGCGGCTCGCGGTCGTTGGACAGCGAGAGGGTGGCCAGCGGCTCGTCCGGGTCGTCCTGTGTCCTGCCGGCGGCGCCGCCCGTGCCGGTGCGGCCGAGGATGCCCGCCCAGGCGTGGTTCGACGGGTTCCAGTCGGCGGGCAGACGGTAGAACGCCTCGATGGTGTAACCGTCCTCGAATGTCGCCGAGTTGAGGGGCGCCCCGTCCACCGTCCGCAGATACGCGCCCTTCAGCGGAGGCTTGCCGCCGTGGAACTCCAGGCTGCCGTGGCCGGGCTGGTCCGGATGGTGGTCGGCGGACCAGGCGAGGGTGCCGCCGCCGACGGTGACCAGGGTGAGGTCGTTGCCGTGTCCGGAGCGGTCCTCGATGGTGCCGCTGACGGCGGCCCCGTCCTGCCGGCCGTCGAACCGCCAGTACGCGACCGTGCCGGGCACCAGCATCTTCGACACCGGGCGTGCCGGACGCGCGGGCACCGGCGCGAAGCCCGCGAACCGCTTGTCGAAGTCGATGTCGACCGAGAACCGGTCGGCGTCACCGGAGAGTTCGATCTCCTGCCGCTCCAGCTCGCCCAGGCCCTTCGCGGCCCGGCCCATGATCCACGGGGAGATCGTCTCCACGTCGATGGTGTTCCGGTCGAGGTCGAAGCGGTAGAGGCGGATCATGGCGGCGCCGCCGAAGTACCGGTTCTGGTAGTTCGTCAGGTGGAGGTGGACCTCGTTGCCCGCCGCGTTCTCGCGGGTCGCGCGGGCCGCCGGCCAGTAGTGCCCGTTGAGGGTGAGGAAGATCTGGTCGTGGTCCGCGATCAGCTGGTCCCACAGCTTCCGGCCGTACGTGGACAGGGAGTCGTCCTCGTCGACGAGTTCGTGCGTGGTGAGGATGACCGGCGTCCTCGGGTGCTCGGCCATCACCTGCTCGGCCCACGCGAAGCCCTTCGCCGACAGCCGCCAGTCCAGGGCGAGCACCATCCACTGCCGGCCGCCGGCCTCGAAGAGGTGGAAGGTGTTGTAGCCGTCCGGGGACGCGCCCCCGTAGGTGGACTTGCCCTTGAAGCGGTCGGGACCGAAGACGTCCAGGTACGGACTCGAACCGCGCTGGTCGTCGGTGGAGGACCGTACGTCGTGGTTGCCCGCGAGGACGCTGTAGCCGACGCCCCGCCGGTCGAGCAGCCGGAACGCCTCGCCGATCGCCGCGCACTCCTCCTTGGCGCCGTTCTGTGTGAGGTCGCCCAGATGGGAGAGGAAGACGATGTTCTCCTCCCGCCCGTGCTCCAGCAGATGGCGCAGGGACGCCTCGACGGGCGCCTTGTCGATGCTTGGCCCGTCGAACAGATACTGCGTGTCGGGCATCACCGCCAGCGTGAACCGGC
>NZ_AEJC01000441.1 GCF_000317595.1 Streptomyces ipomoeae 91-03 | reverse complement strand
CGGCGCAGATGGGGTGAGGTGCTGCTGGCGTCGGAGACCTCGCAGATCAGGGTGCGGTCGCGGATGAGCCTCAGCTGGATGGGGGCGCCGCCGTAGCGGATGGCGTTGGTGACGAGTTCGCTGACCACGAGTTCGGTGACGAAGACGGCCTCCTCCAGTCCCCAGCGGACGAGTTGGTCGGTGGCGAGCTTGCGGGCGTTGGCGACGAGCGCCGGGTCGTCGGTCAGGTTCCACACGGCCACCTGTTCCGCGTCGAGGGCGCGGGTGCGGGCGATCAGCAGGGCCACGTCGTCGGCGGGGGTGTCGGGCAGCAGCTCCTTGAGGACACTGTCGCAGGCGCTCTCCAGACTGCCCACCGAACGTTGCAGGGCGGCGCACAGGGCGGCGGTCCCGGTGTCGACGTCACGGTCCCGGGCCTCGACCAGACCGTCGGTGTAGAGGGCGAGGACCGAGCCCTCGGGCAGCTCCAACTCCGTGGCCTCGAAGGGGAGTCCGCCGACGCCCAGCAGCGGGCCGGCCGCCACCTCGACGACCTCGACGCTGCCGTCGGGGCGTACGACCACCGGCGGCGGATGTCCGGCGGAGGCCATGGCGCAGGTGCGGGCGACCGGGTCGTACACCGCGTACAGACAGGTGGCGCCGATCTCTCCGCCGGCGCTGCCGTCACCGGCCGCGAGGTGTTCGACGAGGTCGTCGAGGTGGGTGAGGAGTTCGTCGGGCGGCAGGTCCACGTCGGCCAGCGCCCACACCGCCGTACGCAGCCGGCCCATGGTGACGGAGGCGTGGAGGCCGTGGCCGACGACGTCGCCGACGACCAGCGCCACCCGGGTCCCGGACAGCGGGATCACGTCGAACCAGTCGCCGCCGACCCCGGCCTGCGAGAGCGCCGGCAGATAACGGGAGGCGAACTCGACGGCCGCCTGGCCCGCCATCGCCTTGGGCAGCAGGCTGCGCTGCAAAGCCAGCGCGGTCGTGCGCTCCCGGGTGTAGCGCCGGGCGTTGTCGACGCAGACGGCGGCCCGGCTGGACAGTTCCTCGGCCAGGGACACGTCGTCCTGGTCGAAGGCGTCGGGGGACTCGGGGGTCAGCATGCGGACGAGGATGGCCACGCCCAGGGTGGTGCCACGGGCGACCAGCGGTACGGCCATCAGCGACAGCTCGTGGTCCTCGGCCTCCCGCAGCTTGGCCGAGCGGGCTCCGTGCCGGGCGAACCAGGCGTCGAGATCGTGGTCGCCGGTCCGGGTGAGCACGGGCTCACCGGTGAGCAGGGCGCGGACGGGCGGCGAGAAGTCGGGGTAGACGTCGGCGGTCCCGAGGCCGACCACCGCCTCGGGGGCACCGGGGGTACGGGACTGGTGGGCGGCCCTGCGCAGTTGGACACCGCCGTCCATCGGGACCGTCTCGGGTTCCTCGCCCTGGAGCACGGACTCCAGCAGGTCGACGCTGGCGAAGTCGGCGAGCCGGGGCACCACCAGCTCGGCGAGTTCGCGGGCGGTCTGGACGACGTCGAGCTTGGTCCCGATGGACCCGGCGGCCTCGTTCAGCAGGGCCAGCCGCTGCCGTGCCCAGAACTGCTCACTGCTGTCGAACGCGGCGAGCGCGGTGCCGATGAGCATTCCCGTGTGGTCCCGGACGGGCCACATCTCGGAGGTCCAGGCGTGCATGCGCCGGCCGGACGGCGAGCGGGTCCAGCTCTCGTAGCGGACCGGCTGGCCGGTCTCCACCACGATCTCCAGATGGCGCAGGAAGCCCACGCTGTGCTCGGCGACATCCACGGTGTCGAGGAAGTAGCGGTGCCGGAACTCCGCCTCGGGCTGTCCCATGACCTGGCACGCCCAGTCGTTCATGCGCAGATAGCGCTGGCTGGTGTCGAACACCGACATGGACATCGACGCCTGGTCGAAGGCCAGCGCGCCGAGTCCCCGCTCGAACGCGCTCGGGGCGGCGGTGACGACGAAGCCCCGCCGTTCGCCGTCGACGCCCCACAGCGGACACATCCGCAGCCCGAGCTCCTGGAGCCGCCCGTCCCGGTACCGCACGGTCACCAGCGCGTCCCCGTGCGCCAGCAGCGCCCGCCGGGCCGCCGAAGCGTCCCCGTCGACCAGCTCCGACGCGGGTCGCCCGGTCACGTCCGCGGCGGCCCACCCCGTGAGCAGCCGTGCGCCCTCGCTCCACCCCGCGACGAGGCCACGTGCGTCGACCACCGCCATCGCCTCACCCGCCGGGGCAGCCCTGGACGATGCGGACGCCTTCG
>NZ_AEJC01000440.1 GCF_000317595.1 Streptomyces ipomoeae 91-03 | reverse complement strand
TTCATGAGTCTTCTAGATGAGTGAGTCCGATGTTTTCAATGGTCGTAGGCGATCGGGGATCGTTTGAGCTCACTCATCCAGATGTGCTGTTCGGGCAGGTCAGTGACGCGGCTGGCTGGGGTGCGTTGAGCCATCAGACGGCGACAAGCTCACAGCTATACCGAAGCCCTGGGTCTGACGTTCTTGCGCATTGCTGCTTCGAGTCCGGGCTCGGGTGGTGGGACAACAAGCTCAGGCGGGGACGGTCAGGTGGTCGGTGGTGTCCCCGCGCCACTCGATCAGGAAGAGCGTCGCGTCGTCGCTGGTGTGCCCGCCTCGTTCTTTCTTGAGAGTGTGGGAGAGTCGGCGAAGCTCTCCGCGTAGTCCCTCTTCCGGTGGCTGCATGCGGTTGATGCAGTTGATGAGACGGTCCTCACCGAAGGTCTCTCCGGCGAGGTTGCGCTCCTCGATGACACCGTCGGTGTAGAACAGCACGCGATCACCACGCTGGAGCTGTCGCTCGCTGATCTTGGGACGTTGTCCGCCGAAGCCGATCGGCAGGGTCGTCACGCTCTCCAGCCGCTCCACGACCTGGTGGTCGCGGATCAGCAGCGGAGGCGGGTGGCCCGCGTTCACCCACAGCAGACTGCCCGCCACGATGTCCAGATACATCATCTGGGCCGTGACGAAGCGTTCGGGCCCGAACATCTGGGCGATGGCGTGATCCATGAAGATGTACTTCTCGGACAGGTCGACCAGGGCGCGCCGGGCGTGCCGGTAGGCGCCGACGGCGACGGTCGCCATCGTGGCGGCCTCCAGGCCGTGGCCCATCGCGTCGAACACGGCGGCATGCAGGATCGTGTCGTTGAGGGCGTAGTCGAAGCTGTCACCGGCGATGCTGTAGGCGGGCTCCAGGATCCCGGCGACCGCGACCTGCGGAACCGACATCGCCAGCGGCGGCAGCAGGGACCACTGCATCTCCGCCGCGACGCTCATGGGTTCGCGGCGTCTGGCCTGGAAGAACTGGTCGGTGTAGCTGTGTTTGGTGACGATCATGTCGGCGACCAGTCCGGCGAGCCTGCCCAGCAGGCGCCGGTCGTCGTCGTCGACGGTGTCCATGGTGACGGCCAGTACCCCCACCTGGTCGCTGCCGTCCAGCAGGGGCAGGTATATCCGGACGCCGTCCGCCTGCGGGACCTCGACGGCGGTCGCGTTGAGGAACGCCCTGCCGGCAGGAGAGTCGGCGATCGGCTCGGGCCCGCCGACCAGCAATCCCCTGCCGGGTAGCGGCGCCAGCAGTTCCTGTCCGTAGTCCTGCAGCAGGATCGACACCTCGCGGCCGCCGATCCTGGCCACCTCCTCCGCGACCAGTGGAGCGATCAGCTGCGGCGGCATCTCGTGGGCCCGGTCCAGCAGCAGGCCCAGCAGCCGCTCACCGAATCCTTCCGACCGGTCGGGCATGCTCCGACGAGACTGCCGGTCACCCTCCGCCATGACCCCACCCTCCTCCCCAAGTCCCTGAGCTGCCACTCGTGCGTATCCGGCGACGGGCACGGTGCCCCCGTCGAGCACAGTTCGTACAGAGTGCCGCCGCACATCGGCCGTGCGGGGCCATTAGGCCGACCGCGGCATGTCCACCCCGCCGTCGGCTACACCCATCGCGCGCCAAACCTGGCAGAGAAGCAGCTCAACGCCGCCGGGCCGCTGATCAGTCAGGTGATCAAGATGCTCACCCGGCAGGGGCCGACCTGGCATGACAGCCTCCGGCTGATCGACTCCACGCCGCTGCCCTGCGCCGCCTCGTGCGAGCCGGGCAGGTGATCCTGGCCGACAAGGGCTTCGCTGACAGGAAGTTCGAAGCCTTCCTCGCCGTGCGGCTCGATGTTCACCTGGTGCAGCCGGACCACAAAGACGAGCCGATCCAGCACGGGAAGGTCGCCGGACTCAGTCATCCAGCTATAGCCAGGGGCTTATATCCCCAACACAGAGAGCCCCGCTCGGCACTCGCCGGACGGGGCTCTTCATACGTCAGATGCCGCAATCAGGGACTGACATCTTGTGGGATCGACGCTGAGTCGAAGATGGCTTTGAGGCTCCCCAGCTGTTCGGGTGTCGGCTCGGGCGCCCGCTCCAACTCCTCAGCAATCCAGTCATCCAGGGACACGGCCGCCTTGCCCTCCCACACGGACTCCGTTCCCGCGCTCATACGGCAGCCTCCACAAGGATCGTTCGGCTACCCGCCCCCACGTGCACACCATGGATCACGCTCGGCCCAACATCGATTCCTCGTGCAGCCATTTTGAGGGCCCACCGCCGCTCCGCCTGGGCTCGCTCCTTGGGCGTGGACTGGCGCTTGCGGGGCGCCACGTCAAGGTAGGGCCGTACGGGATTGCGATTGTCGGTGATCGGCAGGTTGGCTTTCGCCTCGGCCGCATAGGGGCTCATGTGGCTCGGCGGGAACGCACGGCCATGCTCTGGTGCCGGTGTCGGCACGGTGACCTTGGGCGACATCGGTAGCACTGGGGGCATTCGGTGGGGCTGTGCTGTCGTCGGCGCGGCTGCCCCGCTCGGCGCTACGGTGCGGCGTTGGCGGCGGGCGTGGGAGCAGGGCGGTGCGGACGCGTTGCGCTCGACAGGGCCGACATCGGTGGTGCGGCTGAGCCCTGCCCAATGGGAGCGGCTGGAGCGGGAGTTACGGCGCGGTCCGCTCGCCCGCGGCTTTGACGACGAGTTCCAGGGCTGGACGCCGAAGCGGGTCAAGCTGCTGATCGGGCGGATGTTCCACGTCGGCTACACCGTCCAGGGCGTGTGGAAGCTGCTGCGGCGGCACGGCTGGAGCTGCCAGGTGCCCGTGCGGCGGGCGCTGGAGCGGGACGAGGAGGCGATCGAGGTGTGGAAGACGAAGGTGTGGCCGCAGGTAAAAAGACCGCGGCCCACTTGGGCGCCCACATCTGCTTCGAGGATGAGGCCGGCCAGGGGCTGAGGCCGCCGAAGGGACGCACCTGGGCGCCGCGCGGGCAGCGGCCGGTGGTGCGGGTGCGCAGCCGCAACCGGGGACGGGTCAACATCGCCGGAGTGGTCTGCTACCGCCCCGAGCCCGCCGCCCCGTAGACCTCACCCGTCGCCCCCGTGCCCCGCCGCGTCCTCTCTCGCCAGACTCCGGGCCCGGCGGGCCGGGCCGCGCCAGCCGCAGGTGCAGCGGGCCACGCAGAAGGGGCCCTGTTCGACGGTGGTTGTGCGGTGTTGCTCCTGCGACCCGGATGCCCGGTCGTCGTGCTGTGCCACACTCCGGACATTACCCAGGGCAGGTAAGAGCTACCCGCCGACCCGCCCCCGGCGACCTCGCGTGACGACCTCTCTTACCCGTCGTTAACCCCGACGACAGGAGGACCCGGTACGGACCGGTCAGGGGGTCGACAGGCGATGGTGACGCGGCGGCACAGCAGGACGGGCTCGGTGGTCGTCGCGGCGGGACTGATGATCTCCCCCCTGGGCTGCGCGACCGGCGGCCTCGACGACGCCCTCCCCGGCGACCCGGGCGACCCCGTCGAACTCCTCCACCGCACCGCCGCCACCCTGGTCCGCGCCGGCAGTTCCAAGGCCCGTACGGAGATGGAGATGGCCACCGGCGGCACCCGCGTCACCATCCACGGCGAGGGCGTCTACGACTACGGCAAGCAGCGCGGCAGGCTCAAGGTGCTGCTCCCGCAGGACGCCGCCGGCATCAGCGAGCACCGCCCGATCACCGAACTCCTCGCCCCCGGTGCCCTGTTCATGAAGAACCGCGGCGCGGGCGTCCCCCCGGACAAATGGGTCCGCGTCGAGACCGGCTCCCTCTCCGACGGCAACCTGGTCACCGGCGGCGCCACCGACCCGTTCGCCGCCGCCGAAGTACTGCGCGGGACGCGTACGGCGACGTACGTCGGCCAGACCGAGGTCGAGGGCACCCCGGTCCGCCACTTCCGCGGCACCGCCGACCTCACCACCGCCTCCCGCACCGCCTCGGAGGGCAACCGGGCGCCCCTGCGCGCCGCGGCCAAGGGCTTCGCCACCGCCGAGGTCCCCTTCGACGCCTACCTCGACAGCGAGGGCCGCCTGCGCAAGGTCCGCCACCGCTTCAGCTTCGTCAACGGCCGGCAACAGGGCACGGTCGCCGTCGCCTCGACGACGCTGCTGTACGACTTCGGCGTCCCTGTGGCCGTACGACTGCCGAGGTCGGAGGACATCTACGCCGGGAAGATCGCCGAGGAGTAACGGGGACCGGGGTGCACGGAGCCCGAGGAACGGCGGGTTCGGGCCACGGCGGGGCGGGGGAAGTCAAGGGCGCCGGGTAGGACTTGAGGCGGAAAAACGGCGGGCCGGAAATGGTCCGTTGGTGCCATGCGCCGACTGTGGATGCCTGCCTACCCTAGGAAGTCGGTGTTGGCGGAGAAGAGGTGATGCGCGTGGCTCCGGCAGGCGGTACGGCGGTTCAGGACCACGTGGCCCTCGCCGAGATCGAACTCTGCGGCGACCTCATCATCGCCGCCTCCACCACCGACGGCGACCGCCTCAGCCCGGCCCGCATCGACGAGGTGCTGAGGGTATCGGAAGAACGCGCCCAGGACGCCGAGTAGTTCCAGAGGCCCGGGGCCGGGGACGAGCGCAGATTCCGGGCGCATCCGATCCGCCGGACGACCACAGAGGCCGTATCCCGCCGATCCGCCCGACTACGGCGTGGGCCGTACCCGGCGAATTTCAGCCACCGGCCGCCCTACCCGTCAGACCGCCTCCACCGACACCCCTACTCCCCCAAATCCCCCCATATCACCCACATCCCCCGTATCCCTTACATCCCCTCAGGTCCGCAACAACCGCCCGATCGCCTTCGTGGCCTCCTCCACCTTCGCGTCGACCTCGGCGCCGCCCTTGAGGGCCGCGTCGGCGACGCAGTGCCGGAGGTGCTCCTCCAGGAGCTGGAGCGCGAAGGACTGCAGGGCCTTGGTGGAGGCGGAGACCTGGGTGAGTATGTCGATGCAGTAGACGTCCTCGTCGACCATCCGCTGCAGCCCTCGGATCTGCCCCTCGATACGGCGCAGCCGCTTCAGGTGTTCGCCCTTCTGCTTGTGGTACCCGTGGATTCCACGGTCGTGGTCGGTCACCACGATGTCGGCGGCCTCCTCGGAGGGCACCGTCGCTCCGGCCTCGGTGGTCGTCATCGCGTCCTCCCACAGACGTCTCCGGCATATACCCCAGGTAGGTATATGGTAACGAACTTTGCTGGGTATGGGCTCTGTGGCCGACGGTAACCGCCGTACCCGCCCGCCGTGCGCCTTCCCGGGCGCCGACGGGTTCCCCGTACGCCCCCGTGTAGATCACATGGACTCATGGGTGACACTGGGGAACGGAGCATTAGCCGTGGCCGGATGATGCGCCTAGCATCACCCTGACCGAAATCAATGCCTACCGAGGACCCCACGTGCGCTTTCGTCTGACCCCCAGGGAGACGAGCTTCTACGACATGTTCGCCGCGTCCGCGGACAACATCGTCACGGGCTCGAAGCTCCTGATGGAACTGCTTGGGGCGGACGCCTCCGCCCGGGCCGAGATCGCGGAGCGTATGCGGGCAGCGGAACACGCCGGTGACGACGCCACGCACGCGATCTTCCACCAGCTGAACTCCTCCTTCATCACGCCCTTCGACCGCGAGGACATCTACTCCCTCGCGTCCTCCCTCGACGACATCATGGACTTCATGGAGGAGGCCGTCGACCTGGTCGTCCTCTACAACGTCGAGGAACTTCCCAAGGGCGTCGAGCAGCAGATCGAGGTGCTGGCACGTGCCGCCGAACTGACGGCCGAGGCGATGCCCAACCTCCGGACCATGGACAACCTCACCGAGTACTGGATCGAGGTCAACCGGCTGGAGAACCAGGCGGACCAGATCCACCGCAAGCTGCTGGCCCACCTCTTCAACGGCAAGTACGACGCCATAGAGGTCCTCAAGCTGAAGCAGATCGTGGATGTGCTGGAGGAGGCGGCGGACGCCTTCGAGCACGTGGCGAACACGGTGGAGACCATCGCCGTCAAGGAGTCCTGAGCCGTTCATGGACACCTTCGCTCTGGTCGTGACCATCGGCGTCGCACTCTTCTTCACCTACACGAACGGCTTCCACGACTCGGCCAACGCGATCGCGACCTCCGTGTCGACCCGCGCGCTGACACCACGGGCCGCGCTGGCGATGGCAGCGGTCATGAACCTGGCAGGCGCGTTCCTCGGCAGTGGCGTGGCCAAGACCGTCAGCGAGGGTCTGATCCAGACCCCCGAGGGCTCGAAGGGGATGGGCATCCTCTTCGCGGCGCTCGTCGGCGCCATCACGTGGAACCTGATCACGTGGTACTTCGGTCTGCCGTCGTCCTCGTCGCACGCGCTGTTCGGCGGCATGGTCGGCGCGGCCCTGGCGGGCGGTACGACGGTCTACTGGTCCGGCGTCCTGGAGAAGATCGTCATCCCGATGTTCCTCTCCCCCTTCGTCGGCCTGGTCGTCGGCTATCTGGTCATGACCGCGATCATGTGGATCTTCCGCCGCGCCAACCCGCACAAGGCCAAGCGCGGCTTCCGTATAGCCCAGACCGTCTCGGCGGCCGGCATGGCCCTCGGCCACGGCCTCCAGGACGCCCAGAAGACCATGGGCATCGTGGTGATGGCCCTGGTCATCGCCGACGTCGAGGACTACGGCGACCCCATCCCGGTCTGGGTCAAGATCGTGTGCGCGGTGATGCTGTCGCTCGGCACGTACGCGGGCGGTTGGCGCATCATGCGCACCCTCGGCCGGAAGATCATCGAGCTGGACCCGCCCCAGGGCTTCGCGGCGGAGACCACGGGCGCCTCGATCATGTTCGTCACGGCGTTCCTGTTCAAGGCGCCGATCTCCACGACCCATGTCATCACCTCGGCGATCATGGGCGTCGGCGCGACGAAGCGAGTGAACGCGGTCCGCTGGGGCGTGGCCAAGAACATCATCCTGGGCTGGTTCATCACGATGCCGGCCGCGGCCACGGTGGCGGCGACGAGCTTCTGGCTGGTGAACCTGGCGTTCCTGTAGCTGCCGTGGCAGCGAAGAACGACGGGCCCGCCCCCCGGGAGCCAGGGGGCGGGCCCTTTTCCTACCTCGCGGTGGCACCGCCATGCAGCACCGCGAGGAGTCCTGTGTACGACCTAGCCGAAGCGGCCGGAGATGTAGTCCTCCGTGGCCTGTACGGACGGGTTGGAGAAGATCCGCTCCGTGTCGTCGATCTCGATGAGCTTGCCCGGCTGCCCGACGGCGGCGAGGTTGAAGAACGCCGTACGGTCGGACACACGCGCCGCCTGCTGCATGTTGTGCGTCACGATGACGATCGTGAACCGCTCCTTCAGCTCACCGATGAGGTCCTCGATGGCGAGCGTGGAGATCGGGTCGAGCGCGGAGCACGGCTCGTCCATGAGCAGCACCTTCGGCTCGACGGCGATCGCGCGGGCGATGCAGAGTCGCTGCTGCTGACCGCCGGACAGACCGGAACCCGGCTTGCTGAGGCGGTCCTTCACCTCGTTCCAGAGGTTCGCGCCCTTGAGGGACTTCTCGACGATGTCGTCCATCTCGGACTTCTTCTTGCTGCCGACCAGCTTCAGACCGGCGGCCACGTTGTCGTAGACGGACATCGTGGGGAAGGGGTTCGGACGCTGGAAGACCATGCCGACCTCACGCCGCACGGCGACGGGGTCGACACCGGCGCCGTACAGGTTCTCGTCGTCGAGCATGACCTTGCCCTCGACCCGGCCGCCCGGCGTGACCTCGTGCATGCGGTTGAGCGTGCGCAGGAACGTGGACTTGCCGCAGCCGGAGGGGCCGATGAAGGCCGTCACGGAACGGGGCTCGATGGTCATCGAGATGTCCTCGACGGCACGGAAGGAGCCGTAGTAGGCGTGGAGGCCGCTGACGTCAATTCGCTTGGCCATGTGAATCACTGCTTCTTTCGCGGGTCTCGCGGGGAACTGGTCGCTGTTATGGCCGCGTCAGCGGCCGGCCGCGCGGCTGAGCCGCACATGATTAACGCGGGGCCTTCCAGCGGGCGATGCCGCGGGCCGCGAGATTCATGATCATGATGAAGGCGATGAGCGTCAGCGACGCCGCCCAGGCACGGTCGTACGCCGCACCGGAGCCACCACTCTGCTGGAACTGCAGGTAGATGTACATCGGCAGGGACGCCTGCGGGTCGGAGAAGGGGTTCGCGTTGATGAAGTTCGAACCCCACACCAGCAGCAGGACCGGAGCGGTCTCACCGGCGATACGGGCGACGGCCAGCATCACACCCGTCGTGATACCCCCGATGGCGGTCGGCAGTACGACCTTCAGGATGGTGCGCCACTTCGGCACGCCCAGCGCCAGCGAGGCCTCGCGCAGCTCGTTCGGGACGAGCTTGAGCATCTCCTCGGTGGAGCGGACGACGACCGGCAGCATCAGGATCGTCAGGGCCATGGCGCCGGCGAAGCCGGAGGGGCCCATGCCCAGCATCAGGATCCAGGTACTGAGGATGAACAGACCCGCGACGATCGACGGGATGCCCGTCATGACGTCGACGAAGAAGGTGACGGCCTTCGCGAGATTGCCGCGACCGTATTCGACCAGGTAGATCGCGGTCAGCACACCGATCGGCACGGAGATCGCGGTGGCGAGGCCGACCTGCTCCAGGGTGCCGAGGATGGCGTGGTAGATGCCGCCGCCGGGCTCGGAGGTGGCGACCACGCCCATCGAGTGGCTGAGGAAGTAGCCGTCGAGGACCTTCACACCGCGCTTGACGGTCTCGTAGACGAGGGAGGCCAGCGGGACGACGGCGAGGAGGAAGGCGACCCAGACGAGGCTGGTCGCGACCCGGTCCTTGGCCTGCCGGCGGCCCTCGACACGCGCGGAGATGCCGTACGAGCCGAGGACGAAGAGGACACCGGCGATCAGGGCCCACTGGATGGAGCTTTCGAGGCCGGCCACCGCGCTGATGCCGAGGCCCAGGGCGACCGAGCCCCCGGCGACCGCCCAGGGGAACCACTTGGGCAGGGTCGCGGCCTTCAGGCTGCTGGGGCTGGAGAGGGTTGTGTTGCTCATGCGTTGGCCCCCGAGAACTCCTTGCGGCGGGCGATGATCAGGCGGGCCGCGCCGTTGACCAGCAGGGTGATCACGAACAGGACCAGACCGGAGGCGATGAGGGCGTCACGGCCCATCTCGGTGGCCTCGCTGAACTTGCTGGCGATGTTCTGGGCGAAGGTACCGCCGCCCGGGTCGAGCAGGCTGGCGTTGATCTCGAAGCTGGGGGACAGGACCATGGCCACGGCCATCGTCTCGCCGAGGGCGCGGCCGAGGCCGAGCATCGAGGCGGAGATGACACCGGAACGCCCGAAGGGCAGGACGGCCATCCGGATGACCTCCCACCGCGTGGCGCCGAGGGCCAGGGCGGCCTCCTCGTGCATCTGCGGGACCTGGCCGAAGACCTCGCGGCTCACGTTGGTGATGATCGGCAGGATCATGATCGCGAGCAGGATGCCGACGGTGAACATCGAACGGGGGGCACCGCCCTGCCATTCGAAGATGCCGGTCCAGCCGAGGTAGTCGTTCAGCCAGCCGTAGAGGCCGTCGAGCTGCGGTACGAGGACCAGGATGCCCCAGAGGCCGTAGACGATGGACGGCACGGCGGCGAGCAGGTCGATCACGTACGCGATGGGGCCGCCGAGCTTGCGCGGGGCGTAGTGCGTGATGAACAGGGCGATGCCGACCGCGACCGGAACCGCGATGGCCATGGCGATGATCGAGGAGACGATGGTGCCGAAGGCCAGCACCGCGATACCGAAGACCGGCGGGACCGCGGTGGGGTTCCACTCGAAGGTGGTGAAGAAGTTGCCCTCGTCCTTGCTGATCGCGAGCGCGGCCCGGTAGCTGAGGAACACGGCGATGGCCGCCATGAGCACAAGCAGGAAGATGCCGGAACCGCGGCTGAGGCCGAGGAAGATCCGGTCACCGGGGCGGGTGGCGCCGCGCGCGGCCCGCTTCTGGTCGGCTCCGGAAGGCTGTGGGGTGGGGGGAGCGGTGTCTTTTGTCGTAGATATGTCCATCAGGTTCTCCGGTCTGCGGAGCCGGCGTCGTGCGGGCGGCGGCTCGGGGCGGAGCCACCCGCGAGTGGGGGGAGGCTCCTGGCGGCGGTGCACCGGACGATGCGGCCCGACCCCGGGACCGGGATCGGGCCGCACTCACATCAGCTCAGTTCCGAGATGGTCGTACGGACCTTGGCGATGATCTCCTCGGGCATCGGCGCGTAGCCGGCCTCGGAGAGCAGCCCCTGGCCGTCCTCGGACGCGATGTAGGTGAGGAAGGACTTGGTGGCGGGCAGGGTGTCCGCCTTGTTGCCCTTGTCACAGACGATCTCGTAGGTGACCAGGGTGATCGGGTAGGCACCCTCGGCGGTCGGCGTGTAGTTCAGCTTCAGCGAGAGGTCCTTGCCGGTGCCGACGACCTCGGCCTCGGCGATGGCCTTGGTGGCGTTCTCGACGGTCGCCTTGACCGGCTCGGCGGCACCGGTCTTGACGTCGACCGTGCTGATGCCGTCCTTGGCGTACGAGAGCTCCATGTAGGAGATCGCGCCCTTGGTCTCCTTCACGCCCTGCGCGACACCGGAGGAGCCCTGCGCGGACTGGCCGCCCTCGGCCTGCCAGGCCTTGCCGCCCTCGTACTTCCAGTTGTCGGGCGCGGCGGCGATCAGGTACTTGGTGAAGTTGTCCGTGGTACCGGACTCGTCCGAGCGGTGGAAGGGCTGGATCTTGAGGTCGGGCAGCTTCGCGTCGGGGTTCAGCGTCGCGATGGCCTTGTCGTTCCAGTTCTTGATCTTGCTGTCGAAGATCAGGGCGAGGGTCTTGGCGTCCAGGACCAGGTTGTCGACACCCGGGACGTTGTAGCCGACCGCGATCGGGCCGCCGACCATCGGAAGGTCGATGCCCTGGCCGCCGGAGCAGACCTCCTTGGAGGCCGTGACCTCTTCGGGCTTCAGCGGGGAGTCGGAGCCGGCGAAGGCGACCTGACCCTGGGTGAACGCGGTGATACCGGCGCCCGAACCGCTGCCCTTGTAGTTGATCACCACGTCCTTGCAGGAGGCCGAGTACTGCTTGACCCATGCGTCGATCGCGTTCTTCTGCGCGGAGGAGCCGTCGGCCAGCAGCTGGCCCTTGGCGTCGCCGCAGTCGATGTTGCTGTTCGCCGCCGACGCCGAGCTGTCGCCGGAGCCACCGGTGCCACCGGACGTGTCGTCGGAACCGCACGCCGTCAGGGTCAGGGCGCCGGTGACGGCGACAGCACCGAGAGAAAGGGCGCGCAGCCGGTTCTTGCGCTGAAGCTTCACTTTCGGGAGTTCCTTCCAGGAGCCGCCGTCCACGTGGCGGCGTGCGAAGTCGTCGTACCAGCCTTGGGACTTTTTGGTACTCGTACCTTTCATCCTCAGGCTGCTGTCGTCACGGGGCATTGGGGCGCATTTCGGCCCGTACCCCGCACCGGGTAAGGCCGAAATTAAGCAGATCAGGTGAAGCCACCCAACGACGCAAGTGAACGGCGAGTGAACCCCTGCCAACAGTGTGGTTAGGTCACGGAACGCTCACGGCGAGAACACGTGAAGGTCCCGAACGGGAAGCGATCACAACGCTACTGGAACCAAAGGTTCCGCCACCGGAGGGACCAACGCCCGTAAGGCGGCGCGGGGAGCCGCGCCCCGTAAGGGGCACGCGGGGCTGTATCGATTTGCGGCTCCGCCGCGTGGGCGCGACCAGCCCCCACGAACCCGCACCCGCCGACCGCACCCCACCCCCCGAGCTCTCCCGCGGGGGTCGAAGGGGCGTCGGCCCCTGTGGGATGGGACGGGTAGGGGCGGCGGGGGCGAAACAAACCCGGCCCCCCGGGAACCCACCCCTCACCAACCTCGTCTCGTTCCACGACCCCAACTCGCGGCGCACCGGGAGGCGCACATGGAACGGCGCACGTTCATAGGCAGCGGCGCAGCCGCACTGGCAGCCGCAGCCGCAACCGGCTGCTCAGGCGGAGCCGACGGCACCCCCGCCACAAACACCTCCCTGCGCACCGGCACAACCACCACCGCCACCGGCTCCGGCAAGAAGCCCACCCCCGCCAGCTGGTCCGCCCTGGCCCGCGACCTCGACGGCCCCCTCATCCGCCCCGGCGACAAGGCCTGGTCCACGGCCCGCCTGCTCTACAACACCCGCTACGACGACCTGAAGCCCACGGCCGTCGCATACGTGGCCCACGCCGACGACATCCGTACGACCCTCGCCTACGCCAAGGCCCACGACATCAAGGTCTCCATCCGCAACGGCGGCCACTCGTACGCGGGTTGGTCCTCCGGCAACGGCCGCCTGGTCATCGACGTCTCCAAGCTGAGCAAGGTCCGCGCCTCCGCGAACGAGGCGGTCGTCGGCGCCGGCGCCAAGCTCATCGACGTCTACCGGGCGCTCGCCGCGAAGGGCGTCACCATCCCCGCCGGCTCCTGCCCGACCGTCGGCGTCTCCGGTCTGACCCTCGGCGGCGGCCACGGCGTGACGTCCCGCGCCTACGGCCTGACCTGCGACAGCCTCACCCAGGCGACCCTGATCACGGCGGACGGAAAGCAACTCACCGCCAACGCGACCACCAACAAGGACCTCTTCTGGGCCCTGCGCGGCGCCGGCAACGGCAACTTCGGCGTGGTCACGGAGCTCCGCTTCAAGACCCACCCGGCGCCCCAGGGCGTCACCGCGTACCTCACCTGGCCCTGGTCGAAGGCCGCCGCCGTGGTGAAGGCCTGGCAGGAGTGGGGCCCGGCCCAGCCCGACGAGATCTGGTCGTCCTGCCACATAGAGAACGGCGGCACCCCGTCCATCTCGGTCGCCGCCTTCTCCCTCGGCACCTACGGCGAACTCCAGAACGCCCTCGACCGTCTCGCCGACCGGGTCGGCACCCCGGCCCGCAGCGTCACCCTCAAGCGCCGCTCGTACGAATCCGCCATGGAGTTGTACGCCGGCTGCTCCTCCTTCACCGACGACGCGAAGTGCCATCTGCCCGGCTCGACGCCCGGTCGCAATCCCAAGGGCGCGCTGGGCCGTGAGACGTACGCCGCCCGCTCGGACTTCTTCGACCGCTCGATCTCCTCGGCGGGCATCCAGACCCTGCTGACCCAGATCACCGGCGTACGGGGCGGCGCGGGCAGCATCCAGCTCACGGCCCTCGGCGGCCAGGTCAACCGCGTCTCCCCCACGGCCACGGCGTTCGTCCACCGCCGCTCCCGGATGCTCGCCCAGTACCTGACCTCCTGGAAGCGCGGCACATCCGGCACGACCGCCCAGTCCTGGCTCAACACGGCCCACAAGGCGATGTCCCGCCATGCCTCGGGCGCCGCGTACCAGAACTACACGGACCCCACGCTCTCCAACTGGAAGAAGGCGTACTACGGCGACGCCGCCGCCCGCCTCACCACCGTAAAGAAGAAGTACGACCCGAACCGTTTCTTCACGTTCCCACAGTCGCTGTAGCCCAAGCCGCGCCCCGTAAGGGGCGCGGGGCCGTATCGATGTGCGGCTCCGCCGCGTGGGCGCGACCAGCCCCCACGAACCCGCACCCGCCCCCACACAGCGCGGCGGGGGCGAAACCCCTCCGGGCGAACCCCTAGTAGCTGGCAAATGTTTGTCGTAGGTTTCCTGCGACGCCGATCGGCGTGTAGGGAAACGGAGGGCGACGAAGCCCGCTTCGACGCGACGGTGGGTCAGGGCGCACAGCGGCAGGAGTACGGCGAGGAACGCCACGATCCCTCCGCGCCCGGTGACATGGCGCCCGTCGCCGTGCCGGTACGCGCTCCCCACGGCGCAGACCAGCACCACGGCGGCGCACTCCACCTTCTCTTGGACCGGGGCGCGAAGAGCGTTGCAGGGCGAGCGCGTTGAGGCGAGCGCCGCGGCTGCCTCGGCTACCTGGGGCCGATGACTTCGTCGGTGAGCCGGCGGGCGACGTCGGTGGGGTACGGCGCCGGCAGGCCGAGGACGATGTGGGTGAAGCCGGCGGTGATCGCCTCGTCGACGGCCTGCCGGGTGGTGCCGGGGTGGTCGTAGGAGACGGGCAGGTGGATGGAGCGGGTGAGGGTGGCGGGGTCGCGGCCGATCTCGGCGCAGTAGCGGTCCAGCAGGGCGCCGCGGCGGACGCAGTCGTCGAGGTCGCCGCCCGGGATGTTCCAGAGGTCGGCGTGCTCGGCGACCACGCGGAGGGTCGCGGCGGAACGGCCGCCGATGAGGATCGGCGGATGGGGGCGCTGGACGGGCTTGGGGCTGCCGAACGCTCCGGTGAGGTGGTGGTGGGTGCCGTGGAAGTCGAAGGGTTCGGGCTCGGTCCACAGGCGGCGGATCAGTGTGCACGCCTCGGCGAGGCTTTCCACGGCCCCCGCGGGGTCCTGGAAGGGCAGGCCGTGGGCGGGGTACTCGCGCCGGGCCCGGGGTGGGTTCGGGCGTGAGCCGACGCCGATGCCGAAGTCGAGCCGGCCGCCGGAGACGACGTCCACGGTCGTGGCGATCTTGGCCAGCAGCGCGGGCGGCCGGAACCGGTTGCTCGTCACCATGACGCCGAGGCGCAGTCGACGGGTCTGGGCGGCGAGAGCGGCCAGGAGTGTCCAGCCTTCGTAGGTCGGTCCGTTGGGGTCGCCGAAGATCGGCATGAGGTGGTCGTACAGCCAGGCGTGCTCGATCTCCGGTATCGCGTCCGCCTCGCGCCAGACCCGCAGGATGTCCTGGTAGTCGACCTGCGAGGGGGCGGTCATGATGCCGAATCGGGGGTGGTTCGTCATTCTGCTTGTCCCTTCGGTTCAGCCTGCTCGTCCCTTTGGCTCAGCGGCGGCGCAGTGACGCGTCGAGGAGCGCGGGCGGGGTGTCGTGCTTCTCGTGCGGGGCCAGATCGGTGCCGGGGGCGACGATCTCGTCGATCGCGTCGAGGACATCGGCGGGGAGCACGGTGTCGGCGGCGGCGAGTTGTGAGTGCAGATGGCCGAGCGTGCGGGGGCCGATGAGGGCGCTCGTCACGGCGGGGTGCGCGGTCACGAAGCCGAGCGCGAGCTGGATCAGGGTCAGCCCGGCCTCGTCGGCGACCCCGGCCAGCCGCTCGACGGCGTCGAGCCTGGCCCGGTTGGCGGGGACCGCGAGGTCGAAGCGCTCCGGCATGATCGCCGAGCGGCTGGTGGTGATGGACCGCCCCTCGCGGATCGCGCCGGTCAGCCAGCCCGAGGCCAACGGGCTCCACGCCAGCACACCGAGCCCGTACTCCTCGGTCACGGGCAGCACATGGGCCTCGATCCCGCGCTGGAGGACGGAGTAGCTGGGCTGTTCGGTGGCATAACGGCTCAGGTGATGTTCGCGGGCCGCCCACTGGGCCTGCACGATGCGGTAGGCGGGGAAGGTCGAGGAGCCGAAGTAGCGGATCTTTCCCGCGCGTTGGAGGTCGGTCAGCGCGGACAGTGTCTCCTCGTCACTGGTGGCCGGGTCCCAACGGTGGATCTGGTAGAGGTCGACATGGTCGACGCCGAGCCGGCGCAGGCTGTCGTCCAGCGCGGTGACCAGCCAGCGGCGCGAACTGCCCCGGTGGTTGCGCTCGTCGCCCATCGGCATGGTCGCCTTCGTCGCCAGCACGATGTCGTCGCGGCGACCGGCGATGGCCTTGCCGACCATCTCCTCCGACTCACCGGCGCCGTACATGTCGGCGGTGTCGATGAGATTGACCCCGGCCGCCAGCGCGGCGTCGACGACGGCGGTCGCCTCGTCCTGGGTGGTGCGCCCGATCGCGCCGAAGTTCATCGCGCCGAGCGCGAGAGAGCTGACCTGGACGCCGGTACGGCCCAGGGTGCGGTACTGCATGACTGAGTCCCTTCGAAGTAGGGCAATTAAACGGAACAGCGTCCCGTTTGACAGTGCCGACGATACGGAACGGTGTCCCGTTTAGCAACGCCGTTAGGGTGTGGACGCGAAGGGAGCGCAGCGATGAAGGACAGTGACCGGCGGGAAGCGGAGACGGCGGCCCGGCCGTCCCGGCCCAGACGGGCGGACGCCCGGCGCAACGAGGAGACCCTGCTCGACGCGGCCGCCGCGGTCTTCGTCGAGTCGGGCGTGGAGGCGCCGGTGCGCGACATCGCGGCCAGGGCGGGCGTCGGCACGGCCACGATCTACCGCCACTTCCCGACGCGGGCGGACCTCATCATCGCCGTCTACCGGCACCAGGTGGAGGCGTGCGCCGAGGCCGGCCCCGCCCTGCTGGCGAGCGGCCCGACCCCCTACGCCGCCCTGCGACAGTGGATCGACCTCTTCGTCGACTTCCTGGTCACCAAGCACGGCCTGGCCGCCGTACTGCAGTCGGACAACGCCGGCTTCGAGACGCTGCACGCGTACTTCCTCGACCGCCTCGTCCCCGTCTGCACCCGCCTGCTCGAAGCCTCGGCCGCCGCCGGCGAGATCCGCACCGACATCGGCGCCCTCGAACTCATGCGCGGCGTCGGCAACCTCTGCATCGGCGCCGAGAACAACCCCCACTACGACGCCCGCCGCCTGGTCGAACTCCTCATCACGGGGCTGCGCCGCCCACAGTGACCGTCGGCCGGAAGCCCAGGAGTACCAGAGTGTCCTTCTCCGGTCGTACGCCCCCGTCCGGCACGCGCTCCGGTGAGTCCACTCCTTCGGAGCCGCCCGGCTCTCCGGGACGCCCTTACGCCGTGCCCGCCAGGTTGCTCATGACCTCCTTGAACTGTTGCGGCGTCAGCGGGGCCGCGGGCAGGGGGTGGGCGGCTTCGGTGCGCAGGCCGTCGAGGGCGAGGGCGACGCCTCGGCGCCAGGCGTCGGGGGCGGTGTCCTTGGCGGCGCGGGACAGCTGCGCGTTGGCGGCGAAGACGAACAGCAGGTCCTCGTTGGTGAAGTCGGGCCGCAGGGCGCCGGACCGCTGCGCCCGCTCGATGATGCGCACGGCGGCGACGCGCGCACGCTCGCAGACGGCCATCAGGCGTGCGGCGCCCGGGTAGCGGCCGGTGACCACGTCGGCGATCACGGGGTCGGTGAGCTGCATCTCGCAGAGCTTCTCGATGTAGTACGCGAACCCGTCCCAGGCGTCCTCGCGGGCCAGCGCCTCCTCGGCGACCGCGTCGAGCCGGCCCGCGGCCAGGTCGGTGACCACCTCGTCGATGAGCGCCTCGCGGCTGCCGAAGAGGTTGTAGAGGGTGCCGTGGCTCACGCCGGCCCGGCGGGCGATCTCCTTCAGGGGTGCCTGGAGGCCGCGCTCATGGAAGAGCTCGGCTGCTGCTGCCCGCAGCTTCTGCGCGTTGCGTTGCGCGTCGGCCCGCATCCGGCGTTCCTCCTGGTCGTGATGTCGGCGTCATCCATGGTCGCATTTTCCGCCCCCCACAACTTGACCCATGGTTCAAGTTACGTGCTACGGTCGACCCAGAAGTTGACCCATGGGTCAAGATACCTCCACGGCAAGGGAAGTCTCATGTCCGATGTGTCCAAGGTGATCGCCGTCTTCGGGGCCGGTACCGGCCTCGGTGTCTCCGTCGCCCGCCGCTTCGGCCGGGAAGGCTTCCGCGTCGCCCTGGTGGCACGCCGCAAGGACCGGCTGGACGCGCTGGTCGCGCGGCTCGCCGACGAGGGCGTCGAGGCCGCCGCGTTCCCGGCCGACCTCTCCAACCCGGCGGTGGCCCCCGCCCTGGTGGACGCCATCCGGGACCATTTCGGCCGGATCGACGTCGTCGAGTACGCCCCGATAGCCGGCGACCAGTCCTTCACCCCGGCCACCGCCCTGGACGCGGCCACCCTGGAGAAGCTCTCCCGACTGTTCCTGCTCACCCCGGTGGAGGTGTTCCGCGCCGTACTGCCGGAGATGACCGAACGCGGCGACGGCGCCCTCCTGATGACGACCGGCTATTCGGCGGTGCGGCCGATGCCGCACCTCAGCGGCGTCGGCCCGGTGATGTCCGCCGCCCGCAACTACCTCCACTCCCTCAACGGCGAACTGGCCGACAAGGGCGTCTACGCCGGAACCCTGTCCGTCGCCGCCATGATCACCGGGAGCGAGGCCGCCGAGGCCGTCGAGGCCGGGTCCGGCCCCCTGGCCGGGGGGCGACACCGCCGAGATGCCCGGCGGCGTCAAGCTCACGGTCGTCGACGCGGACGAACTCGCCGAGCACTACTGGGACATGTACACCAAGCGCGACCGCGTCGAGCAGGTCCACCCCGCCGCGCCGCAGCTCGGCTCCGCCGCATGACCACCGGCCACAGCTGACCCGGGGCCACCGAAAAGGCGCCTCCACCAAACAACTGCACTATCCACAAAGGGGGTTGACGGATCCGGAGTCGGAAATTCCACTAGATACATTAAAATTCAAGCAACTCGGGGGACCCCGCAGAGGAAAGGGCATCCGTATGACCACCGGATTCACCAAGAAGCGTCTCGCCGTGCGGGTCACCGCGGCGCTGGCCACGGCCGCCACGGCCCTCGGGATCGTCGCGTTCGGCTTCACCGGCGGCTCCACCGGCACGCAGGCCGACGCGCCGTGGGCCTGCAACCGCGACGGCAGCGTCTGCTACGACTACTGACCGGGCCTGCCGGCCTGGTCCTACTGCGACTTGCGGGTGCGGGGGCGTATGGTCCCCGCGCCCTTTCGTCGCCGGCCGTGGAACTCCAAAGGGTCCGGCGAGCGTTCACAGGGGGACGCGCGGAACGCGTGTGCCGGCCGGGACGACCGGATCGACCGGATCGACCGGAACGACATGGGCTCAAGCCGAGGTGGCACGGATGGCGATGTGGGATCGGATCAAGGACCAGGCCAAGGGTCTGCAGCAGCAGGCGCAGGGGGCCCGGGGCGCCGGCGGACTCGGCCGGCCGGGTGCGGGGCACTCGGGGTCCGGGTCCAGAGGCGGATCGAAGGCCCAGTTGGTGAGCGCGCTCAAGTCCCAGCTCACCTCCCTCAAGACGGAGCTGAAGAGCGGCGCCTACCGGGACGCCAGCATGGCCATGTGCGCCCTGGTCGCCGCCGCCGACGGGCAGGTCGACCCGGCCGAGCGGCAGCATGTCGAGTCGCTGATCCTGAACAACGACGTCCTGCAGAACTTCCCCGCCGACCAGCTGCGGCAGCGCTTCAACAAGCACGTCGACCAGCTGGCGTTCAACTTCCAGCAGGGCAAGGCCGAGGCCCTGCAGGAGATCGCCAAGGCCGCGAAGAAGCCCACGGAGGCCCGAGCGGTCGTACAGACGGGGTTCGTGGTGGCGGGTGCGGACGGGTACGTCGCACCGGCGGAGGAGCAGGTGCTGCGGGAGGCATGCTCCGTACTCGGCGTACCGGCCCACGAGTTCGGCCTCTGAGGGCCCCGGTTGCCCGCGTGGCTGAGGCCGAGGGGGCGCTGGGCCACAGGCCTGGTCACAGAGCCGGGGCAAGGGTCTGCTCCGCCCAGATCGTCTTGCCCGTGGGGGTGGGACGGGTGCCCCAGTGCTGGGTCAGTTGGGCCACCAGGAGGAGGCCACGGCCGCCCTCGTCATAGGTGCGGGCGCGGCGCATGTGGGGAGCGGTGTTGCTGGCGTCCGAGACCTCGCAGATCAGGCCCCGGTCGTGGATGAGCCGTAGCTGGATGGGCGGCTCGGCGTGGCGGATGGCGTTGGTGACGAGCTCGCTGACGACCAGTTCCGTGACGAAGGCGGCGCCGGCCAGACCCCAGTCGTCCAGTCGGCGGAGGACGTTCTTGCGGGCCTCGGCGACGGCGGACGGCTCGGGGTTCACGTCCCAGGTGGC
Organism: Streptomyces ipomoeae 91-03; assembly: GCF_000317595.1. Lineage (GTDB taxonomy): Bacteria > Actinomycetota > Actinomycetes > Streptomycetales > Streptomycetaceae > Streptomyces > Streptomyces ipomoeae. The sequence continues at coordinate 50,243 of NZ_AEJC01000440.1, read as the reverse complement.
GACCCGGCCGGCGTCGAGGGCCCGGGTGCGGGCGATGAGCAGGGCCACGTCGTCGGTGGGCCGCAGGGTGAGGAGCGTGCCCAGGACCGTGTCGCACAGCCCCTCCAGGGAGACCGCGGGACCGGCGAGGGCCCGGCAGAGCCGGGAGATGCCGTGGTCGATGTCGCCGTCACGGGACTGGATCAGGCCGTCGGTGTAGAGCGCGAGCAGGCTGCCCTCCGGCAGCTCGGTCTCCAGCGCCTCGAAGGGCAGTCCGCCGAGGCCCAGCGGGGGTCCGGCCGGGAGGTCGAGCAGTTCCACCGTGCCGTCCGGGCTCACCACCGCCGGCGGCGGATGCCCGGCACGGGCGAGCGTGCACCGGCGGGAGACCGGGTCGTAGACGGCGTACAGGCAGGTCGCGCCCACGTCTCCGGTGCCGTCCATGGCGGCTTCCCGGGCCCCTCCCCCGGCGCCCTCCGCGGTCGGGGCGGCCCACTGCGCGCCCCGCGCCGTCTCCGTCTCCATGGCCAGGCGGCCCACCAGGTCGTCGAGGTGGGTGAGGAGTTCGTCGGGGGGCAGATCGATGTCGGCGAGGGTGCGTACGGCGGTGCGGAGGCGGCCCATGGTGGCGGAGGCGTGGAGGCCGTGGCCCACGACGTCGCCCACGACCAGCGCGACCCTGGAGCCGGACAGCGGGATGACGTCGAACCAGTCGCCGCCCACCCCGGCGCGGGCGCCGGCCGGGAGGTAGCGGGAGGCGACCTCCACCGCGGTCTGCTCGGGCAGGCTCTGCGGCAGCAGACTGCGCTGCAGCATGACGGCCGTACCGCGTTCGCGGGTGTAGCGCAGGGCGTTGTCGATGCAGACCGCCGCCCGGGCCGCCAGTTCCTCGGCCAGTACGAGGTCGTCCCGCTGGAAGGCTTCCGGGTTCCGGTGGCGGGCGAAGACGACCACGCCGAGGGTGGTTCCGCGTGCCGACAGGGGCACGGTCATCGCGGAGTGGAAGCCGAACTCCCGGACGCGGTCGGCCCGGAGCGGGTCCTCGCCCACCCAGTCGGCGATCGCCGGTTCGGTCACCTGGTACAGCACGGCACGTCCCGTCCGCAGGCTCTCCGCCGGCGGGGAGCCCTCCGGGTACTCGTCCACCTCGCCCAGTGCGACGACCGCCTCGGGGGTGCCGGGATGCACGGACCGGTGGGCGACGCGCCGCAGCGCGAGCGGGGTGCCCGCCCCCGATGTGTCCAGGGGCTGCTCGGGTGCGCCGACGGTAGCCAGGAGGTCGACGCTGAGGAAGTCGGCGAGTTCCGGAACCGCCACCGCCGCCAGCTCCTGCGCCGTCCGCGTGACGTCCAGCGTGCTGCCGATACGGGTGCTGGCCTCCGCGATCAGCTGGAGCCGCTTGCGGGCCCAGTACTGCTCCGTCATGTCGTGCCCGGTGGAGGCCACGCCCAGGACGTGGCCGTCCGGGTCCGCCAACCGGTAGAGATGCACCGACCAGGCGCGCTCGCGTGTCTCGCCGGGGGCGCGGGCGTGGTTCTCCATGTACTGCGGCTCGCCCGTCTCCAGGGCCCGCCGCATCCGCCGCTCGACCTCCTCGGCGATGGGGTCGTCGAGTACGTCCGTCAGCCGCAGCCCCCGCAGGTCGTCGTCGCTCAGGGCCAGGGCGTTCTGCCTGGAACGGGTGGACCGGCGGAAACGCAGCGTCGTGTCGTAGACGGAGGTCAAGCAGCACGGGGAGTCGAGGAAACCGCGCCGGACGAGCGCGTCGTCGCCGGGGAGGGGCTCGGCGCCGGTCACGGGGGAGACGAGCAGCCAGTCGTCCGGGGTGGCGTCGCCGGGTGCCGCGTCCGGGGTGGCGTCGCCGGGTGCCCCGCCTGAGGCCTTGCCTGAGGCAAGGCCCGAGACCCGGCCCGAGGCTCCGCCCGGCGCCCCATCCGGCACCCCGCGCTGCCCCTCGCCCTGCCCCTCGCTCGGTGCCGCGTCCGACGCGCTGTTCAGCCCCCTGTGGTGGGCCACGACCCTGGCCTCCACCCGGTGGCCGTCACGGTGCCGGAGGACCAGGGTGCCGTGCCACCTCGACAGGCTCGGCAGCTCCGCGAAGGCCGGGAGGCCGCTCGCCGTGGGCTCCTCGGCGAGGAGCGAGACCACCGGGCGCCCCAGGATCTGCGGCGACGAGTAACCGAGCAGTCGTTCGGCTCCGGCGCTCCAGCCGGTCACGACGCCGTGTTCGTCGACCGTGGCACGGGCGGTGAGCGCCTCGTCTCCGGCGTCCGGGCCGGCGCCCGCGATGTCGGGGCCGAGACGCCCGACGCCCGGGCCGAGCCCTGTCGCCTGGTCGTCGAGGCCGTGCCGCTCCATGACCGCTCATCTCGCTCTCGTCGGGCTCTCCCCCGCGTGGCTCGCGGCGCCTTCAAAGACCCCGTCTAGTTGATTTGCCCAGTTTCGCAACCTTTCACCTTATTTCATGCTCAATACTTGAGCACACAAACATCCCCGCAGCGGTGACGCTCGTCGACGATCCGGGCTTCCGACATACGTGCCGCAGCAGGTACCCATCCCCCGGAAGCGCGCTTACCCGGGCATGCGATCATGCGCGCCGTGAACTCCCCCTCCAGCCCGTCCCCGGGCACATCCCCCACCGCTCCGACCGCCCCGACCGCTCCCGGCGCCAAACCGCACGGGTTCCTCGGCGAGCTCAAGGACGCCGTCACCTTCCGTGCCTTCGGCCTCGTACTCGGCGGTCTGCTCGTGCAGTTGGCCTTCGTCGTCTCGTACGTCGGCGCCTTCCACTCCCCCACACCGCACCGCATCCCGGTCGCGGTGGCCGCCCCGCAGCAGGCGTCGGCGAAGATCGTCGCCCAGCTCGACTCCCTCGACGGGGATCCGGTGGACGCGACGGCCGCGCCGAGCAGCGCCGCCGCCCGCCAGTGGGTGCTCACGCGGAAGGCGGACGCCGCGTTCGTCTACAACGCGAGCGGCACCGAGGACACCCTGCTGGTCGCCTCGGCCGGCGGACCCTCGGTGTCGCAGACCGCGACGCAGATAGCCCAGGAGATCGAGGCCGCGCAGAAGCGGCAGATCACCGTCAAGGACATCCGGCCCCCGAACGCCGGTGACGGCCGCGGCATGACGTCCTTCTACCTCGTCCTCGGCTGGGTGATCGGCGGCTACCTCACCGCGACGATCATGGGCATGGCCGCGGGCTCGCGTCCCGCCAACCGGCACCGCACCCTGATCCGGCTCGGCGTCCTCGTGCTGTACGCGGTCGTGTCGGGCCTCGCCGGGGCGGCCATCGTCGGGCCGGTGTTCGACGCGCTGAGCGGCCACTTCTGGGCGCTGGCCGGCATCGGCGCCCTGGTCGTCTTCGCCTCCGCCGCCACCGCGCTCGCCCTGCAGACCCTGCTCGGGCTCCTCGGCACCGGCGTGGTCATCCTGCTCTTCGTGGTCCTCGGCAACCCGAGCTCCGGCGGCGTCTACCCGGCACCGCTCCTGCCGTCCTTCTGGAGCGCGATCGGCCAGGCCCTGCCGCCCGGGGCGGGCACCACCCTCGTCCGCAACACGGTCTACTTCTCCGGTCACGCCACCGCCCACTCCCTGTGGGTCCTCGGCGCCTACGCCGCGCTCGGCGCACTCCTCGCCTGGGCGGCGTCCTGGCGAAACGAACGCCGACCCGCCGACACGGCGGCACCGTCCACCACCGGCTGAGGTCCACGCCGCCCCGGCGATCGCCGGGGCGGCGCCCAGGTGACCCAGATGCGCAACCGGATCCAGACCTTCGACTCGCCGTTCAGCCTGTACCGCACGGACGGCATCACCCTGCACAAGGCGGGCGTGCCGACGGAGACCCCGTCGACGAAGGGTGTCTCCACCTTCAACGACCACGTCAGCACGTACTGAGCACGTACACGTACTACGACGAGTCGAACCCACTGGCCCGTGTCAGGATCACCGACACCAACACCAAGATCAAGATCCTGCGGGAGGCCCTGGACGGCTCCACGATCACGGTCCAGGTGAGCGCAGCCGAGTAAGCCCTGCCCCATCCCCCATCAGCCGCGTCCTCTCCCGAGGTCGCGGCCGATGCGAGCGGTGACAGCAGGATCGTGAGGAACAGCGACGGCCCCATCGCCGGCGGGGAGATCCGCAACCGCCCGCCCTCCCGGTCGCGACGGTCGGCTCCCACCCCGGCGCGAAGATCATGAGCAGCCGGACGGGCGCCGCGCGCCGCCCCTGGCCCGGCAGCAGTGACAGTATCCAGGCGAGGGAGAGGCAGTGGCCCCCGAGCAGCGCGATCACGGCGCGGCGCGCGGCGTGGTCACGGCGCGGTCGAGGTGCCGGCGCGGTCCCGGACGTCTGCCCGGCCCCGTTCCCTCCCCCTTCCCTCCACATGCGGGGCGGGCCGGGGCGTGGTCTGATGCTGGGGAGTGAGGGGGGCCTGGAGGGCGGGCAGTGTGGTGCTCTGGGAGATGTCGTCGCCGGTGCTGCGCGAGATGTTGCGGCAGATCCTGGACGGGACGCCCGCGGCGGTGGGAGTCCTGGACACCGAGCTGCGTTATTTGTACGTCAACCCGACCCTCGCCCGGATGAACGGGCTGCCCGCCGAGGAGCACCTGGGCCGGACCGTCGCCGAGGTCGTACCCGATGTGGACGCGCGGTACGAGGTGCTGCGTACCGTGCTGGCCGACGGCAGACCGCGCGAGACCGTCTCCAGCGGGCACACCCGCGCCGACTCCCCGCTGGAGCGCCGCTTCTGGCACGGCGCGTACCACCGGCTCGAACACGGCGGCAAGGTCCTCGGTCTCGTCGGCGTCCTCCTGGAGATCTCCGCCGACCGCCAGCAGCGGCGGGAGCTGGAACGCGTACGGGAACGGCTCGCCCTCCTCGACGAGGCCGCCACCCGGATCGGCACCACCCTCGACATGGACACCACCTGCCAGGAGCTGGCCTCTTTCCTGGTCGAGCACCTCGCCGACGGCGTCGGCGTGGACGTCCTGCCCGAGCCGGGCACCGTCCGGGCGGCTCGGGACGGTCTCGTACGACTACGGCGGGCCGCCGAGGCCATCGTCCCGGAGGTGGAGGCTCTGCTGCAGCCGCTGAGCCGGCTGGGGGAGTACGTGGACTACCAGCCGGAGTCGTCGGTGGCGTGCTGCCTGGCCACGGGCGAGCCGGTGATCGTCGCACTGCCCGGGGAGGAGGGGCTCAGCCGGGAGGTCCCCGTGGGGGGAGGCGATGTCTCCGGTGAGGGAGGCGATGTCTCCGCCGAGGAGGGCGAGGAGGGCGCCGAGGACGCCTTTGCCGTGGGGTGGCGTGTCGGGACCGTTCACCGGGTGGCCCTCCTGCGCGCGGCCGGGGTGCACTCCATGATGATCGTGCCGTTGAGCGCGCGCGGGCACGACGTCGGCACGGTGAACATGATCCGGGCCCAGGGCTCCCCGCCCTTCGCCGAGACGGACGCCGTGATGGCGCAGGACCTCGCCCAGCGCGCCGCGATCAGCCTCGACAACGCCCGCCGCTACACCGCCGAGCACAACACCGTCGTACACCTCCAGCGCGCTCTGCTCTCCGACCCGGGCACCCCCTGCGGCGGGGTCGAGGTCGCCTACCGTTACCGGCCCGCCGGGCAGGGCGCACTCGTCGGCGGGGACTGGTACGAGACGGTCGCGCTCGGCGACGGGCGGACGCTGCTCGCCGTGGGGGACGTGATGGGCCACGGACTGGACGCCGCGGTCGCCATGAGCCGGTACCAGGCCATGCTGCGGGTGGCCGCCACCGTGGAACCCGTCCCCGGCCGCATCCTGCGCGAGCTGGACGTGCTGCTCGACACCGCCGGCGAGGAGCGGCCCGCCACCTGCGTCATCGCGATCGCCGACCCCGGGCGCGGCGTGTGCTCCCTCGCCAGCGCGGGCCATCTGCCGCCGGTGCTGTTCGGCCCCGGGGGCCGGGCGGCGCCGCTGCGCGTGCCGCCGGGGCCACCGCTGGGGGTGGGGCGCTGCCGTTTCGAGACGGTCGTCTGCCCGTACGGACCCGGCGACACCCTCCTGCTCTACACCGACGGCCTCATCGAACGCCGCCACGAGGACATCGACACCTCCCTGCTCCGCCTCACCCACATCCCGGCCGCCGGCCCCTGCACCCCGGACCAGCTCCTGGACCACCTCCTGTCCGAGCTGGCCCCCGCCGCCCCGGAGGACGACATCGCCCTGGTCGCGGCACGCGCCACCAGCTGACCCCACCAGCTGACCCGGCCCGTACCGGCCGACCGCCTATCTTGGCGCCCATGCAGGCATACACGATCGGCCAGGCGGCCCGACTGCTCGGCGTCAGCCCCGACACGGCACGGCGATGGGCGGACGCGGGGCGCGTGGCGACCCACCGGGACGAGGGCGGGCGGCGGCTCATCGACGGCAAGGACCTGGCGGCCTTCTCCGTGGAGCTCGCCAAGAGCGCGAGCACCGACGAGGACGCCCCCTACACCTCGGCCCGCAACGCCTTCCCGGGCATCGTCACCGCGATCAAGCTCGGCGGCGTCGCCGCCCAGGTCGAGATCCAGGCCGGCCCCCACCGACTGGTCTCCCTCCTCACCCGGGAGGCCGTGGAGGAACTGGGGCTGGAGGTCGGGATGGAGGCCACGGCCCGGGTGAAGTCGACGAACGTGCACATCGACCGGGTGTGAGGTGCCCTGCGGGCGGCGAGGGCGGTCAGTCGGCGCGCGGCAGCACAGTCACCCGGCGGAAGTTGCAGCCCGCGGGCGGCGAGGGCGGTCAGTCGGCGCGCGGCAGCACAGTCACCCGGCGGAAGTTGCAGCCCGCGGGCGCCGTGTCGGCGGTCGACCGCGACAACCGGCGCGGGCCCTGGGGGGCCGGGTGCGCCTGGTGGGCCTTCAGGGCCACGCTCACCAGGCTCAGCAGCAGGTCGACGTCGGTCTCGCAGTCGAGGTGGACGGTCACCCAGCGGGAGCCCGGCACCAGGCGGACGGCGGACGACTCGCCGAGGTCCGCCGCCATGCGCCGGATGAGGGCCGGGGTGAGATGGAGATCCACGTCATGGTCCAGATGGAAGTGCACGATCTCGTGCTGCCGGGACCGCAACGCCCGACCGGTGCCACAACTGGCCGGGCCCGCCGTGAGATCGGGCCAGGTCTCCAGTTGTCGCAGGGCACGCTGCGCGAGAGTCATGCCTTCATGGTCGCCGCCTCACCTCGCCGCCACCAGAGGTTGAGGGATCCGTAACCGTGACGTGAGGTACGGCCGGTGGCGGTGGGGCACCTGAACTGCCCCTGCCGGGACGCCCGCCACGTCGGCGTCGCCCGCCGGGGTTGCCCCTCTCACCCCGGGCGAGTGCAGGCGACGTCCCTGCGGCTGCTGGTGATTCTGGACACGCCGTCAACGAGCAGCAGGTGACTCCGCTGCTGCCAACCGGTCCCGGGATGATGATCGTGACCAGCAGGCTCAGACCGGCCGGTCTGGCCGCGGTCCGGCCTCTGTCCCTGGCGGTGTTGGCCGATGAGGAAGCCACGGCGTTCTTCACCCGCATCGTGGGCACCGACAGGGCGGCCGATCAGCCGGAGGCCGTTGCGCGGATCGTCCAGTTGTGCGGGGGACTGCCGCTGGCGCTGAGGCTGTCCGGGGCTCGGCTCGCGCACCGCGCCGCGTGGCCGGTCGCGCGTCTGTCCGCGCGCCTTGGCAATGCGCGGCGGCGATTGCCGGAACTGTCCGTCACCAGCCAGGGAGTGGCCGCGGCGTTTCGGATGTCGTATGCCCAGCCAACAATCCGTCGCCCATCAGCGCCTTCGCCGTACCGTGGTTGGCCACCACGTCGTAGAAGGCAAGCTCGCGCCAGTCCAGCAGCGGATTGAACCTCTCGCCACGGCGGGCATCGCCCATGACTTCCTTCACCATCTCGACCAGCATGGCGATGAGTTCGGCGCTCGGGTACTGCTTCCGCATTGCGGCCCCATGAGGTCCTGCAACCACTCGGAGAACGTCGTACGCCGGACAGCGTCGTGGCAGATCACCTCGTGCGGCTACTGCACCCCGTCTGGCTCAACGCCCTATACGGCGAGGAACCGGCCATTTGGACAGATCCAAGACGAATTCGCTGTAGGACCGGTTGGAACCCCTGGGCTGGGTGAGCAGGCCCTGGGCCAGGGCCTTGGCGGCTATCTCCGGCCCGTCGCTCTCCCGGAAGCGCGGGCTGCCGAATTCGGCTTCAAGATCTTCCTTGGGTGTCCTCCTTCGCCCCGTATCCTTGCCCTGCCATGAGGCGGGCACCTTCCAGGACGGCCTGTGGAGGGTAAACGCGTCGGGAAAGAGCAACAGCCAGGCCTCGGACTCGGCCGCCGCCAGGGCGTAGACCGACTCGCAGGCCCCGGCCGCCTTGGCGAGAGCCGAGGACACAGCTCGACGAGCGCTGTCATAAGCGGGTCCGGGGCAGGCGTCCATGTCCTCGTGGACTGCAATGCCCACGAGGTCGCCGTTCTTCAGCTTGGCTTTACCACGCGCCTTGTTCATCAGAATGCCCGCAGCCGTGGCCAGTTCGGCATCGGTCTTCTTCCGCAGCCGGACCGGATCGGTGATCTCGGTGAGGAGAACGGCGGACGCGAGATCCGGGTGAACAGCCTTGATGAAGGAGGCCAGGATGCGGCGATCGTTGGAGCTTTCTCCGGCAAGAACGACAATCCCCTTACCGGGAGCCTTCGCCGTGCTCCTCCGACTCACAGGTCGTCCCCTGTCAGGTCTCCGCCGAGTACACCGGAGAACCACAGTTCACCGAGTGGCTGGTCACCTGTCTCCGCGACGATGGCCTCGACCTCGTCCACCGACAGCGCCGGAATGATGGAGGCACCGCTGTCGTCGCGGTCGCAGACAACGAACTCCTGCGGCTTCAGCCGGTCCACGAGGGCGGGAGAGTGCGTCGCCACGATCAGCTGGGTCCGTTCGGATGCCTCTCGCATCCGCTCCACGATGAGCTCGAGCGCCTGAGGGTGCAGACCGTGGTCGATCTCCTCGACACAGGTGAGGGCGGGCGGACGCGGGTCGTAGAGCATGGCCAGCAGCCCCAGAAGACGTACGGTCCCGAAGGAGGCATCGGCCAGCGGAGTGGTACGGCGGAGCCCCTTCTCGTGAAGCACGACAGCCAGTCGATCAGCGTAGCCGCCGATCTGTTCGAACTCGATGGCCTCCAGTTGCGGCAGCAGTCGGCGGGCGTCCTCCGTCAGCAGGTCCCAGCGCTCCTCGTCGGCGCTGAGCTGGACCAGGAAGGCCGCCAGGTTCTCGGCATGCGGTTCCAGACTGGCCGCCAGCGTGGAGTGAGCTCTGGTGGGCTGCCGTGCCGCTGCGACGTCCACGTCGAAAACCCGGAACGAGGACAGACGCTCGGCCACACGTGTGACTTCTTCACCTCCGTCCGAACGGCCCAGTCGCGGCAAGGTCGAGAGCCCACTGCTCAGTCGTTGGATGCCGAAACTGCCGCTGTCGGACTCACGACCGGCCCGCCGGTCGACCACGCGGGCCTCCTCGCCGGAGACCGTGATACGCCGTCCACGCCCGCCGGTGCGCTTGAACTGGAAACTCTCCTGACGTGACAGCGAGTAAAAGTCCGGCCTGTCAGGCCTGGGAGAAGAGCGCCTGCGGATGGTCAGCGAGTACTCGTCCGGCGCGGTGCGGCTCGCATACGTTGTCCAGGTGGCCTTGAGGTGGATCTTGAGGGAGGTCGGCGGCTTTTCGCCGCCCCAGAAGGCCACCTCGTCGAAACCGCCCCGCTCCTCAAGCGCGGGTCGCAGATCGGTGCGGATCATCGCGGCGAGGAAGTCGAAGACCTTCAGCACATTGGACTTGCCGACCCCGTTGGGCCCCACAAGCACGGTCAGCGGGCCGAGCGGGATGGTCACATCGCGCAGACTGCGGAAGTTCTCGACGTGGAGTTCCAAGAGGCGGCCGGGCATGGGATGAACCTATCGAGTGGGAGAACACGGAACGGGCGACTGGGCAAAGCCGGTTTCATCCCCTGCACGATCGATGCCGCTGCTCCCGCCGAGGACCACTGCCCGAGTCCCGGCACCCGTTCGGGGCGGCATCCCTGTCGTCGGCGGCTCGAACCGTGACGGTTGTGTTGTGAAGCGACATGCGGAGCAGAGTAGACGCTCTCGCTGACAGTGTGTTTTGTCATCTCGGCCACCTCAGCGCTCTCGCCGTGGAGATCCCACCCGCCGAACAGCCTTCGTACACGTCCCGCCGAAACGATGCGTGCATCCGCGCGGGACGGTGAGTGGCGGACAGCAACCCGGGAAAACCGTCCAGCACCTCCCAGAAGGCCGTTCGGTGGGGTGTGCCCAGGGTGGTGCCCTGGGCACACCACGGCACCACCGCATGTCCTATGGCGGAATGCCGCTACGCCGTCACTCCCTGTCCGCCGCCATGATGCCGACGCATTCTTCGAGCGCGGCGTGCAACGGCGGTACGAAGGCGGCGAGTTCGGTGCGATACCGGCGCGCGATGATGCTGCTGGCCTCGGCCGGCGGGAACCGGGTGCCGGTGATCGCCCAGCTGGTGCAGGCCGACGAGGACACTGTCCGCGATGTGATCCACCGCTTCAACGAGATCGGCCTGGCCTGCCTGGACCCTCTGTGGGCGGGAGGCCGTCCCCGCCAACTCAGCCCTGACGACGAGGACTTCGTCATCCAGACGGCCATCACCCGACCGGTCAAGCTCGGCCAGCCCTTCACTCGCTGGTCACTACGCAAGCTTGCCGCCTACCTGCGGAAAGTCCACGGCCGGGTCATCCGTATCGGCCGCGAAGCATTACGCTGCCTGCTCGCCCGCCGCGGCATCACCTTCCAGCGCACCAAGACATGGAAGGAGTCCCCGGACCCCGAGCGAGAGGCGAAGCTGGACCGGATTGAAGAAGTGGTGGATCGTTTCCCGGACCGGGTCTTCGCCTTCGACGAGTTTGGCCCGCTCGGGATCCGGCCCACCGCAGGCTCCGGCTGGGCCCGCCAGAAACATCCTGACCGGGTGCCCGCCGCCTACCACCGCACCCACGGGGTGCGCTACTTCCACGGCTGCTACTCCGTCGGCGACGACCGCTTGTGGGGCGTCAACCGCCGCAGGAAGGGCACCGCGAACACGCTGGCCGCGCTGAAGTCGATCCGCGCCGCCCGGCCCGACGGCGCACCGATCTACGTGATCCTGGACAACCTGTCCGCCCACAAGGGCAGCGACATCCGCCGCTGGGCGAAGAAGCACAAGGTCGAGCTGTGCCTCACCCCCACCTACGCCTCGTGGGCCAACCCCATCGAGGCGCGCTTCGGACCGCTGAGGCAGTTCACCATCGCCAACTCCAACCACCCCAACCACCCCAACCACACCGTGCAGACCCGGGCCCTGCACGCCTACCTGCGCTGGCGCAACGTCAACGCCCGCCACCGCGACGTCCTGGCCGCCGAACGCAAGGAACGCGCCCGCATCCGAAGCGAGAAGGGCATCCGCTGGGGTGGACGCCCACTCAACATCGCAGCTTGATTTAACCCGGTGAACCTATACGGTCACAGCGCCAGCCGACGACGTCTGCGGGCGATCGGCGCCGCCCCCTGACCACGCACCCATGTGACCCGGCTCCGCTACGAGCCGTCTTCCAGCACGAAGCGCAGGTACCGTTCCGCGGAACGTTGGACCGCGGCCGCCCCGTCGGCGCTGACGACGCGTCCCCAGAACGCCCCGTAGATGCGTTCGAAGGCGAAAGGCTCGACCAGCGCAAGCGCGCGGCGGATGGTGCTCGGTCGCTCCGGAATGAAGTTGGGGATGCTGTACATGAAGCTGACCCACCGCCGGTCCATCACCACCATGAAGATGTCGCCGCTGAACAGCGCGCCGCGCCTCTCCGGGTCGTCAGCCCAGTGCAGCACGGTGCCTCCGGCGAAGTGCGTGCCTGCGTTGATCAGCGTCATGCCAGGCGCGATCTGGTGGGTGTCGCCCGTCCAGTACTCGATCACCGGATCGGGCCGCCCCACCCAGTCACGGTCCGCAGCATGGACATACACCGGAACGTCGAAGACCCGGCCCCACTCGGCCATCACGCCGTAGAAGTGCGGATGGCTGACGGCTATCGCGCTGATCCCACCCAGATCCTCAATTTCGCCGGCAAGGTCGTCATCGAGGTAGCCCACGCAGTCCCACAGCACATTGCCGGACGGTGAGCGGATCAGCAGCGCGCGCTGGCCGACGGCCACCGACGGCACCGCACCAACCCCGATCACACCGGGGCCCTCCTCATCGAGCCGACCGCGACGGCCACTGGCGCGCAACTCGGCCAGCGTCGTCCACTGTTGGCCATCCCAACCGACGTACTGCCGCTCGTCCAGGCAGATCGGGCAATCAGCCCGCGGCGCCCCGTACTGCACGCCGCAGGTACTGCAGATCGGAAGCTGCACACCCGTGACCGACGCGACCCGCTTCGAAGACGACACCAGAACCTACCCCTCCATGAACTCACCACTTGACGATGCCGACATCAACAGCCGACCGTGCTGGGCCTCTTCCCGAAGCGGACACGCCCCGACGAGACAAACCGCTGAGGCAGTTCACCCACTGCTACCTGCGCCGGCGCAACGCCCACCACTCCGATGTCCTCACCGCTCAACGCGAGGAACGCGCTTGCATCCGCAGCGAAAAGGGCATCCACTGGGGCGGACGCCCCGTCGCACCCGCAGCCTGGCCAACCCGGCGAATCTATGCGGTCACAGCACTAGCCGAAGTCGCGGAGGGGGGTGTTCAGTCGGCCGCCGTGCCGAACCACCTCGGCAGTTGGGTGAGGAGGTCCTTCTGGTCCTCACCGACCCACGCCACATGGCCGTCCGGCCGCAGCAGGACCGCCGGGGCGTCCAGGGTCGCGTCGGGGTCGGCGACGTGGTCGACGCGGGCGGTCCAGGACGACACCGAGAGGCGGCCGTCGGTGCGGTCGAGCAGCAGGCCCCGGCCGTGGCGCATCAGCTCGTAGAGGCGGCCCTGCTTCAGGTGTATGTCCGGCATACGGCGGCCGAGGAGGGGGTGGCCCTCGCCGAAGTCGTAGCGGATGCCGGTACCGATGATGGTCTCGGTCACGTACCGGTTCACGTCGTCCAGGTCCATGAGCTCCGCGAACAGTCCCCGCAACGCCGTCGCGCCCGGATCATCGGTGCGCATCAGCACCATCTGCGCACGGGCGACGGCGAGCACGCGGGCGCCCACCGGGTGCCGTTCGGCGTGGTAGCTGTCCAGCAGGCCTTCCGGTGCCCAGCCGTTCACCTCGGCGGCCAGTTTCCAGCCGAGGTTGAAGGCGTCCTGGAGGCCGAGGCCGAGCCCCTGTCCGCCGGCCGGCGGATGGATGTGCGCCGCGTCGCCGGCCAGCAGCACCCGGCCGACCCGGTAGCGCTCGGCCTGCCGGGTGGCGTCGCCGAACCGGGACAGCCAGCGCGGCGAGTGCACGCCGAAGTCGGTGCCGGCGAACGCCCGCAACTGCCGCTTGAACTCCTCGAAGGACGGCGCGGTCCCCCGGTCCTCGGCCAGCCCGTCGGCAGGCACGATGACGCGGTACATCCCCTCCTCGTCGGCGGCGTCGATGCCGAACCGTACGTGGGTCCTGCGCACCTCGGCCACGATCGCGGCCACCTTCTCCGGGTCCTCGGCCACCGCCATCTCGCCCAGCAGCGTCTCGGCCGTGGCGGGTTCGCCGGGGAAGCCGACGCCGAGCAGCTTGCGCACGGTGCTGCGCCCGCCGTCGCAGCCGACGAGGTAGCGCGAGTGCAGCCGGGTGCCGTCGGCCAGTTCGACGCTCACCCCCTCGTCGTCCTGGCTCAGTCCCACCAGCTCGGTCCCGCGCCGGATCTCGGCGCCGAGTTCGGTGGCGCGCTCGTTCAGCAGGCGTTCGGTGGCCGCCTGCGGGACGGCGATGCTGTACGGGTGCGCGGTGTCCAGCCCGTCCGGCCACGGCTTCATGAAGCCGGCGAAGAAACCGCCGACCTGGAACCGCTCGCCGGCCGCGAGGCACTGGTCGAGCAGTCCGCGCATGTCCATCACCTCGACGGTGCGCGCGTGGAACCCTCGTCCCCGGGGCTGCCTGGTCGGCTCCGCCAACTTCTCCAGCACCACGGCTCGTACTCCGGCCAGTCGCAGCTCGCAGGCCAGCATCATCCCGGTCGGTCCGCCACCGGCAATGATCACGTCGATCGTCATGGCTCGCTCCCCCATTTCCGTCCCCGTTCATTTCCGTCCCCGTTTTCCGCGGGTCCGTGCTTCGGCGGGTGATTCTGCGGGACGACCGGGGCCTTGCCGCAAGACCCCCCGTGCGCTATACCTTGAGTACGGCAAGGAGTTGACGACCTCCTTGCCCTTCTCTTTTTGCGGCTTTCACGGTCGGGTCACGGCTTTTACGAGCGGGACAGCGGTCGGCCGCCGAACGCCGGAGCCGCGCGGAACCAGAGGGCCAGGACCAGCGGATAGGCGAGGTAGCCGAAGCGGGTGGCCGGCATCAGACACATGGCGAGGCCGAGGCCGATGGCCAGTCGGTCGGCCGCCGCGAGGACGGTCCGGGGCGGGCGGGCCACGAGTGACGCCGCCACGGCGACGGCGGCGACCACGAGGGCGCCCGTCGCGAGGGCCGAGCCGCCGGGGACGTAGGTCGCCAGCAGATACCCCGGCAGCGGGCTGGTCGCGGGCGACTCGACCCCGGCCTCGCCCAGCGGGAAGAGCACCACGTGCTCGACGAAGGCGTGCGGGTTCGCGAAGATCGCCGGCAGCACGGCCACCCCGGCCACGGCCATGGCAACCACCCCGGCCCGTACGGCGGCACGGCGCCCCGCCGTCACCGCCAGCAGCGCCAACCCCACCGGCAACAGCGGCCAGGCCGTCCACTTCAACGCCGCCGCGGCCCCCATCGCCAGCCCCGCCGCCGTACCGGAACCGCCCCGGCCGGCCAACGCCGGCCCCAGACACATCAGCCCGATCACCGGCAGATCGACCCCGCCGACGGCCAACGGCAGCGCGACCGCCGGGAAGGCCGCGAGGAGCAGCACGGCGTCGACCGGTCGCGCCGGTCGCGCCGACCGGGCTCCGACGGGCCACGCCAGGGGGTACGGCCGCGCCGCTCCGGCCGCCCGTGCGAAACGTACGTCCGCGATCCCTCGGGGGGCGGCGTACATGCAGGTCAGGAACACCGCCGCGAACCACAGGCGGGCGTCCGCGAGCGGGGTGTCGCCGAAGAGGGCGTGGGGGAGGCCGAGGAGGGCCATGCCGGGGAGGTACGGGTTGTAGTCGTCGACGTCGAGCGGGTGGGGCTCGTACGGGCTGCCGGAGTGGAGCAACAGGGTGCCGGAGTGCTCGACGACGTGGACCTCCGACTGGGCGGCGCCCAGCCCGATCAGCACCACCAGCGGAAGCACGACCGAGCCGGCCACCGCCGCCGGCAGTCCCGCCCGGCCCCAGGGTCGCGGTGTCCGGCGGGCGCACACGGCCGCGACGGCGTACCCGAGGGCCGCGCAGACGCCCCAGATCCGATGCGGGGTGAGTGTCGTGGTCAGCGCCAGCAGCAGCGCGAACACCGCGCAGCCCAGCCAGTACAGCCAGGCGCGCCCGTGCAGGCGGTCCCACCGGTCCGCGCCGACCCGGCGGGGCGCCGCCACGGCACCGGCACGGGTACGGGTACGGGTACGCGGTGACGTCGGCGACGGTGGGGGCGGCGCGGTGGGAGAGGACACGGGCGGCATCGGCGTACTCCTGAGAAAGGGGGGCCTGCGGGGGCCGACTCCCAATCTCGCGGCGGATCGGGGGCGCCCACCTCGGCCGAACGGTCACCGTTCGCCGGGCGGGGGGCGGGCCGGATCGGCCATAAGGCCTACGGCGACTGCGGCGACTGCGGCGACTGCGGTGGCACGGCGATCCGGCGGCTATGGCGGCACGGCGATCCGGGGCTACGGCGATGGCGGCGGGTGGACGACCGGCGAAGCGCTCTCTACCTCTGGTTCGACGCGGCAATCATCCGACGGCCCGAGGACCGGCCCCTGCCCCGGGCCATAGTCTCGAATACATCAGAAAGCGATCGGTGAACGGCTCCAAAAAAGAATTCAGAAGCAGCATCTCCACGCCTTTCCGGGCATCGCTTTCAGCCGCTTTTCTTTTCCGTTCCGCAGGCGCAACGCGCCCGCCACCCACACGAATTCAGGGGGATCTCCCATGTCCAAGCGCGTTCTCATCTCCTCGCTCATCGGTGTTCTCGCTCTCGGTGGCGTCGCCGCCGGTGGTATCGCCATCGCCTCCTCCACCGCCGAACCGACCCTGGAGAAGACCTCGGCCCGCTATGTCGCCCCGACCGGCGACAAGGCCGGTTCGCTCACCTTCACCACGGACGTGCGCGACAACTCCGGTGTCCTGGACCTCAAGGTCATCGCCTGGCCGGCGAGCTCCAAGCTCGACCCGACCGAGACGGAGCTCGAACTGGTGGAGAACGCCGAGTGCGTGAGCACCTCGGACGAGACCTCCCGCTGCACCTACACGCTCACGGTCACGAAGGCGGACGCGGCCGAACTGGCCCGGGGCACCTGGTACGTCTCGGCGCTGGCCACGGCCAAGGACGGCGACAGGACGTTCGTTCCCCGGGCCGCCACCTTCGACATCGCCGGCTGAGAAGTCACCGACTGGGAGATCGCCGACTGAGGAATCACCGGCCGGAGACGGCACACCCCGAAGCCACCACCCTGGCCGGGCGCATCCCCCCGAGGCGCCCGGCCTCTTCGTGAGAAAGCCATGGCCCATCGTGGCGCCGCCCCGCCTTCCGCGTCACCCTGCACTTGAATCGGTTGGGCTTCAGGAGGGAGTGGAGTGGTCATGGCGTTCGGCGACTACCAGAACGAGATCTACTTCGATGGGCTGCGGGGGGTCGTGCCGCGTTTTCCGATGGCGTACGACGAGTTGGAGGCGCTGGCGCTGGGGGCGCTGCCGACCTCGGTGGGTGGGTATGTGGCGGGTGGGGCGGGGAACGAGCACACGCAGCGGCTCAATGTGGCCGCGTTCGAGAAGTGGGGGCTGGTGCCGCGCATGCTCGTCGGGGCGGCGCGGCGGGACCTCTCCGTGGAGCTGTTCGGCATGCGGCTGCCGTCGCCGCTGTTCATGGCCCCGGTCGGGGTGCTCGGGCTGTGCACCCAGGACGGCCACGGTGATCTCGCCACGGCTCGGGCCGCCGCGCGTACCGGCGTACCGATGGTCGCCTCCACCCTGACCGTCGATCCGATGGAGCAGGTGGTCCCCGAACTCGGCGACACCCCCGGCCTGTTCCAGCTCTACACGCCCAACGACCGTGAGATGGCGGAGAGTCTGGTGAAGCGGGCCGAGGCGGCCGGTTTCAAGGGGATCGTGGTCACTCTGGACACCTGGGTCGCCGGGTGGCGCCCGCGCGACCTCGCCGTCAGCAACTTCCCCCAGCTGCGCGGCCACTGCCTGGCCAACTACTTCTCCGACCCGGTCTTCCGCGCCCGGCTCACCGCGCCCCCGGAGGAGGACCCGGGCGCCGCGATCCTGCACTGGACCCAGATCTTCTCGAACCCCCTCACCTGGGACGACCTGCCCTGGCTGCGCTCGCTGACGGACCTGCCGCTGATCCTCAAGGGGATCTGCCACCCCGAGGACGTCCGCCGCGCCAAGGACCATGGCGTGGACGGCGTCTACTGCTCCAACCACGGCGGACGGCAGGCCAACGGCGGTCTGCCCGCGCTGGACTGCCTGCCCGATGTCGTCGCCGCCGCGGACGGTCTGCCGGTGTTGTTCGACTCCGGCGTCCGCACCGGCGCGGACGTCGTCAAGGCCATCGCCCTGGGCGCCACCGCCGTCGGCATCGGGCGCCCGTACGTCTACGGCCTCGCCCTCGGCGGCACCGACGGCGCCGTCCACGTCCTCCGCTCCGTCCTCGCCGAGGCGGACCTCATCATGGCCGTCGACGGCTACCCGACCCTCGCGGACCTCACGCCGGAGTGCCTGCGGGCCGTCGTGTCACGTTGAGGGCGCGTCCCCGGTGGCCTCTTCCCAGGTGACCGTCAGTTCGTTGCGGCGGCCGAAGCGTTCCAGGTGGCTGGAGACGACGCCCTGGATGGTGGTGAGGGTCGCGGCGTCGGGGGCGGTGACCTGGATGAGGAGGTGGTCGTCGGTGGGGTGGAGTACGACGTCGGTCCTGTCGAAGGTGAGGTGGTGGCCGCCGTCGGGGGTGTCCTCGACCGGGATCTTCCGGCCGAAGTGCGAGGCGAACTGTTTGGAGTAGCGCGGGGCGGCGTCGGTGGTGACGCGGGCGTGGGAACTGGGCATGCGGTGCCTCCCGGGGAGGGGGATACTTGCGGCGTGCTTCAAATTTGAAGCTCTACGATTCTCAACTCTACCGCTTGCTTCAAATTTGAAGAAGGTCGGTCATGCGCGCAGGTACGTCAGGACGGCGAGGACCCGGCGGTGGCCCTGGCCGTCGAGGTGGAGGTCGAGTTTCTGGAGGATGTTGCCGACGTGTTTGTTGACGGCCGCCTCGGTGACGTACAGCTCGCGGGCGATCTCGGCGTTGGCGCGGCCCTCGGCCATGAGGGCGAGGACCTCGCGTTCGCGCGGGGTGAGGCGTTCCAGGGGGTCGCGGCGGCGGTTGAGGAGCTGGCGGACCACCTCGGGGTCCACGACCGTCGCGCCGGCGGCGACCTGGACGACCGCGTCCACGAACTCGCCGACCGCGCTGACGCGGTCCTTGAGGAGGTAGCCGACGCCGGTGTCGCTGCCGAGGTCGAGCAGATGGGCGGCGTAGGACTGCTCGATGTACTGGCTGAGGACGAGGACCGGCAGGGTGGGCCGCTCCTCGCGCAGGGCGACGGCGGCGCGCAGACCGTCGTCGGTGTTGTCCGGCGGCATACGGACGTCGGTGACGACGATGTCGGGCTCGTGCTCCCGGACGGCGCCGATCAGGGCGTCCGCGTCACCGACGGCGGCGAGCACCCGGTGCCCGAAGCGGGTGAGCACGCCGACGAGGCCGTCCCGCATCAGCGGTGAGTCCTCGGCGAGTACGACGGTCAACGGCACGGCAACTCCACGTGCAGGAAGGTGGGCCCACCGGGCGGGCTGGACAGCCGCAGCCGCCCATCAGCGGCGGCGACACGATCGGCGAGACCGACCAGACCGGTACCGCCGGTACCGGGGCCGGTGAGGGCGCCTGTCTCGGGGGCGGGGTCGGCATGAGGGTCGGCGCCTGTCCGTCGCTCCGCGCCGCCGATGCCGTTGTCCGTGACCGTCAGGGTGAGGACGTCGGTGTGCAGGCGGGCGTGTACCTCCACGCGGTCCGCCCGGCTGTGCTTGACGGCGTTGGTCAGTGCCTCGGCGATCACGAAGTACGCCGTGGTCTCCACGGAGACGGGCATACGGTGCGGCAGGCTGATGTCGACCGTGACGGGCAGGGCGGAACGGGCCGCGAGGTTCTCGACCGCCGCCTCCAGCCCCTGGTCGGTGAGGGCCTTGGGGTGGACCCCACGGCTGAGTTCGCGCAACTCCTCGACGGCGAGCGTGACTTGTTCCTGGGCCCGGGCGAGCTGACCGGCCAGCGGCGATTCGGGGGCGGCGTCGAGGCGGGCCAGGCCGAGCAGCACGTTGAGGGAGACCAGCCGTTGCTGCGCCCCGTCGTGCAGGTCCCGTTCGATCCGGCGCCGCTCCGCGTCGAAGGCGTCGACGAGACGGGCCCGGGAGGCGCGTACGTCGGTCAGCTCACGCCCCAGTTCGCTGTCGCGCGGCGCCAGCATGAGCCGGGTGACGGCGGCCCGGGCGCCGGCCCACGCGGTGATGGTGTACGGCGCGGCGGCGAGCAGACAGAGGCCGACGATGACGAGGGGCCAGGCGCCGGGATCGTCGAGCGGCGACATGATCACGGACACCGGGAGCCCCAGGGCGAACACGAGGACGAGGAGGTCCATCCACCACAGCGCGGTCGCCGACACCGCGGTGAACCCCAGCTCCCGCCAGGTCGCGGGCTCCCACAGCCGCGTCCGCACCCATCCGACGAGCCCCGGCCGCTCGGGCGCCCGGTGCGGATCCGGCACCGGGTCCAGATCCACCAGCCGCAGCCGCCACCGCTCGATCCGGGTCACGGCGACCCCGGACAACGCGACCCCGACCAGCACCACGGCCCCCACCAACACCACCAGCCCGACAAGCCCCGCCGCCAACACGAGCACGAGGACCACCGTGATGACGGAACCGAAGACCACACCGGACAGCAGATAGGCCAGCGACCGCCAGGGCCAGCTGGAGCCCAGCACCTTCAACGGGTTCTGGCCGAGCGCCTGCCAGGCGGTCCGATGTCGCATTCCTCGACAGTAGCCAGCGGGAGATCTTGGGTCGGTAGTGCGGGCACTACCTTCGGACTCCCGTGTACGCCAGTGCGCCGGCCGGGGGCGGGCCGGTGCACTGGGCGCCATGACCATGAAGCTGTTGATCAAGGGCCGGGACGACGGATGCCGTGAACTGCGCCCGCGCCGTGGACTGGGGCTACGCCGTGGACTGGGGCTACGTCGTGGACTGGGGCTACGCCGTGGACTGGGGCTACGCCGTGGACTCACCGCCGCGGTGGCCGCGTTGGGCATCGCGGCGACGACCGCCGTACCGGCGGCCTCTTCTTCCCCCTCCCCTTCCCCCCTGTCCGCCGCCGGCCCCGCCCCCGCCCTGAACGCGGCCTCCATCGACCGATTCGTACGCGACTACCTGGAGCAGACCCGGCTACCGGGCGCGGTGGTGGCCGTAACGAGCGGCGACCGGGTCGTCCACACGGCGGGATACGGCCGTACCGCCTCCGGAGAGGCCATGACGGCACGGACGCGCGTACCGGTGGCGTCCCTCTCCAAGGCCATGACCGCGCTCGCCGTGATGCGACTGGTCGAGGCGGGCAAGGTCGACCTGGACCGCCCGGTGCACCACTACCTGCCCGAGTTCACGATGGCGGACCGGCGGGCCCGGGACATCACCGTACGACAGGTGCTGACGCAGACCTCCGGCATGGCCGACGCGGCCTATCCGGACCTGACCCGCCCCCAGCCGCACACCCTCAAGGAGGCGGTGGCGGCGATGCGCGGGGCGCACCTGGACACCGCGCCGGGCACCCGGCACCGCTACCACAACCCCAACTACTTCGTAGCGGCGCGCCTGGTCGAGGTGGTGGGCGGCCGTCCCTTCGCCGAGCAGTTGTCCACCGAACTCTTCGAGCCCCTGGGCATGACGGACACCGAGTCGGTCGACATGACGACCCGGATGCCCGACGGGGCACGCGGCTACGTCCGCGCCTACGGGACGACGTTCTCCCGCCCCCACCCCCGCTGGTTCGCGGCGGGCAGCCACGGCGTGGTCACCACCGCCGAGGACCTCGCCCGGTGGCTGATCGTCCAGAACAACGGCGGTGTGTCCGCGACCGGCCGCCGTATCGTCACCGCCCGCACCATCGAGCTGACGCACACGCCCCCGAAGGCGACGAAGGACACCGAGTACGCCATGGGATGGTCGGCCGACCGGCAGGACGACGGCCGCCCCGAGATCCAGCACACGGGCCAGCTCCTCACCCACAACTCCATGGCGACCCTGCTGCCCGACAGCCGCGTCGGCATCGCCGTCGTCACCAACACCGGCTTGATCTCCGGCGACGACGCCCCCCAGCTCACCCAGGGCCTCATCGACCTGGCCCGAGGCAGAACCCCCGAGGTGGCCGCGCCCTTCTCGATGACGGCCGACTGGTTCCTGGCGGCCCTCACCCTGCTGGCGACGGCCCTGGGCACGACCGGCGTCCTGCGCGCCCGCCGCTGGGCCCGGCGCACGGCACACCGCCCATGGTGGCGAGTGACCCTGCGCCTGCTCCCCCACACCCTCCCGATCCTCCTCCTCACCCAACTGGCCACCCTCCTCGGCCTGTTGATGAACCGCTCGGGCACCCTTGCCCAAACCACCTACGCCTGGCCGGCCCTGGTCATCTGCACCGCCACGGCGGCTCTCGCCTCCACCACCGTCATCATCACCAGGGCCGTCGCCGTACTCCGCGTCGCGCGCTCCGGCGCTCCGACCGGATAGGTTCACCGGCGGGCCGGCACGGAGCGGCACCCGGTGGGCACGGGGAGGCGGGGGGATGAGTGACAACTACCTGACGGTGATTCCGACCGATCCGTACTGGCAGCCCGGTCGGGACGCGGCGGATCGCGCGGCGGCCGTACTGTCCGGGATGCTTCCCGACGACGACGCCCGTCTCGGCCTGGACGCCCAGTGGCACGACAGCGTCGAGGTCGTCTGGTGCGGCGCCGAGACATCGCTCAACGAACTGGTCTACGACTGGCCGATGGGATTCGCGCGGTTCAGGATCGAGGTCCTGTATCCGAACCGGGGATGGCTGACCGACGAGGAACTGGCCGCCGTCGCGGACGCGCTCGGCCATCCCCTGCGACAGGTCCTCATCCACTTCTGACGCTACCGGCGAGGCGGCGGCGCCCCCGTGCTGGCCCGTCGTACCAGCCGGGTCGGGACCAGGGTCGTGCCGTGGGCCGGGGCCGTCCCGTGGTCGGGGGTCGTGCCGTGGTCGGGGGTGTTCTGGCGCATTTTGCTGAGGACGCCTTGGACGCAGAGGCGGCCGACTTCGGCGAAGTCCTGGTGGATGGTGGTGAGGGGTGGGAGGAAGGAGGAGGCTTCGGGGATGTCGTCGAAGCCGATGACGCTGATGTCGTCGGGTACTTTCCGGCCGCGTTCGTCGAGGGCGCGCAGGAGGCCGAGGGCCATCTGGTCGTTGGCGGCGAAGACGGCCGTGCAGTCGGGGTGGTCGGCGAGGATCAGGCCGGCGCGGTAGCCGGACTCGGCCGACCAGTCGCCGCGGACCGGGGGCGGCGGGACGCATCCGGCTTCGGTGAGGGTGGTGTGCCAGGCGTTGGCGCGGCGTTGGGCGGCGAAGGAGTCCTCGGGGCCGGCCAGGTGCCAGACGGTGGTGTGGCCGAGGTCCAGCAGATGGCGTACGGCGTCGCGGGCGCCGCCTGTCTGGTCGGTGTCGACGACGGTGTAGCGGTCGCCGGCGTCGGAGTCGGCGACGACGACGGGGACGCCGGGCGGCAGGCAGACCGTCGCCGCGTCCAGCAGGTGGGTCTCCAGGATGACGATGACGGCGTCCACCGCGAGTTCGCCCAGGCGGGAGAAGGCGCCGTTCACCTCGTCCTGGGTGGGCACGGCGACCGGCAGGAGGGTGACGGCGTAGCCCTCGCGGGCAGCGGAGGTCGCGATCGCGTCGAGGGTGCGGATGTTGCCCATGGTGGAGAGGGAGAAGGTGATCACGCCGAGGGTGCGGAACTCCCCGCGGCGCAGCGCGCGTGCGGCGCTGTTGGGCCGGTAGCCCAGCTCCCGCATCGCCGCCAGCACCAGCCGCCGGGTCTCCTCGCTCACCCCCGCGAAACCGTTGGAGACACGAGAGACCGTCTGCGAGGAAACCCCGGCAAGCCGAGCGACATCACCCATGGAGGGCCCCTGCCTGGGACGCGCGGCGCGTCCTCTCGTACGACCGCCGCCGGCCCGGTTCACTTCCGCCTGCTCCATACCCGTACGCCCCGCTCTCGCCGCCTCACCCTCACCGTCGGCTCTGTCCACCCGGTCCCCCTGATTTCCCGGCAGTCACCTGGGCGCCTGCCCGGCGGTTTCTCCGGTCCCGACGTGACTCCCGATCAGGAACGGTCGTAATCGACAAGGAACGACTCCTTGACCGCCGAGATTCGGGCAGTGTAGACATCGCGACTGGGGATGTTTACGTAAACATTACGGCCCCAAGCCAGCGCCAGACCATACGAGAACGCACCAAAGAGCAGCAAAAAGGCACTGAACCGCACCACGCGGACCCCGATCTCTCGTGCCCCGCCGGGACGCGCGGCACGCGGAAGAGTTGGAGTACTCGAGATGGCACACCGCACCCGCTTCAGACGGCTCCTGGGGGCCATCGGCGTCACCGCCCTCGCGACCGGGACCGTCATGGCCACCACCTCCCTGCCGGTCGCGTACGCCGAGACGGCCGCCGCGAACGCCTCGGTCACCGTCCGGCCGGACCCGTCGTACAAGGCGGAGAAGTTCGAGGGCTGGGGCACCAGCCTGGTGTGGTTCGCCAACGCCACCGGCGACTACCCGGACGAGATACGGGAGAAGCTCGCCGACCTGGTCTTCGGTGAGGACGGCCTCAACCTCAACATCGCCCGCTACAACATCGGCGGCGGCAACGCCCCGGACGTCAAGGACTATCTGCGCGCCGGCGGTGCGGTCGAGGGCTGGTGGAAAGCGCCGGCGGGCACCACCCGCGAGGACGTCGACTGGTGGAGCGCCGACGACAAGAAGGACTGGAACAAGAACGCCGACGCCACCCAGCGCTGGTGGGTGGACCACGTCAAGGACGACATCGACCACTGGGAGACGTTCAGCAACTCCCCGCCGTGGTTCATGACGGTCAGCGGTTATGTCTCGGGCGGCTTCGACTCCTCGAAGGACCAGCTCAAGGAGGAGTCCGTCGACGACTTCGCCGCCTATCTGGTGGGCGCCACCGAGCGGCTGGAGAAGGCGCACGGCATCAAGGTCGACACCCTGGACCCGTTCAACGAGCCGAACACCAACTACTGGGGCACCAAGCTCGGCGCGGACGGCCAGCCGACCGGCGGCCGTCAGGAGGGCGCCCACATGGGCCCCGAGCTCCAGCAGAAGGTGATCAAGGCGCTCGGCCCGGCCCTGGAGAAGTCCCGTACGCACGCGGAGATCTCCGCGATGGACGAGACCAACCCCGGCACCTTCGCCACCAACTGGAACTCCTACCCGCAGGAGGTCCGCGACCTCGTCGGCCAGATGAACGTCCACACCTACGGCACCGGCCAGCGCACCAGCGTCCGCGACCTCGCCAAGGCCGCCGACAAGCCGCTGTGGATGAGCGAGGTCGAGGGCGACTGGGGCGACGGCCAGAGCTTCACCGACATGCGTCCCGGCCTGGGCCTCGCCCAGCGCATGGTCGACGACCTGCGTGAACTGGAGCCCAGCGCCTGGGTGTTCTGGCAGCCCGTCGAGGACTACGACAACATGAAGCCGGGCGGCGAGTCCGCCAAGGGCGGCAACTGGGGCGAGATCCAGCTCCCCTTCAGCTGCACGGACGAGGACACCCTCGAATCGTGCCCCATCTACACGAACACCAAGTTCGACACCGCCCGTAACTTCACCCACTACATCAAGCCCGGCGACCGGCTGATCAAGACCGACGACACCTCCAGCACGGCGGCGGTCTCCAAGAAGGGCGACAAGGCGACGGTCGTCCACATCAACAGCACCACGGCCGCGCGCGATGTCACCCTGGACCTGTCGAAGTTCGGCAAGGTCTCGTCCCGTGCCACCGTCACCCCGGTGGTGACCAGCGCCGACGGCAAGCTCGTCAAGCAGAAGCCGGTCCGGGTCACCGGCAAGCAGGCCACGATCACCGTGCCCGCCCAGTCCGTGACGACCTTCCTCGTCAAGGGCGTCTCCGGCGTCAACAAGAACGCGGCCGAACTGCAGGACGACCACACCTACCGCCTGACCGGCGTCCAGAGCGGCAAGGACCTCAGCGTCGGCGCCGACGGCAAGAGTCTCGTCATCAAGTCCGCCGCCAACGGCGGTACGCAGTGGCAGCTGGACCGCGTCGGCCGCACGGTCGACAACCGCACGCGGTACGTCCTCACCGACGCCGCGAGCGACAAGCGCATCGCCATCCGAGACGGCGCCCTCGTCGCCGAGCCCGCCGAGGGCCGCCCCGACACCGCCGCCCAGTGGATCCTCTCCACCACCGGCGACACCACCTGGACCCTCGTCAACGCCGCCACCGGCCAACTCCCCGACGTCTACGGCCAGTCCACCAACGAGGGCGCCGGCGTGGGCGTCTGGACCCCGAACTCGGGCACGAACCAGCGCTGGAAGCTGACGGACGTGACGACCACGACGACGTCGTGACGCCACCGGTCACGTCGTAACACCGACCGTCCCCTTCACGACGCCCCCGCCCCGGCCGCCGCATCCTCGCGGCCGGGGCGGGGGCGTCCGTCCCCCTGGAGAAATGGAGAACCCCCGGGTCTCGTGGTCCCGGGGGTTCCCGGCCATGGGCCAGGGGAGCGGTTACGGCGTCACCGACGCACCCCCGAACGTCACCACCAGCTTCCCGTCCGAGGCGAAGGACCACCCCAGCGCGCCGGAGTACGAGGCGCACCGGGAGCCGTTCGTGCCGGACCAGAACTGGTTGGAGCTGTCCGAGTTGCCGACGATCCGGTCGTTCGTACCGCTGCCGCTGCGGCAGGAGGTGTTGTCGCGGAACACCGACGTACCGGCGTCGAAGTTGAAGTTCCGCTCGGTGTTGTCGATGCTGACGTTGTTCGAGATCGTCATCGAGCCGGGGTTGCTGTTGTAGGTGAACCCGTGCTTGCCGTTGTCGTAGGCGATGCTGCGCCGGACGACGTGGTTGATCGGGACGTCCTCGCCGCCGAGCTTGTAGCCGTTGCGGTCGCCGTTGCCGGCCTGTGAGCCGTCGCTGAGGGTGCCGTTCTCGTAGGAGAGGGAGTCCTCGATGGTCACCGCGCCGATGGGGTCGTAGTCGGAGTAGGTGTAGAGGTCCCAGCCGTCGTCGATGTTGTTGTGCGCGACGGCGTAGCGGAAGACATTGCCGGGGCCGACGGTGAGCTTGGCGGCGAAGCCGTCGGCGTCCTCGCCGTCGGAGTCGGCGTTGTCGTGCGACTCGGCGCTGAGGATGAGGTTGTTGGACGGCCACTGGCTGGTCGGGGTGGTGGAGGAGATCCGCCCGAGCTGCAACCCCGTGTCACGGTTGAAGCGGGTCACCGTGCGTTCGAAGACGTTGTTGCTGCCGCCGACGAAGATGCCGTTGTCACCGGCCCGCTCGACGACGAGGCCGTAGACGTGCCAGTACGATCCCATCACCTGCAGCCCGCGGTTCGACGAACTCTCGCTCTGCGCCGAGAAGTTGAGCACCGGCGTCTCGCCCGGGTAGGCGGACAGCTTCGTACGGGCACTGGAAGTGCCGTTGTTGCCGACCGGGATGGTGACCGTCGAGGAGTAGTTGTACGTGCCGCCGCGCATGTAGATCGTGCCGCCGGCGGAGATACGGCTGATCGCCGAGGTGAGGGTGGTCGGGGCCGAGCTCGTCCCGGCCGCGCTGTCGGTGCCGTTCGGCGCGACGTACAGCGCGGAGGCCGACGGGGGTGGGGTGGTGCCGCCGTCCGGCACGGTGGCGTCGAGGTAGTCGACGTTCGGCAGGCCGGCGGAGGTGGTCGGGTTGAGCCGGATGGTGTTGCTGCCCGACACCACCGGCACCGTCAGCGTCTTCGTCGTCCAGCCCGTCCAGGTGCCGGTCCCCTCGAACGACGCCGTCGTGGCCGTCGAGCCGTTGACGACGACGTTCGCGGGGCGGGCGGTGGTGGTGCCGTTCGCGAACCGGATCGCCAGGGTCGCCGTGCCCGATGCGGGTGCGGTCACGGTGAACTGGGCGTATCCGCTGGTCGAGTTGGCCCCGTTGCAGAATCCGCTGCCGGAGTACCCGGTCCAGTCGGAGTCGATGGTGCCGGAACAGACGGCCGGGGAACTCTCCGCCTCGTAGCGGGCGGTCGCGGCCTGGGCAGGGCCGGCGGCGGTCAACGCGACGAGCGCGCCTGCCAGCAGGCTGCCGCTGACGCATGCCGCGACGGGCCTCATGCGGCCCATGGCCGTGACGGGTCTTGTGCGCATCACTGATCTCCATCTCCGGAGCGGTTGGGGCGGAGCGAGCGAGAAAGCGCTTTCTTTCGGCAGTATTGAGCCACTGGCCGGAACACGTCAATACACGTGCACGTAGATTCTGTTCATGTGGATGAACTACAGGGGGGTGCGACGACGAGAACTTCCGAGGTTGTGAACGCCGGGGGTTAGCCCCATCGGGCGAACACCGGCCAGCCTGATTCCTGCCGCGAGGGCGGCTCTCTAGCGTCGTCGGTGTCCGTATCGCAAGGCCGAAGGGGGACCGAGACCATGACCGAACACGACCGACGCACCGTTCTGCGCGCCGCAGCCGCCGGCGCCGCCGCGGCCGGGATCACAGCCGGACCCTTACGCGCGACACCCGCCCACGCACGGACGACGGAGACGGCGGCGACGACGGCAGAGACGGTGGTGGCGACGACAGGGGCGCTGGCGGACGGCACGCGGCCCGGCCTCGTCCTCCGACCCGACGACCCTCGCTACGAGGCACTCGCCGGACGCGGCTACAACAGGCGGTTCACCGGCCGCCCCCTGCGCATCCACCTCCCCACCACGACCGCCCAGGTAGTGGACGCCGTCCAGGAGGCCGTGCGGCGGCGGGAGCACGTCGTCGCGCGCAGCGGCGGACACTGCTTCGAGGACTTCGTCGACAACGACGGCGTCCGTGTCGTCGTGGACCTGTCCCGTATGACGGCCGTGCGCTACGACGACGCCCGCGACGCGTTCATGGTGGAGGCGGGCAGCCGCCTCGGCGAGGCGTACCGGGCGCTGTACGTCAACTGGGGCGTGACGCTGCCCGCCGGCTGGTGTCCCGAGGTGGGCATCGGGGGTCATGTTCCGGGCGGCGGGTACGGCACGCTGTGCCGCCTGCACGGCCTGTCCGTCGACCGCCTGTACGCCGTCGAGGTGGTCGTCGTGGACCGGTCCGGCCGGGCCCGCGCGGTGCTCGCCACGCGTGAGGAGAACGACCCGAACCGGGACCTGTGGTGGGCCCACACCGGAGGAGGGGGCGGCAGCTTCGGCATCGTCACCCGGTTCTGGTTCCGCGACCTGCCCGAGCCGCCCGTCTCGGTGCTCACCTTCCGGGCCGAATGGTCCTGGGAGGGCCTGGACCGAACCACGTTCACCCGGCTCGTCGGGAACTACGGCACCTGGGTGGAGCGCAACTCCGTTCCCGGGGCCCACGCCACCCGCCTGTACAGCGAGTTCATACTGAGCCGGAAGCTCACCGGCCGCCTCTTCCTCGTGGGCCAGGTGGCGGACACCGGCCCCGCGGCCGATCGGCTCCTCCACGACCATCTGGCCGCGATCGGCCATGGAATCGACGCCCAGCCCTTCACCCAGACGCACCGCCTGTCCTGGCTGACCGCAGCATCCGTCATCGGCAGCCCCGACGATCCCGGCCCCCTGTACCGGATCGCGATCAAGTCGGCCTACGCCCACCAGGGATTGGCGGTGCCTCAGATCCATGCCGTGCACCACCACCTCACCCGCACCGACTACGACTACCCCGCCGGGCTCGTCAGCCTCAACACCTACGGCGGCCGGGTCAACTCGGTGCCGGCGGACGCCACAGCCGTCGCGCACCGTGACTCCGTCCTCAAGATCATGTTCCTGACGGGTTGGGAGAAGGCCGCCGAGGACGAGCGGCACCGCAGCTTCCTCCGCGAGCTCTACCGCGACGTGTACGCGGACACCGGTGGCGTACCCGCCCGGACCGGCGCCTTCATCAACTACCCGGACGCCGACCTCGCCGACCCACGCCACAACACCTCGACCACGGCCTGGCACACGCTGTACCACGGCACCAACTACCCGGCCCTCCAACGGGCGAAGGGCCGCTGGGACCCTCGCGACATCTTCCACCACCGCCTGTCCGTACGCCCCGGCAAGCCATGACGGGTGCTGCCGGGATATGGCTCCCTGCTGGAA
This sequence comes from Streptomyces ipomoeae 91-03, assembly GCF_000317595.1. Classification (GTDB taxonomy): domain Bacteria; phylum Actinomycetota; class Actinomycetes; order Streptomycetales; family Streptomycetaceae; genus Streptomyces; species Streptomyces ipomoeae. The sequence continues at coordinate 20,553 of NZ_AEJC01000440.1, read as the reverse complement.
CGGTCGCCGCACGGCTCGCCGCGTGGCCGTTACGGTGTGGGACGTGGGGTGGGGCATACGCGGTGGGGCGCGGCGGTGGCGAGCAGGGCGATGGTGGGCCCTGCAGCGGCGAGCACGGCAGTGGTGGGCGCGGCGGTGGTGGGCGCGAGGCTGGGCGTCGTGGGAGCGGGGCCGGGGGCTGGCGGCGGCCAATCCCCTCGTCGTCGACATCGGGATCGCGTTGCTGGTCCAGGCGGCGATGACGATGCCGTTCGTGGTGCCGCGGCCGGCCGAGTTCGCGCCGGCGACCTGGCCCGCGTACGGGCTGAGCACACTCACCGTGGTCCCGCTGATCTGGCGTCGGCGCGTCCCGATGACCGTACTGCTCGCCATCCTCGCGACCAGCGGACTGTACCGGCTGACCCTGGACGGGCCCGGACAGCCGCTGCCGTACACCGGGCTCGTGATCGTCTACACGATCGCCGCGCTCTGTCCGCCGCTCAAGCGGCTGATCACCGGGCTTCTGCTGCTGGTCGCCGTGCCCGTGGGGGTGTCGTTGAACTCCCGGTCGGCGCGTGAACTGACCTTCTCCTTCTTCGTGTTCGCGGCGGCCTACGTCTTCGGACGTCTCACCGACGCCCGCCGGCGGGCCCATCGCGTCGAGGCCGAGCGGGCCGCCGCCCGGGAGCGGGCGCGCATCGCCCGGGAGATGCACGACATCCTCTCCCACGCCGTGAGCCTGATGATCGTGCAGGCGGAGGCCGGACCGGTGGCGGTGCGTACGGCCCCGGAGAAGGCCGAGGCAGCCTTCGACGCGATCTCCGAGACCGGCCGGGACGCCATGGTCCAACTGCGGAGGATGCTGGGGGTGTTGCGGGAGGGGGGCGGGAGTCATGAGCCGGGGCTCGGCGTGCCTGAGCCGCGTGGACCGCAGCCGGGACTCACGGCTCTGCCTCCGCTTCTCGACCGGGTGCGGGTCAGTAGCGGTCTCGACGTCGTGTACGAGGTCGCCGGGGACGCACGGCCGCTGCCCGACTCGACCGCCGCGACCGTCTTCCGCATCGTGCAGGAAGCGCTGACGAACACCGTCAAGCACGCCGATGCCCGTACGGTGGCGGTCCGACTCGCGTACGGGGAGGGCGACTTGAGCGTGACGATCACGGATGACGGGCGTGGTCCGCAAGCCGGGTTCAGGGCGGTGGCCAGGAACAGCGGTGGGCATGGCCTCGTCGGCGTCCGCGAGCGGGCCGCGGCGCACGGGGGTACGGCGGTGACCGGGCCGGGGCCGGACGGGCGGGGGTTCGAGGTGCGGGTACGTATCCCCGTACCGCCGTCTCCCGTACCACCACCGTCGCCCGTATCGTCCGCCGCCGCGGAGGTGACGCGTTGACGATCCGTGTCGTGGTCGCCGACGACCAGGAGCTGGTGCGCAGTGGCTTCGCGATGATTCTGGACGCGCAGCCGGACATCGAGGTGGTCGCGGAGGTGGGTGACGGGGCGGGGGCCATCGAGGCGGTACGGCGGTACGCGCCGGACGTGGCGCTGCTCGACATCCGGATGCCGCGTGTGGACGGCATCGAGGCGTGCCGTGCGATCAGCGCGCTCGGCGGAGGGGACGGTGACGGTGACGGCGTGCGCGGCGGCGGCGGTCATGGCAGCGGCCATGGCTGTCGGACGGTGATGCTGACGACCTTCGACTCCGACGAGTACGTGTACGAGGCGCTGCACGCGGGCGCGAGCGGGTTCCTGCTGAAGGACGTCCGCCGGGATGACCTGGTGCATGCGGTACGGGTGGTGGCGCGGGGCGACTCGCTGCTCGCGCCGTCCGTGGCCCGGCGGTTGGTGGAGCAGTACACGCGGCCCGCCGCCGCCCGGCCGCAGCGGCCCGATCCCTGTCTGGACGTGCTCACCGGCCGGGAACGGGAGACGCTGCTGCTGCTCGCACGCGGCCTGTCGAACGCCGAGATCGCCGCGGAGCTGGTCGTCAGCGACCACACGGTCAAGACGCACGTCGGCAACGTACTCGCCAAACTCGGGCTGCGGGACCGTATCCAGGCGGTGATCTGCGCGTACGAGACGGGCCTGATCTCAGCCGGCGATCACCCGACCGGGGCCGGGCGCCACTGACCGTCCCGGTGCGGGGAGCACAGCCGGGTACCGCTCACCTTTTCCGGTGCCGGGACGGCAACCGGGTGCCCCTCACCATCCCCGACCCCGGAACCACAGCCAGGCGCCCCAACCATCCCCGACCCCGGAACCACAGCCCGGTGCCCCTCACCATCCCCGACCCCGGAACCACAGCCGGGCGCCACCCCGTCCCGGTGCGGTAAGCACAGCCGGACGCCCCTCACCATCCCCGACCCCGAAACCACAGCCAGGCGCCCCCCACCATCCCCGACCCCGAAACCACAGCCAGGCGCCCCCCACCATCCCCGACCCCGAAACCACAGCCAGGCGCCCCCCACCATCCCCGACCCCGAAACCACAGCCAGGCGCCCCCCACCATCCCCGACCCCGAAACCACAGCCAGGCGCCCCCCACCATCCCCGACCCCGAAACCACAGCCAGGCGCCCCCCACCATCCCCGACCCCGAAACCACAGCCAGGCGCCACCCCGTCCCGGTGCGGTAAGCACAGCCGGACGCCCCTCACCGCCCCCGGCACTGGGACCGCCACCAGACACCTCTCACCACCCCCGGTACCGGGACCACGACGAACACCCCTCACCACCCCGCCGCCGGGCACCCCTGGCCGTCCCCGCACCGGGCGGAGCCCCAATACCCCCGGCCCGCACCACTCCTCCCCCTCCCGGGGGATCACCCCGGCCCCCTTCCTCCCCCACGCCGGTGAGTAACCGGCCGCAACCACCCCCCGAAGACCGCCTGTGCGAGGGATCCGCCAAAAGCCCCTGCTCAGAAGGATGGAGCCACCGAGAACGTCCCGACTACGGCTCACCCACATCCACGGAGTTGACCATGAAGAGCACGACCCGCACGCTGCTCGCCGCCGCGCTCGTACTCGGCGTAGCCGCGGGGCCGGGAGCCCTACCGGCCGTCGCCTCCTCCACCACACCCACCATCCCCGCCGCACAACCCTCACCCCCTCCCTCGAAGGCCACCCCCTCGAAGACCGGCCACTCCAAAACCGCCCTGGACCCCGCCACAGCAACCGCCCTGGAAACCGCCATCGCCGGACTCCCCTCCGCCGACGCGACAGCGGCCCTCGTGCGAGTCGGCGGTACCACCGGCACCTGGCACGGCAGTTCCGGTGTGCACGATCTGGAGACGAACAGGCCGGCCGATCCGACCGCCCGTTTCCGGGCCGGTTCCGTGACGAAGGTGTTCACGGCGGCCGTAGCGCTGCAGCTGGCCGCCGAGGGCGGACTCGATCTGGACCGCACCGCCCGCTCGTACCTCCCGGATCTGGTCCCGGCGGCGTACGAGGGCGTGACCGTACGGCAGTTGCTCAACCACACGCACGGCATCCCGGCCGCCGACTTCCCCGGCACCACCGTCGAGGAGTGGTACGCGAACCGTTTCCAGATCCACGACCCCGAGGAGATGGTCCGCTCCGCGACGTCGAAGGACCCCGAGTTCCCGCCGGGCGAGCAGCAGCACTACCTCAACATCGGCTACACGATCGCCGGTCTGCTGATCGAGCGGGTCACGGGCGACTCGTACGAGAACCAGGTCGCCCGCCGCGTACTGAAGCCGCTCGGGCTGCGCGACACGTACTTCCCCGGGACGGACCCGCGCATCATCGGCCGCCACAACCACGGCTACCAGACCATGCGCCTGGACGACGGCACGATCGGCCTGCGCGATGTGACGGTGTGGGGGACGACGGACGGCTGGGCGGCCGGCGCCATCATCTCGACCACGGCGGACCTGGAGCGCTTCACGAACGCCCTGTTCCAGGGCCGGATCGTGCCGCGCGGCCCGCTGCTGGAGGAGATGTTCACCCTGCCGAAGGTGAACGACTTCAAGACCGGCGACCCGGCCGGCTACTCGGTCGGCCTCTCGATGAAGAGACTCGGCGGCCGAGAGGTCTGGGGCAAGACGGGCGGTCGCTGGGGGTACAACACGGCCATCGCCTCCACCCGTGACGGCTCCCGCACCCTCGTCCACAACGTCAACTCGACCGACGCCAAGGGTCAGGACATGAACAAGGTGGCCATGAACATCATGGTGGCGACGTACGGCGCGCCGTAGCCGATCGGCGGCCCCGGCACGGGTCCCGCAGGTCAACTCCTGCCTTCTGTAGGCCAGTTGACAGTACGGGAGTCAGCCCCTCCGGTTAGCATCCCCCCATGCCCACCCGTCACCGGAACCATCGGACCCGTCGTCGGACTCACGTCGACATCACCGACCTGCCCCGAGACCCGCGAGCCGACGAGTATCCGATGCCGACCGTCCCGTACGGCTGGTACGCGGTGCTCCGCAGCACCGAGTTGGCCGGGCAAGGTCGTGAACCTGCACTACTTCGGACGGGCGCTGATCGCGTTCCGGGGCACCGACGGGCAGGCGGCGGTACGGGACGCGCACTGCCCCCACTACGGCGCTCATCTCGGTGTGGGCGGGAAGGTCGTGGACGGCACGGTCGAGTGCCCGTTCCACGGCTGGCGGTTCGACGTGGAGGGCCGCTGGGTGGAGGCGCCGTTCGCGGTCCGCACCCCCAAGCTGTCGATCGGCGGCCTCCCGGTCCGCGAGCACAGCGGACTCGTCTTCGTGTACGCCGGTCCGGGCGAACCGGCATGGGAGGTGCCGGAGATACCGGAGGCGACGTCCAGGCAGTTCGCCGCGCCGATCGACGACACCTGCGCCGCGCGCGTCCACATCCAGGAGATGCGCGAGAACATCGTCGACGAGTCCCACTTCCACTTCATCCACGGCCAGGCCGAACCACCCGTCCAGGACTGGCGGGTGGACGGCCCGTTCGCCGAGGTCCGCGGCCGGTTCCGGCGGCGGGTGTTCGGCTGGGACATCGACAACACGTTCGACGCGTTCATGTACGGCCCCGGTGTCATGGTCGTCCGCACCCACGGCCCGGTCATGTCGGTGACCGCCGTCGCCCTCAGCACGCCCGTCGACGACCGCACCAGCGAACTGCGGATGCTGTACCACATCCGCAAACCGGCCCGGGCCCCGTTCCTGATCCCGCTGTTCAAGCTCGTCTTCCGCAGGGAGGCTCTGGGCGAGGTCCGCGAGGAGGTCGAGATCTGGGACCACAAGATCCACCGGGCGCGCCCCGTCCTGCTCCCGCACGAGAAGGGCATCAAGGCCCTGCGCCGCTGGTACGCCCAGTTCTATCCGCCGGACGGCCTCGCACAGCCCGACACGCTCCCGCACGCGGCCGACGTCCCGTCCCGCGCCGAGGTCGGGTGAGGGTCGTCACCCACCCCATCGTTCCCCGGAATTAGCCTGCGCCCTCTTGGCGACCCCCTCTCTACGCGCGTGACTTGAGCCGACTCCCCCACTCCAGCACGACGTACGTACCCGACGCGAGCCGCACGCGCCGCGCCGCCTACCCGCTGATATCCGTGGGGCGACGTGGTCGCCCTCGTCAGGCTCCGATCCGGCGCCCGCGTCCGTCTCGCTTCAGGGAGGCGATCACGGCGGAGAGGACGATGGTCGCGGCGAGGGTCCCCAGCATCACCATCCCCACGCCGATGGCGAAGAGCCCGCTGGCGTCGTCCGACCAGTCGTAGTAGGCGGCGACGGTCAGCCCGACCGTGGTGCCGAGCACAGCGCCCACGAAGTACCGCCGGAACGCCAGCCAGCACACAGGCACCAGCAGAGTAAGCACCAGCCCGATCACCTGCCACGCCTCGTACGGCCCGGTCGTCGAACCGTCGGCCCGCACGTCACGCTGCTGGTCCCAACCGAGCCAGGCGGACCACGCCGCCAAAGACACCCCAGCGAGCACAAGGACCGGCAGCAGTTGGGGAACGGATTTCATCAGTTTCTCGCGCATGCCCCAAGCGTTTCGCCCCGCGATATCGCCGGCCAGAGCGCATGTACTCAGCTCGCCCCGAGTACATGCGTCATGCGGCGAAGGAGGGCGCCCTCTGCTCGGTCAGTCGCTCGGCTCGTCAGTCGAACAGGGCCACCCTCGGATGCACCGTGCCCTGGGCCTCGGGGTTGGTGACCGTGAGGCGGTACGTCTCGGTGAGGGTTTCGCCCGCGGGCAGCGTGCGGCGGGCTGTCGTGAGGTCCGTGAACAGGGTGCCGGTCTGGGTGCCGAGTTCCACCGGCTTCCAGCAGCCGGCTGCCGTGCGGCGTTCGAGCTTGATGTCGGACGGGGTCAGGAACGGGCCCGCCTCCGGGGACTCCACCAGGAGTTGAGGGGCGACCGTGCGGGCCGCCGCGGAGTCGTTGCGGTAGGTGACCGTGACCTCGTGGGGCTCGGTGTCCGCGGCGAGCGGGGTCGTGGCGAGGTCCACGAAGTCGGTGGGTATGGCGGGGGTCTGGTCCTGCGGGACCGTGGACACCGCCGCCGTGGACGGAGACGTGGCCGCCGCGGCCGGTCCCGCCATGGCCAGACCGGCGACCGCCACGGCGACGGAGACGAGAGCAACCCGGAGACGACTGTTCTTCGATGACACGTGCGCAGATCCTTCGGGATGGTGGGGGGTCAACCCGGCCCGCCTCACCGCTGTCGCTGGTAGCTGTAGCTGGACGCCGACCGGGAACGCACCCCAGGTTACCCAGCGCGTTCCGCGCGACGGACGGCGGGCGACTACCGGCGGGTAGCGGAGAAATCCCATGGAAAGCCGGTCACATTGCCACCAGTCTGGCCCTTTTCCCCTCTACTGAGCTAGACACTCCTTGAACCCACACTGACCAGTGGGTACTTGGGGACACATCAGCCCAGGGGGAAGGTAGACAATGGGAATACAGCGTTACACAGTCAGACGTTTCGGGCGTCTGAAAGCCGTCGGGGCCGCGTTGGCCGCCCTCGTCGTCGCCGGGACGGGGGCCGGCACCCAGGCGACGGCGGCACCGGCGAAGCCGGCCACGCAGACCCCACCCGTGCCCACCCTCACCTGGTCCGACTGCCGGAGCGGCTTCGAATGCGCCAACGCGGACGTGCCGTTGGACTACCGGGAGCCGCAGGGGCGGACCATCACCCTCGCCGTCATCCGCAAGAAGGCCGCCGACCAGGCCAACCGCAAGGGCACCCTCTTCATGCAGCCGGGTGGGCCCGGCAACTCCGGCGTGGACTTCGTGCGCAACAACTACGACGACCTGCCCGCCGCCCTGCGGGACTCGTTCGACGTGTTCGGGTACGACGTGCGTGGCGTCGGGCGGAGTTCGGCGCTCACGTGCTGGGACGACGCCCGGTACACCCAGGCCGTCACCGAGGCCAAGGGTGTGCCCGTCGGGCCGGCCCTCTTCGGCTCCGCCCTGCGCCAGGCCGCCGACTTCGACCAGGCCTGCGTCGACAACGCGGGTGAACTGCTGCCGTACGTCGGCACCGAGTACGTCGCCCGTGACATCGATCTGCTGCGGCAGGCGCTCGGCGAGGAGCAACTCACCTACTACGGACGGTCGTTCGGGACGTACATCGGGACCGTCTACGCCGCGCTGTTCCCGGAGCGCGTACGGGCGCTCGCGCTCGACGGGGCGTACGACCCGGTGCACTACGCCAACCGGCCCTACGCCTACGACCGGCCCCAGTACCTGGCCCTCGACGGGGCGATGAGCCGGTTCCTCGACTGGTGTGCCGCCGACCAGGCCACCTGCGGTTTCGGGGACGGGGACCCGCGCGCGGCGTTCGAGAAGCTCAAGGCGGACCTGGACGCCAATCCCGTGCCCACCGCCAACGGTGGACAGGCCAACGGGTACACCCTCGTCTACCGGCTGATGTTCAACATCAACGAGGGCAAGGTCATCTGGCCCTCGCTCGGCGCGGCTCTGCGGAAGGCCCAACTCCGCGACAACACCTCCTTCCTGCTCCGGCCGCCGTCCCCGGCCAGCTTCGACTTCCTGGGCCCGAACGTGGTCGTCGAGTGCGTCGACCGGGACTACCCGAGCGGCCTGCGCCGGCTGAAGCGGAACGTCGAGGCCAACGCCGAGGCGGCGCCGCTGCTCGGGCCGGCCATGGCGTACGGGCCGCCGACGTACGACCACCAGCACGCCACCGCGTGCGTGCAGTGGCCGGGCGAGCGGGTCAGCCGGTACGACGGCTCGTACCGGGCCAGGGGGTCCAAGCCGATCCTCGTCATCGGCACCACCGGTGACCCGGACACCCCGTACCAGGACGCGGTCGCCCTGTCCCGGCGGCTCGACAACGGCCGGCTGCTCACCTTCGACGCCGAGGGGCACACGGCGTTCGGGCGGAGCGCCTGCGCGACCGACGCGGTCACCGGTTACCTCCTCGACCTGAAGGTGCCGGCCCACGGCACCACCTGCGCGGACGAGACCCAGCCGCCCTCCGCCACGCCCAAGGTCGCCCCGCCCGGCACGACCCTCGGCGAACTCCGCAACGGCGTCAACGAGCGCGTCGAGCGCATCGGTCACGTGAGCTGAGGCAGGCCGACACCCCCGTACGGCACTGACCGCGCCGACCGCGGTGACATGCCGTACGGGGGTGTCCGCTTCCGGGCCGGTGCGCGCCATGTGGCACAGGCCCCCTACCGGCCCCGGTCCTCCCCCCGCCCCTGAGTCCCGTCGAGGCCCGGGTCCACGTCCACGTCCCCGAACGACAGGGCGTCCAGGTCCCCGTCGAAGTCCCCGGGGTCGAGGAACATCAGGTCCAGGCCACCGGCGTCGGAGGTCGGCCGGTCCCTGCGGGTGTCGGGGCCGGTCAGGGGCAGTTCCGTCCAGATGCACTTGCCGGTCGGTGTGTAGCGGGTCCCCCAGCGCTGGGAGAGGGCGGTGATCAGCTGGAGGCCCCGGCCGCCCTCGTCGGTGTCGGTGGCGCGGCGGATGCGGGGCATGGTGAGGCTGCCGTCGAAGACCTCGCAGGTCAGCTCGGAGCCGTGCAGAAGCCGTAGCCGGACGGGCCCCTTGGCGTGGCGTACGACGTTGCCGACGAGTTCGCTGGCGAGGAGTTCGGTGGTGGGGACGAGGTCGTCGAGGCCCCAGGCGGTGAGCTGTTCGCGGACGTGGCGGCGGGCCTGGCCGGCGGCCCGGGGGTCGTCGAGGAGCGACCAGGAGGCCACGCGATCGTCGGTGAGGGCGTGCAGGCGGGCGACGAGGAACGCGGCGTCGTCGGCGGACGGATGGTCGGCGGGGAGCAGGCCCTCGGTGAGGGTGTCGCAGAGGCGTTCCAGGTCGGCGGCGGTGCCGTCGGCGTGGGCGGTGCGCAGCAGTCGGGCCAGGTCGGCCATGCCCTCGTCGATCTCGCGCTTGGCGGACTCGACGAGGCCGTCGGTGTAGAGCACGAGCAGGCTGCCCTCGGGGACGTGCAGCTCGACCGTCTCGAACGGCGGTTCGGCGGCGCCCAGCGGCGGGTCGGCGGCCGGCTCGGGGAAGTGCACGGTGCCGTCGGGGTGGACCAGCGCCGGCGGCGGATGCCCGGCGCGGGCGATGGAGCACATCCGGGTGGTGGAGTCGTACAGGGCGTACAGGCAGGTGACGTACGACTCCTCGCCCATGCCGGCGACGAGATGGTTGAGCTGGGTCATGATCTCGTCGGGCGGCAGTTCGAGGTCGGCCATGGTGTGGACGGCGGTGCGCAGCCGGCCCATGGTGGCGGCCTGGGGCAGTCCGTGGCCCATGACGTCGCCGACGACGAGGGCGACCTGGCCGCTGGAGAGCGGGATGACGTCGTACCAGTCGCCGCCGACGTCCATGCCCTGGGTGGCGGGCAGATAGCGGGCGGCGGACTCGCAGGCGGGCAGGTCGGGCAGGACCTTCGGGAGCAGCCCGCGCTGGAGTTCGCGGGACCGGGTGTGTTCGGCGTCGTAGAGGCGGGCGCGTTCCAGGGACTGGGCGAGGAGGGCGCTGATGGCGTTGAGCAGGGCGCGTTCCTCGTCGGTGAGGACGCGCGGCTGGTCGAAGGCGACGACGCACACCCCGAAGGTGTGGTCGGACGCGATCAGCGGCAGGAACGCCCAGGCCTGCTTGCCGGAGAGCGCGGGCATTCGGGAGTACTGCGGCGCGTACGCGATGTACTCCTCCGGTGAGGCGAAGAACAGCGGGGCGCCGGTGGTGATGGCCTCCCAGGCGGCGTTGCACGGCGTGTGGGGGCGGTTGTCGACGAGGGCGAGGAACTCGTCGGTGTAGCCGACGGCTCCGATGTTGTGGAGCCGGTCGCCCACGAAGTCCTGGACCAGGAGTCCGGTGGCGTCGAACGGGGTCAGCACCCGGCTGGCGACCGCGTCGATCACGTCCCGCGAGGTCGTCGCCTTGGCGAGCGCGGCCGTCAACTCGGCGATACGGTAGGCCCGTTCGGACGCGGCGCGCTCGGCCGCCCGGCGCTCCTCCTCCAGTCGCCGCTTCTCGGTGACGTCGGTGCAGTAGAGGGTGCGGCCGTCGGGGCCCGGGACCATTCTCAGATGACAGCGGCGCCCGGTGTCCGGTATGTGCAGATCGAAGTTGGCGGACCTCCCCTCGGCCGCGGCCTTCCGGTAGTGGGCCTCCAGACCGGGGATCTTCCGGGCGTACGGGAGGTCCCACAGCACCTGCCCGAACAGCTCGTCCTCGGACTGACCGAGCGTGCGTTCGGCCTCCAGGTTGACGAAGGTGATCCGCCACTCGTCGTCCACCGCGAGGAAGCCGTCCCTCATGTGCCGCAGGGCCCGGCTGAGCGTGTCCCGTGCCGACCGGGACTCGTCGCTCTCCCAGCCCACGCCGATCATCCGCAGGGCTTCGCCGTGCTCGTCGTAGGTCGCCCGGCCGCGGGCCCGGGTCCAGCCGTACGTGCCGTCCAGGCGCCGTACGCGGTACTCCGCGTCGAACACGGTGTGGTCGCGGATGGCCCGCTCGGCGGCGGCCAGGGCGGGAGCGAGGTCGTCGGGGTGGACGATCCGCATCCAGTTCTCGATCCTGCCGGTGAAGTCGGCGGGCCGGGTGCCGTACAGCTCCAGGGCCGCCTCGTCCCAGATCAGGTCGCCGGTGCGGATGTCCCAGTCCCAGGAGCCGACGCGGACCTTCTTCAGCACCTGCCGCAGCCGCTCGCCGCTCGGCTCGGCGTGGGCGGGGCCGGACGGGGGCGGCGCCTGCGCCATCCGCTCCTCGGTCCAGGCGACGACGGCCCGCAGGAACTCCCACTGCTCGGCGGTGGGTTCGCCCTGGTCGCCCATCAGGACGGTGAGCGCGCCGATGGTGCGCTCCCCGCTCGACACGGGGAGCGCGGCGAGACCGGTGCCGGGCCAGGTGAGGTCGACGGACGGGAGCGGGGCCCATAAGCCGCGGCTCTGCGACGGGCCGCCGCCCTGCCGTGCTGTGCCGCCCTGCCGTGCTGTGCCGGGCCGCTGTGCCGTTCCGCCCTGGTGGAGGGCGCGGGCCGGGGGCAGGGGGCCCTCCTGGTCGATGATCTCCCAGGGGCGGGTCAGAACGGGCGGCAGGCCGGTCACCGACACCAACCGCAGCGCGGCCAGGGGGCCGCGCAGATGAATCATTCCCCCGAGGGCGCCCAACTCCCCCACCACGTGCTGGAGCGCGAGCCGGAAAACCTCGCTCTCCGCCACACCCGGTTCCACCGTGCCGAGCAGGGCCAGCCGTGCGTTCATAGGGCAGACCTTAACGTTCTGTTCCGTCGCTCGGGAGTACGTCACAGGGAATCGCGCAGTCCGGCCGACCGGGTGGACCGATGCCCTCAACAGGAGTGTCTTCAAGGAGAGTTGACGAGCCGACGGTTGTCACGCGTAGATCCACAAGAACCCGGAGTCGTGCACGCCGATCGCGGGACTGCCACGCGGGCGCCGACCACACGGCCAGGGTTGAGCTGTTCGGTTGAACCGTCCGGTGCGGGCCCATGGCGTGACCAAGGTCTGTCGAGCGTCGTTGGCCCGCTGCAACACCGTGTCCGGCCCGACCCGAGCAGGCGCCACATGTTCAACATGGTCAAGACGTTGGTCAAGACGTTCGCCGAGCAGTACGCGAGGAACCAGCAGCTCAAGCGAGACCTGAAAGCCCAGCGCGACGAACAGGAGCGGCGCTGGCGCGAGGAGGACCGTGCCGTCCTCCAGGCCGCCCTCGCCGCGAACCGGGTCGCCCTCGGTGAGCACAACGGCACGCTCCGACGCGCGGCGGGCGTCTCGTACATCACGCTGCGCTGCCACGAGGACACCTGGACCTTCATGGCCCGTACGGCCTTCGGGGTCTGGGAGCCGACCTGGACGCAGAGCACCCGCGACCCGTACGACCGCGTCGGCCCCGGCCCCGCCAAGGCCGCCCGCTTCCTCGCCGACCCGAACCTTCCGCCGGGGCGGGTCATCAAGGGCGACGCCGGTATGCAGGACATCCTGCTCTCCGGGCACAACCTGGTCCTGATCCTCGACGCCCTGTACGCGGCCACGAACTCCGAGCTCTCCGCCGACGGGGCCCGGTGCAAGACCCTCTACGACAAGCTGGCCTCCCTCACCGCCAAGCTCGACCCTTCGGCGGCGCCGGGGCGGACGACCGGGGTTCTGTGTCGGATCGACGACAGCATGAACAGCCAGTACGTGAGCCGGACGCCGGGCGGGGGCGGGTCCGGCGGCCGGGGGGCGTCGGTGCCGCTGCTGCGGAAGGTGCCTTCGCCTGCACCGGCGACGCGGTGACCGTTGGGGGGTGGGTTGCCCTTACCGGCGCTACGAGTTGGTCATGAACGGCGGCGGCCTGTGACCCGCACGCCTCCCACTCCGCCGCCCGTGAACAGGGTGCTGATCGTGTCGTAGAAGCGCAGCAGGCGGGCGGCCAGTGGTTCGCCGTGGAGGCGGACGCGGTCCTCGTAGGTGTCGCGGAAGACTTCGGCGCGGTCGCGTACCCAGGGGCGCCAGAGGTCGGTGGCGTCGGTCCAGGTGACGTCCGTGAAGCCGGCGCGGGTCAGGTCGTCGCGGTAGCGGGTCTCGTCGGGGAGGTAGGGGCAGGCGACGAGACCGGCGAGGTCGGCCCGTTCGGCACCGGTGAGGGGGCGGCGGGCGTAGAAGTCCTCGATGTGGAAGGTGCCGTCGGGGCGAAACAACTCCCGGAAGACGGCGAAGAGTTCGGCGCGGCGCGGGATGTGGAGGACGGCGAGGAGCGAGATCAGGTGGTCGTAGCGCTGTGCCCAGTCCGCGCCGCCGAGGGTCAGGGCGTCCGCCCGTACGGCCCTGACCCGGTCCGACAGCCCGCACAGCGCGGTCAGTTCCTCGCTCAGCCGGTGCAGCTCCGGCTGCAGTTCGACCGCCGTGACCCGGCACTTGTACCGGTCGGCGAGATACCGGGCCGGTCCGCCGAGCCCGGCGCCGATGTCCACGACATCCGCGCCGGGCGCCGCACCGAGCCGCGCGACCGCGTTGTCGAGGGCGCGATGACCGAGGTAATGCATCTGGTCGTACGGTTCGAGATCACCCGGGGTGAAGGGGCCGGGCCGGTCCAGCAGCGGGGCCAGGGCGTCGCGCACGTGCTGGGGGTCGTACAGGGCCATGCCGTCGAAGCGGGTGCGGAGATGTTCGCGCGCGCCGTGTTGTTCGCCGGTGTCGCGGTGTCCGCCGGTGTCGTCGTGTTCGCGGGTGCCGTCGCGTTCACCGGTGCCGTGTTGTTCCGTCACCCCGGCATTCTTCCCAAGAGGGTGCTTCTCCGGCGCTCCTCGCCCGATCCCCGTCACTCGATTCCGTGACCCGACACCGTTACGCGACGCGCTGCCCGGCCGCGCGGTACGGATACGGCTCAGTCGCACTCGGTTCCGGCCGGACGGTCCTTCTCGCGGAACGTCATCAGCGGGGTGCCGTCCTTCTTGAGTTCGTCGGCGACGCCGTCGATGTAATTGCCGTACGAGTAAACGCGGTCGTATCCGCGGCCACGCCAGGAAGTGACATCGACCGTGTCCTCGCGCTTTCCGGTCGGATTCCAGGTGTACGACTCGACCTTGAACACCGGATTCACGCGGACGACGCGTTTGGTGGGGCTCGCCTCGATCCAGGCGGTTTTCCTCGGACCGATCTCGATCACGTCATTGTTGGTGATGGCGACGGAGTTCTCGATGGCCCAGGAGTAGCTGTACGACGCCTCGACGGAGGTGCTGAACCAGCTGCCGATGGAGGCCCCGGCGCTGGTGGAGCCGCCCACGGTGTGGGAGTACGACGAGGAGGTCGCGTACTCGCGGGCCAGCTCCAGGCTGTAGCCGCTGTCGGTGCAGTTGGTGCGGGTCTCACTGATGGGGCGCCACGCGGCCCGGTAGGTCCAGCTGGACGCGACGGGGTACCCGCACCGGCCCTCGAAACGCTCCCAGCCCGGCCGCAGGGTCCACTTGCCGTCGTCCTTGTGCCACACCGGTGCCTTGCGCCACGCCGAGGAGTCGCGGAGTTCGCCGGTCGTGACGTCGACGTACCAGTCCTGGTAGCCGGTGTCGCCGTCCGTGCCGCAGACCCGCGCCATCATCCGGTCGGTGTTCCAGGGCTCCTGGCCCCGGATGTTCACGGCGCCGTTCGGCCCGGCCGCCTGGGCCGGCTGCGCGCCCAGGACACCCGCCACCGCACCGAGAAGGGCCGCGCCCAGCGCCGCCGCCCGCCGAACACCTGAACGGGACCGGCGTGTCGTGTTTTCCGTCACTCGGGATTTCACCTTTCTTCGCAGCCTCGCCGTCCCGCCGCCACGAGCCCGGCCGATTACATTCGGCCTTTCGGCCATTTTTCGACTGCCTTCCGGCTGTATTCCGGACGCATTCCAGCCGCATTCCGACTGCTCTTCCGCTGCCTTCGGTGGACCGCGTCGGAGAATTCGGAACGCGGACCTTACCGGCGAGTAAGAACTATCCATTTACTGGGCCTCGGCTGTCAAACCCCCAGGATGAACTCCAACAAGCGGGCGGAACGGGCAGTTCCATGGCCGTACCGGCATACAACCTTCCGCCGTGGCCGGTCGTCTCACCCGATATCAGCGTTACGCGACCGGTTGAGCCGGTTGCTTCGGTTACGCGACCAAGGGGGAACATCATGCGAGGCATACGACGTGTCGGAGCGGCGGCGGCCGTGCTCGTGCTCGCGGGGACCGCGCTGGGGGCGGCGGCGGGCAGCGCGGGGGCCGCGCAGATCGGGAGCGCGTCGGCGCCGGCCGCGGCGGCCTGTCCGACCGGCTGGGGCAGCGGCGTCAAGGGCACCCCGCCGGTCGGTGGCGTGCCGCTCGACGACGTCAGGACCGGTCGGCACGACTGCTTCGACCGCATCGTGTTCGACGTACCCGGCGGTGGCGACGAGATCGGCTACTACGTCCAGTACGTGGACCAGCTCCAGCAGGCGGGCTCGGGCGACGTCATCCCGGTGGGCGGCGGCGCCATCCTGGAGATCCGCGTCGGTGCGCCGAGTTACGACCCGGAGAACGGTGGCGTCGCCTACCCGGGCGAGGTGGCCGAGCCCCTGCCCGGCGTCGACATCACCGGCTACCGCACCTTCCGCGACACCCGCTTCGCCGGCAGCTTCGAGGGCGAGACCCAGATCGGCGTCGGCGTCCGCGCCCGGCTGCCGTTCCGGGTGCTCCAGCTGGAAGACCGCCTGGTGGTCGACGTGGCACACAGCTGGACGAGCGCCGGCTGATGCCGAGACCGCACCACCTGTTCATCGCGGCGCCCGCGCTGCTTCTGGCCGTGTCCGCCTGCACGTCCTCGGCCGTGCCGTGCGCCGGGGTCGGTGTCGACTCCGGCGTCAGCCTCATGTTCGTACGGGAGGGGTACGGCGATCTCGTCGGCGCGTCCTACGAGCTCTGCGCCCGGGGCGAGTGCGTGGACGGGACGCTGCCGCCGGAGAACGTCACACGTCTGAGGCTCATGCTCCCCCTGGACGTCGACCCGGACAGCGGCCCCGTCCGCTTCCGGGTCACGCCGGTGAGAGGCACCGAGCCCGTGATCGACGCCTCCACCGACGTCGAGCTCCGCCACCAGTCCGACGGTTGCGGGAGCGGCGCGTACAACCGGGCGCTGGCCTTCACCAAGGAGGACGGCCTGCTCGGGGAGGTCCCGGCGAGCGTGATGAAGGCGTGGAGGGAGGATCTGGAGAGGCCGGCCCCGTCCACATCCCCGGCCCCGTCCACATCCCCGGCCCCGTCCACATCCCCGGCCCCGTCCGCGTCCCCGTCCGCCGGTACGGCGCCCGAGTCGGCCTGAGTCACTCCACCGGCCGGCTGCCGTACGACAGCCGGTCACGACGAGTCGCGTACCGCCTCCACCGCCTCCCGGACGTCCGGGTGGGGGTCATCGGCGAGATGGTCCAGGAGGTCGGTGACGCCGGGGGTGGTCCAGCCGGAGATCGCCCACACCAGGTCCTCGCGGACACCGGGGTCGGGGTGGGCGGCGAGGCGGGCGAGTCGGGGGAGCGGACCCCGGCGGCGCATGCCGAACCAGTGCAAGGTCTCGCGCAGCGCGGTCGGGTCGCCCGCGTCGCCGGCCGCCGTGATCCGGGCGAGCAGGACCGGGACCGGTGGCGGCGGGCCGTCCAGCGGGTGGGGCAGACGCTCGCGCAGCCGCCGCGCGCCGTAACCGCCGCGCACCCGGCAGCCGAAGCAGGTGCAGGGCCTGGTGCCGTGCGCGTCCGGCAGATAACACCACCCCACGACCTGCGGCGCGGCCCGGATCCGGTGCACCTCGCGCGGCGTGATCGACCGGGGTACGAACACCTCCCACCCCCGCGGGTCCTCCAGCGCCGAGATCCGCCGCACCGCCTCGGCGGCGGTGACGATGGCCTGACCGCCCGGCGCACGCCCGCTGTAGTGCCCGACCCGCACCTGCTCGGCGTCGTCCAGCCGTATGTGCACGGCCACCAGCCCGCCCCGGCTGCCGAAGCGGGCCAGCTCGCGCAGCCACTGGTGGGTGACGGTGTACGACGGCAGCACGGGGAAGCAGTACACCCCGCGCCCGCCGCCGCCCTGCCCACGGCCGGCCGCGCGAACTCCGGCCCGCCGTATGCGCGGTGCGTTGGCCGCCGAGGTCAGGTGCACGAACATCGCCATGGGTCGGGATGGTAGGCGGCACGGGCGGGGCCGGACGAAGTCGCCCGGCCGGGAGAACCCCGGCCGGGCGATCGACTCGCGAGGGCTGACGGGTCGGCCCGCGCGGTGCCACTCAGCTCGCGCGACGCTGCTCAGCGCACGCGGTGCGCTCAGCGCACGGTGACGCCGGCCGTCGTGGCGGAGCCGTTCGTCCAGCCGTACCGCTTGGCCGTCACCTTCACCGAGATCTTGTGGCCCTTGTCGGCCTTGACCAGGACGTACGTCGACTTGGTGGCACCGGTGATGTTCACGCCGTCGCGCTTCCAGACGTACGCGTACGAGGTGGCGGTCGGGGACCAGGTGCCGTGGGCGGCGGTGAGCTTGTAGCCGACCTTCGCGGTGCCCGTGACGGTGGGCGCGGTGATGACCTTGAGGGCGGGGCCGACGGCGACCGTGACGGCGGCGGAGGTCGAGGTGACGGACCCGGCGGGGTTGGTGACCTTGGCCCGGCAGGAGACCTGGTGCTTGTAGTCGGCGGAGGTCAGGGTGCGGGACCTGCCGGTGGCGCCGGTGATGGTCGTGCCGTCGCGCAGCCAGGACCAGGCGACGGTGGCCTTGTAGCCGGTCCAGGCGGCGTTGCAGGTGACCTTGGAGCCGGTACGGGCGGTCCCGCTGATGGTGGCCCTGGAGGTGATCGTCGGCTTGGTCAGCAAGGTCTGCGACTGGGCGGAGAGCTGGGAGGTGTAGTCGCCGGGGGAGATGTCCACGGCCTTGCGCCACACCACCGTGGCCCGGCCGTCGGGGCCCGCGGTCACCTCGCCGGAGAGGGCGTTCTCGTCGGGGACGGCGGCCACGGGCGTGCTGTTGAGGGCGCTCGCTCGCGGAGGTGGCGTTCTGCGGCCACGCGACCGTGGCCCTGGCGGTGGCCCTGGCCGAACGCCTGGGCCCCGGCGACCTCGTCCTCGACACCCCGGCGGGCGAGATCCCCGTAGCCACGACGACGGAGACCACCGGCACCCAGGTCACGGCGAGGGCCACCCTCACCAGCGTCCCGACCCACTCCCGCCCCACCACGGCCGACGAACTGGCCGAAGCGCTGAAGTCCCTCCGCTGGTCCGCCGACGACCTCGACCCCGCCCTCCCCCCGCATGTGTCGTTCGGCGGCAACGACCACCTCGTCCTCCCCATCGCGTCCCGAGCCCGCCTCGCCGACCTGGACTACGACTTCGACGCCCTCACCGAGGTGATGCACCACCACGGCTGGACGACGGTCCACCTGGTCTGGCGCGAGTCCCCGACCCACTTCCACGCCCGCGACCCGTTCCCGGTCGGCGGCGTGGTCGAGGACCCGGCAACCGGCGCGGCAGCCGCAGCCTTCGGCGGCTACCTCCGCACCCTGGGCCTCATCACGACCCCGTCCACGCTCACCATCCGCCAGGGCGAGGACACGGGCCGCCCGAGCGACCTCCACATCGCCGTATCCCCGGACGACCCCCGCACCCGGGTCACGGGCCAGGCGGTCCGGATCGGCTGAACATCGACTGAACGCCGTACCCTCACCGACCGACCTCGGGGCCCGTCGGCGGCGTACTCCGCCGGCACGGCCGCTCCTGCTCCGGAAAGAGAAACACCAAAGACCCCGAATCTCTCCGGGGCCTCTGGTCTGTCTCGGGTCCTGCTCAGTACTACGAACGTTGCCCGGTACATACGTACTACGGGTGCCTCCCGGCCGTTCCCGCCTCCGGCGGCAATGGCCCCCAGCAGTGGTGGGCCCGGCCGGGACTCAGTCCGTGCCGAACTCCATGGCGGCGCGGTCCAGGAGTTCGTCGGCGTCGGAGCCGGTGACCTCGCCGCGGGCGGCGATGGCCTCGGCGCCGCCCTCCGGCATGGTGCCGATGAGCCCGGTGGCGGCGGCCTGGGCGGCGCCGATCGCGGCGGGGCCGGTGGTGCCGATGAGGCCCATCGCGGCGTACTGCTCCAGCTTGGCGCGGGAGTCGGCGATGTCGAGGTTGCGCATGGTGAGCTGGCCGATCCGGTCGACCGGGCCGAACGCCGCGTCCTCGGTGCGCTCCATGGAGAGCTTGTCCGGGTGGTAGCTGAACGCCGGGCCCGTGGTGTCGAGGATCGAGTAGTCCTCGCCACGCCGGAGACGGAGGGTCACCTCACCGGTGATCGCCGCGCCCACCCACCGTTGCAGCGACTCACGGATCATCAGGGCCTGCGGGTCCAGCCAGCGACCCTCGTACATGAGCCGGCCGAGACGCCGGCCCTCGTTGTGGTACTGGGCGAGGGTGTCCTCGTTGTGGATCGCGTTGACGAGACGCTCGTACGCGGCGTGCAGCAGGGCCATGCCGGGCGCCTCGTAGATGCCGCGGCTCTTGGCCTCGATGATGCGGTTCTCGATCTGGTCGGACATGCCGAGGCCGTGCCGGCCGCCGATGGCGTTGGCCTCCATGACCAGGTCGACGGCGGAGTCGAACTCCTTGCCGTTGATGGTGACCGGGCGGCCCTGGTCGAAGCCGATCGTCACGTCCTCGGTGAGGATCTCGACCTCGGGGTCCCAGAACCGTACGCCCATGATGGGCTCGACGGTCTCGATGCCGGTGTCCAGGTGCTCCAGGGTCTTGGCCTCGTGGGTGGCGCCCCAGATGTTGGCGTCGGTGGAGTACGCCTTCTCCGTCGAGTCCCGGTACGGGAGGTCGTGGGCGACCAGCCACTCGGACATCTCCTTGCGGCCACCGAGCTCGGTGACGAAGTCGGCGTCCAGCCAGGGCTTGTAGATGCGCAGGTGGGGGTTGGCGAGCAGGCCGTAGCGGTAGAACCGCTCGATGTCGTTGCCCTTGAAGGTGGAGCCGTCGCCCCAGATCTGGACGTCGTCCTCCAGCATCGCCCGGACCAGCAGCGTGCCGGTGACGGCACGGCCGAGCGGCGTGGTGTTGAAGTACGCCCGCCCACCCGAGCGGATGTGGAACGCGCCGCAGGTCAGCGCGGCCAGGCCCTCCTCGACCAGTGCGGCCCGGCAGTCGACCAGGCGCGCGATCTCCGCACCGTAGGTCTTCGCGCGGCCGGGCACCGAGGCGATGTCGGGCTCGTCGTACTGGCCGATGTCGGCGGTGTACGTGCAGGGAACGGCACCCTTGTCGCGCATCCACGCGACCGCCACGGAGGTGTCGAGCCCGCCCGAGAAGGCGATGCCGACGCGCTCGCCGGCCGGAAGAGAGGTGAGGACCTTGGACATAGGAAGATTATGCACGCTTATGCATGATCATGCAAAGTCGAGGTTGGGTGATTCAGGTCCCATCCGGGCGAGGCCGGGATGGCCGCCTTGACACCGTTCATAAGGTTGCTTGACTTAAGTAAGTCGACCGCGATTGCCTAAGTCAAGCGATAGGGAGCCCGGTGACCATCACCGGGACCCCCGGCGCACGTCACCGGGCGCACTGGACCGGGGTCGCCTTGAGCGGAGGTGTACCCCATTGCGCCGGACCCGTGGGGACGGGGAGCGGCGCGACCGACGGGGCCC
>NZ_AEJC01000439.1 GCF_000317595.1 Streptomyces ipomoeae 91-03 | reverse complement strand
GGGACCCCCACCGCCCGAGCGCCCCGCTCCCGCCCCGGTCCGCCCCGCCGCCACCGGTCAGCCCGCCCGCTCCGGCTCCTCCAACCGCGTACGGGCCCGCCTCGCCCGCCTCGGCGTCCAGCGCTCCAACCCGTACAACCCGGTCCTGGAGCCGTTGCTGAGGATAGTCCGCAGCAACGACCCGAAGATCGAGACGTCGACGCTGCGTCAGATCGAGAAGGCCTACCAGGTCGCCGAGCGCTGGCACCGTGGCCAGAAGCGCAAGAGCGGCGACCCCTACATCACCCACCCTCTCGCCGTGACCACCATCCTCGCCGAGCTGGGTATGGATCCGGCCACGCTGATGGCGGGCCTGCTGCACGACACGGTCGAGGACACCGAGTACGGCCTCGACCAGCTCCGCCGCGATTTCGGTGACTCCGTGGCCCTGCTCGTCGACGGCGTCACCAAGCTCGACAAGGTCAAGTTCGGCGAGGCCGCCCAGGCCGAGACCGTGCGCAAGATGGTCGTCGCCATGGCCAAGGACCCCCGCGTCCTGGTCATCAAGCTCGCCGACCGTCTGCACAACATGCGCACCATGCGCTACCTCAAGCGCGAGAAGCAGGAGAAGAAGGCGCGCGAGACCCTGGAGATCTACGCGCCCCTCGCCCACCGCCTGGGCATGAACACCATCAAGTGGGAACTGGAGGACCTCGCCTTCGCGATCCTCTACCCCAAGATGTACGACGAGATCGTCCGGCTGGTGGCCGAGAGGGCACCGAAGCGTGACGAGTATCTGGCCATAGTGACCGACGAGGTCCAGCAGGATCTGCGCGCCGCCCGTATCAAGGCCACGGTCACCGGCCGCCCGAAGCACTACTACAGCGTCTACCAGAAGATGATCGTCCGCGGCCGTGACTTCGCGGAGATCTACGACCTGGTGGGCATCCGCGTCCTGGTGGACACGGTCCGCGACTGCTACGCGGCCCTGGGCACCGTGCACGCCCGCTGGAACCCGGTTCCGGGGCGGTTCAAGGACTACATCGCGATGCCCAAGTTCAACATGTACCAGTCGCTGCACACGACGGTCATCGGGCCCAACGGCAAGCCGGTCGAACTCCAGATCCGTACGTTCGACATGCACCGCCGCGCCGAGTACGGCATCGCCGCGCACTGGAAGTACAAGCAGGAAGCCGTCGCCGGCGCCTCCAAGGTCCGCACCGACGCGCCGAGGAGCACCGGCAAGGACGACCACCTCAACGACATGGCGTGGCTGCGCCAGCTGCTGGACTGGCAGAAGGAGACCGAGGATCCGGGCGAGTTCCTGGAGTCCCTGCGCTTCGACCTGTCCCGCAACGAGGTCTTCGTCTTCACCCCGAAGGGCGACGTCATAGCGCTGCCGGCCAGCGCGACCCCTGTCGACTTCGCGTACGCGGTGCACACCGAGGTCGGCCACCGCACGATCGGCGCGAGGGTCAACGGCCGCCTCGTCCCCCTCGAATCCACCCTGGACAACGGCGACCTGGTGGAGGTCTTCACCTCCAAGGCGCCCGGCGCGGGCCCCTCCCGCGACTGGCTCGGCTTCGTGAAGTCGCCGCGCGCCCGCAACAAGATCCGCGCCTGGTTCTCCAAGGAGCGGCGCGACGAGGCCATCGAGCAGGGCAAGGACGCCATCGTCCGCGCGATGCGCAAGCAGAACCTGCCGATCCAGCGCATCCTCACCGGCGACTCCCTGGTCACCCTGGCGCACGAGATGCGCTACCCGGACATCTCGGCGCTGTACGCGGCCATAGGCGAGGGTCATGTCTCCGCGCAGAGCGTGGTGCAGAAGCTCGTCCAGGCCCTCGGCGGCGAGGAGGCGGCCACCGAGGAGATCGACGAGGCCGTACCCCCCACCCGCAGCCGCGGCCGCAAGCGGCGCGGCAGCAACGACCCCGGTGTGGTCGTCAAGGGCGTCGAGGACGTCTGGGTCAAGCTCGCCCGCTGCTGTACACCCGTCCCCGGCGACCCCATCATCGGCTTCGTCACCCGCGGCAGTGGCGTATCGGTTCACCGCAGCGACTGCGTCAACGTCGAGTCCCTGTCCCGCGAGCCCGAGCGCATCCTCGACGTCGAATGGGCCCCGACCCAGTCCTCGGTCTTCCTCGTCGCCATACAGGTCGAGGCCCTGGACCGCTCCCGACTCCTCTCCGACGTCACCCGCGTCCTCTCCGACCAGCACGTCAACATCCTCTCGGCCGCCGTCCAGACCTCCCGCGACCGCGTGGCCACCTCCCGCTTCACCTTCGAAATGGGCGACCCGAAACACCTCGGCCACGTCCTGAAGGCCGTACGAGGCGTGGAGGGCGTCTACGACGTGTACCGCGTGACCTCGGCACGCAGGCCGTAGCAGGGCTGGAGCAGACCCACCGAGGACCGGCCGAAGATCATCAGAA
>NZ_AEJC01000438.1 GCF_000317595.1 Streptomyces ipomoeae 91-03 | reverse complement strand
GGCGTTGGTGCCGCTCACCCCGAACGCGGAGACCGCGGCCCGGCGCGGGCGGCCCGTGCGGGGCCAGGGCCGTTCCTCGGTGAGCAGCTCCACCGCGCCCTCGGACCAGTCGACCAGCGGCGTCGGCCGGTCCACGTGCAGTGTCCTCGGCAGCACCCCGTGCCGTATCGCCTGGATC
The DNA here is from genome assembly GCF_000317595.1 of Streptomyces ipomoeae 91-03. GTDB lineage: Bacteria > Actinomycetota > Actinomycetes > Streptomycetales > Streptomycetaceae > Streptomyces > Streptomyces ipomoeae. The sequence continues at coordinate 35,304 of NZ_AEJC01000438.1, read as the reverse complement.
ATCTTGATCACACCGCCCACACCGGCCGCGGCGACGGCATGCCCGATGTTGGACTTCAGCGAGCCCAGGTACAGCGGGCGCTCCGGCGGACGCGCCGCGCCGTACGTGCCCAGCAGCGCCCGCGCCTCGATGGGGTCGCCGAGCCGGGTGCCGGTGCCGTGCGCCTCGACCGCGTCCACGTCGGCCGCGTCCAGCCGGGCCTCGGCGAGCGCCTGCCGGATCACCCGCTCCTGGGCGGGGCCGCTGGGCGCGGTGAGCCCGTTGGAGGCGCCGTCCTGGTTGACCGCGGTCGCCCGCAGCACGGCCAGGACGCGGTGCCCGTTGCGTACGGCGTCGGAGAGCCGTTCGACGAGGAGCAGACCCACGCCCTCCGACCAGCTCGTACCGTCGGCCGCCGCGGCGAACGACTTGCACCGGCCGTCCACGGCGAGCCCCCGCTGCCGGGAGAAGTCGACGAACCCGCCGGGCGTGCCGCTGATCGTCACCCCGCCGGCCAGGGCGAGCGCCGACTCCCCACTGCGCACGGACTGCGCCGCGAGATGCAGCGCGACCAGTGACGACGAGCACGCCGTGTCCACCGTGACCGCGGGCCCCTCGAACCCGAACGAGTACGAGACACGACCGGAGACGACACTGCTGAGCTTGCCGGTCATCAGATGGCCCTCGAACTCCTCGGGCCCTTCGAGACCGAGGTACGTCTGGTCCACCGCGCCGACGAACACGCCCACGTTGGACGCCTTCAGCCCCGTCGGATCGATGCCGGCCTGCTCGAACGTCTCCCAGGCGGTCTCCAGCAGCACCCGCTGCTGAGGGTCCATCGAGAGCGCCTCACGCGGGGAGATCCCGAAGAACGCGGCGTCGAAGTCGGCGGCCCCGTCCAGGAACCCGCCCTCGCGGGTGTACGACGTGCCGGGGGTGTCCGGGTCGGCGTCGTACAGCCCCTCCAGGTCCCAGCCCCGGTCGGCCGGGAACTCCGAGATGCCGTCACGGCCCTCCGCCACCAGCCGCCACAGATCGTCGGCCGAGGCCACCCCACCGGGATAGCGGCAGGCCATGCCGACGATCGCGACCGGCTCCAGCCGCCCGGACTCCAGCTCGGCGATGCGGTTCCGGGCCTTCCGCAGGTCGGCGGTGACCCATTTCAGATAGTCGGCCAGCTTCTTCTCATCCGCCATGGGACAACTCACATCTTCTCGGGGACGACAGTGACGGGGGTGACGCGGTCGCGGGTCATCAGCTGCCCGCGCGGCCGAGTTCGTTGTCGATGAAGTCGAGGAGTTCGGCGGTCGAGGCCGACTCCAGAGACTCCGCCGGATCGGGGTCGCCGGGCGTGGTGCCCCAGGCGTCCATCCAGCGCGACAGGATGGTCTGCAACCGGACGGTGACCGTGGCCCGTTCGTCCGTGTCCTCGGTGTCGGAGACCGTGGAGAGGATCTCCTCCAGCTTGTCGAGCTCGGCGAGCAGCGGGGACCGCTCGGCCGGCCCGTCGTCGGCCCCGAGCGCGGTGAGCAGGAACGCGGTGAGGGCGGCCGGGGTCGGATGGTCGAACACGACGGTCGCCGGCAGCCGGACGCCGCTGACCGCGCCCAGCCGGTTGCGCAGCTGTACGGCGGTGAGCGAGTCGAACCCCAGCTCCTGGAAGGGACGTTGGGCCTCGACGGCACCGGCGTCGCGGAAGCCGAGCACGACGGCCACCTCGCCGCACACCAGGTCCAGCACGAACTCCTGCCGCTCGGCCGCGCCCATCCCGGCGATCCGCCGCGCCAGCGGCACGCCCCCGTCGCCCCCGGTCCGTTCCGGGCGGCGGCCGGCCGCCGGGACCAGGGCCCGCAGCAGCGGCGGAACCGGGGTGCCGGCCGCCCGTACGGCCGCGAGGTCCAGCGGCGTGGCGGTCGGGGCGGGGTGGGTCAGCGTCAGCGCGGCGTCGAACAGCGCGAGTCCTTCCTCCGCGCTCGTCGGTACGAAGCCGTCGCGGGCGAAACGGGCCCGGTCGGCCGGCGTCAGCCCCGCGTTGATCCCGCCCTCGACCTCCCACAGCCCCCAGGCCGGTGAGCTCGCGGGCAGGCCCTCGGCCCGGCGCCGGTGGGCCAGCGCGTCGAGGAAGGCCCCGGCGGCGGCGTAGTTGGCCTGGCCCGGGCCGCCGAACACGCCCACGACCGAGGAGAACAGCACGAACGCCGACAGGTCGTCCTCGCGGGTCAGCTCGTGCAGATGCCAGGCGGCGTCGGCCTTGGGACGCAGCACCGCCTCCAGCCGGCCGGGCGTCAGCGCCGGGAGCAGGTCGTTGTCCAGGACACCGGCCGCGTGGACGACGCCGGTCAGCGGATGCTCGGCGGGTACCCCGGCGAGCAGCGCCTTCAGCGCGTCCCGGTCGGCGACATCGCAGGCGGCGATCCGCACTGTCGCGCCGAGCCCGATGAGTTCGGTGCGCAACTCCCGGGCCCCGGGGGCCTCTTCGCCCCGGCGGGAGACCAGCAGCAGCCGCCGGACGCCGTGCTCGACGACGAGATGCCGGGCGACCGCGGCGCCGAGCGCGCCGGTGCCGCCGGTGACCAGCACCGTGCCGTCCGGCCGCCAACCGGGGGCCGCCGTGTCGCCCGCGTCGGTGGGGGCGACCCGGTGCAGCCGGGGGACCAGGAGCCGGCCGTCCCGGACGGCCGCCTGCGGCTCGTCCGAGGCGAGCAGGGCGGCGAGGAGCGCCGGAGGCACGGGCGCCGGGCCCGTGCCGGCGGCGTCCACGAGGACGATCCGCTCCGGGTTCTCCGACTGAGCCGACCGCACCAGCCCCAGGACCGCCGCCGCGTCGAGCCGGGGCACCTCGGCGGGCCCGGCGGCGACGGCACCCCTGGTGACGAGCACGAGCCGGGTGTCCGTGAACCGCTCGTCGCCCAGCCAGGCCTGGAGCAGCGCCAGCGTCCGGCGGGTGGCGCGGTGCACCCCGTCAACCACCTCCGAGTCGCCGGTGGCCGCCGGGAGGTGGACGAGGAGGGCGTCGACGGACACCCCGGAGTCGATGGCCGGCCGAGGGCGGCGAGGTCGTCGTAGGCCGGGATGCCGGACTCGTCGTCGTACGCCTCGGGCAGCTCGTACGAGACCCCGGGCTCCTCCTCCGGCAGGCGTCCCAGGGCCGCCCAGGCGACGGGCCGGTCCGACCGCTGGGCGGCGAGCGGGGTCCAGGCGATGTGGTGGAGGGCGCCGAGGGGGCCGGAGCCGCCGACGAGGTCCGCGGGTTTGGGGGAGCGGCGGACGACGGACTCGACGGTCGCGACCCGGGTCCCGTCCGGGGCGGTCAGCAGCACGGACACAGCGGTCTCGCCGTCGGCGGCTTCGCTTTCCGGTGCCGGAACCAGCCGGGCGCGTACGGCCGTCGCGCCGGGGGCGTGCAGCCGTACCCCTCGCCAGCGGACCGCGAAGGGCTCGCCTCCGTCCACGGTGAGGGCGGCCCGCAGCAGCGCCGGGTGCAGGGCGTGGCGGGCCGCGTCGGCGGCGTACTCCTCGGGGAGCCGTACCTCGACGCCCCCGGTGGCCTCCGCGGCCCCGCCGGCGGGGCCGCGCTCGGAGCCTTCGGAGTTTTCGGCGTTTTCGGTGTTTTCGGTGTTTTCGGCGCGGACGGTGCCGGTGGCCAGTTCCGTCCACGCGGCGGTGTCCGGGTCCGGCAGGGCGTGCACGGTGACGGGGCGGCGGCCCATGTCGTCGGGGGCGCCGACCCGCACCTGGAGCGGGACCTCGCCGGTGTCCGGCACGGCGACCTCGGCCCGCACGGTCAGCTCGTCCACCACCGGGCAGGCCACCTCGCCGCCCGCCCTGATCACCGCGTCGACCAGCGCCGCCGCCGGCAGCACGGCACTGCCGGACCGGGTGTGCTCGGCCAGCCACGGCTGGGCGCCCAGCGCGATCCGGCCGGTGAACAGCACCTCGTCCGCACCGGCCACGGCGACCGGCGTACCGAGCAGCGGGTGGTCGGAGGGTCCGGGCCCGGCGGCGTACGAGGGTGCCGACTGCTCCAGCCAGTACCGCTCGCGCTGGAACGGGTAGGTCGGCAGCTCGACGGGGCGTACCGGCAGGCCCTCGAACACCACCGGCCAGTCCACCGGGACCCCGGCCACGAACGCCTCGCCCAGGGCGGCCAGCACCCGCTCGGGCCCGCCGTCGTCGCGGCGCAGCGAACCGACACCGGCGACGGCCGTGCCCACGGCGTCCGCGGTCTCCTCGACGCTGTGCAGCAGCACGGGGTGCGGGCTGCACTCGACGAACACGCCGTGGCCGCCCTCCAGCAGGGTGCGCGTGGTCGGCTCGAACAGCACGCTCTGCCGCAGGTTCGTGTACCAGTACGCGGCGTCCAGGCCCGTGGTGTCGAACAGGCCCCCGGTGACCGTGGAGTAGAACGGCACCTCGGCGGGCCGGGCCTCGATGCCCGCCAGATCGGCCAGCAGCCGCTCGCGGATCGACTCGACGTGCGCGCAGTGCGAGGCGTAGTCCACCGGGAGCCGCTTGGCGCGCCCGCCGTCGGCCACGATCGTGTCGCGCAGCTCGTCGAGGGCGTCGGCGTCGCCGGACAGCACCACCGAGGTCGCGCCGTTGACGGCGGCCACCGCGACCCGGCCGCCGTAGCCGTCGATCAGCTCGCGCACCACGGGCTCGGGCAGCGCGACCGACATCATGCCGCCCCGCCCGGAGAGGTCCTCGGCGATGGCGCGGGCGCGCAGCGCCACGACCCGGGCGCCGTCGGCCAGGGACAGCGCGCCGGCCACACAGGCGGCGGCGATCTCGCCCTGGGAGTGGCCGATGACGGCGGCGGGGCGCACCCCGTGGGCACGCCACACCGCCGCCAGCGACACCATGACCGCCCACAGCGCGGGCTGGACCACGTCCACCCGCTCCAGCGGTCGCCGGGCCCGGACGGTCTCGATCAGATCCCAGTCGGTGACCGGGGCCAGCGCCGCCGCGCAGTCCGCCATCGCGGCGGCGAACACCGGTGACGCGTCGAGCAGATCGGCGGCCATACCGGCCCACTGCGAGCCCTGCCCGGGGAAGACGAACGCGACCCGCGTCTCGCCCGTCCGGGCCCCGCGCACGACGTTCGGCGCGCCCGTGCCCTCGGCGAGGGCGGTCAGCCCCGCCGTGAGCGCGGCCCGGTCGGCGCCCACGACCACCGCCCGGTCGTCCAGTGCGGCCCGGCTGGTGGCCAGCGCGTGGGCGATGTCGGGGAGGGAACCATCGCCGCCGGCCAGACGATCGAGCAGCCGCCGGGCCTGCGCGACGAGGGCCCGCTCACCCTTGCCGGAGAGCACGAAGGGCAACGGGCGGTCGGTCGACTCGGTTGCGGCGGACGCCTGTTCGCCGCGCGTCGGCACGCCCTCACCGGCCTCCGTGCGGGTCGTCCCGTCGGCCGCGTCAGCAGCCGCTGTGTCGGTCGCCGCGGTCTCCTCCGGCGCCTCCTCCACGATCACGTGCGCGTTGGTGCCGCTGAAGCCGAACGACGACACGGCGGCCCGGCGGGGGCGGCCCGTCTCCGGCCAGTCGCGGGGCTCGGTGAGCAGGGCGAGGGCGCCGGTGTCCCAGTCGATGTGCGGTGAGGGCTCCTCGGCGTGCAGGGTCCGGGGGAGGACGCCGTGCCGGATCGCCTCGACCATCTTGATGACGCCGCCGACCCCGGCCGCCGCCTGGGTGTGGCCGATGTTCGACTTGAGCGAGCCCAGCCACAGGGGGCGGTCCGCAGGCCGGTCCTTGCCGTAGGTGGCGAGCAGGGCCCGCGCCTCGATCGGGTCGCCGAGGGTCGTCCCGGTGCCGTGCGCCTCGACCGTGTCGATGTCGGCCGGGGTCAGCCGGGCGCCCGCGAGGGCCTGCCGGATCACCCGTTCCTGGGCGGGGCCGTTGGGCGCGGTGAGCCCGTTGCTGGCGCCGTCCTGGTTGATCGCCGACCCCCTGATCACGGCCAGCACCGGACGGCCCTCGCGCCGCGCGTCGGACAGCCGGGCGAGCAGCAGCAGTCCGACACCCTCCGCCCAGCCGGTGCCGTCGGCGGAGGCGGCGAAGGACCGGCACCGGCCGTCGGGCGACAGCCCGCGCAACCGGGAGAACTCGACGAACGACGTCGGCGTGGACATCACCGTCACCCCACCGGCCAGCGCGAGATCGGCCTCGCCCCGGCGCAGCGCGGTCGCCGCCAGATGCAGGGCGACCAGCGACGAGGAGCAGGCGGTGTCCACGGTGACCGCCGGGCCCTCCAGACCGAAGGTGTAGGCGAGCCGGCCCGAGGCGACGCTGCCCGCGCTGCCGCCGTACAGGTAACCCTCGAACTCGTCGGCCGGCAGATGCGGTCGGGAGCCGTAGTCGTTGTACATCGCCCCGACGAACACTCCGGTACGGCTGCCGCGCACCGACTCCGGGACGATCCGCGCCCGTTCGAACGCCTCCCACGCGGTCTCCAGCAGCAGCCGCTGCTGGGGATCGGTGGCCAGCGCCTCCCGGGGCGACATCCCGAAGAACTCCGGGTCGAACAGATCGGCGTCGTGCAGGAACCCGCCGTGCCGGGTGTACGACTTGCCGACCGCGTCCGGGTCGGGGTCGTACAGGTCGTCGACGGACCAGCCACGCCCCTCGGGGAAGGGCGACACCGCGTCCACGCCGTCGGCGACCACCTGCCACAACTCCTCGGGCGACCGCACACCGCCGGGGTAGCGGCACGCCATCCCGACGATCGCGATCGGCTCCTGCTCCCTCTCCTCCACCTCGCGCAGCCGCTGCCGGCTGGCGCGGGCGTCGGCGACCGCACGCTTGAGGTACTGGCGGAGTTGGTTCTCGTCAGTCGTCACGTCGTCTCAGCTCCATGGGGAAGTCGGCAAAGAGAGTCATGGGGGCCGGGCCGGTCCGGGTCGGCGGATCAGGCCCGGCCGGGCCCTAGTCGAGTTCGTCGACCAGGGCGAACAGATCCTCGTCGGTCGCGGAGTCGAGGTCGTCGAGCTCGTCGCGGAACGGGTCGGCGCCGTCGGCCAGGTCCAGCAGCTCCCGCAGTCGGTCGACGATGCTCCGGTGCGCCTCCGCGTCGGACAGCGCCTGCGGCAGGGCGGCCTTCAGCCGGTCGAGGTCGGCCAGCACCGGATCGGCGGGCGACGGTTCGGCGACGTCGACGACGAGTTCCGTCCGCAGATAGGCGGCCAGCGCGTCCGGGTTGGGGTGGTCGAAGACCACCGTGGTGGGCAGCCGCAGCCCCGTCTCGCCGTTCAGCTGGTTGCGCAGCTCGATCGCGGTGAGCGAGTCGAAACCGAGCTCGTTGAAGGCACGGGCCGTACCGATCGAGGTGTGGTCGGTGTGCCCCAGGACGGCGGCCGTCCTCGCCCGCACCAGGTCGGTGAGCAACTGGTGCTGCTCCGCCGGCGGCAGCCCGGCGAGCCGCTGCGGCAGCGGCACCTGCTGCCGCTCGGCGACGCGGGGCGCCGGTCGCGGGGCGAGGCCGCGCAGCACCGCCGGGAGGTGCTCGGCCGTGCGCAGCGCACCCGTGTCGATCCGGGTGACGGCGTGCACGGGACGGTCCAGGCCGAGCGCCGCGTCGAACAGCGCGGTGGCCTCGGCGTTGGTGAGCGGCTGGAGCCCGAGGCGGGCGAGACGGTTCAGGTCCGCGCCCGACAGATGTGTGCTGAGCGCGCTGCTCTCGGCCCACAGACCCCACGCCAGCGACCGGGCGGGCAGCCCGTTCGCGTGCCGGTGGTGGGCGAGCGCGTCCAGGAAGGTGTTGGCGGCGGCGTAGTTGGCCTGCCCCGGGGTGCCGACGACACCGGCGACGGACGAGTACAGCACGAACGCCGACAGCTCCGCGTCCTTCGTCAGCTCGTGCAGGTTCCACGCGCCGTCGACCTTCGGCCGCAGTACGCCGTCCAGCTGGGCCGGGGTCAGCGACGTGACCGTCGCGTCGTCCGTGACGCCGGCGGTGTGCACGACAGCGGTCAGCGGGTGCTCGTCCGGGATACCGGCGAGCAGCGCGGCCAGCGCCTCGCGGTCGGCGGCGTCGGCGGCGGCCACGTGGACCTCGGCCCCGAGTTCGGTCAGCTCCTTCGCCAGTTCCCGGGCGCCGGGGCCGCCGGGTCCGCGTCGGCTGGTCAGCAGCAGACGGCGGGCACCGTGCTCGGTGACCAGATGCCGGGCGAGGACCGCGCCGAGCGCGCCGGTGCCACCGGTGATCAGCACCGTGCCCCGCTGCCAGTCCGGTCCGGGCCGACCCGTGCCGGACCCGGTGGCGGGGTCGGTGGCGGTGCCGGGGGTGGCCGGGGTGCTGGGTTCGGCCGGGGCCAGCCTCGGGGCCAGCACCTCGCCCGCCCGGACCAGGAGTTGGGGCTCGCCGGTGCGCAGCGCGGCACCGAGGACATCGGCCGAGCCGGGGTGGTCGTCCAGGTCGACCAGCGTGAACCGGTCCCGCTGCTCGGCCTGGGCCGACCGCAGCAGACCCCACACACCGGCCGACGCCAGATCGGTGACGTCCTCGCCGTCCGGCGCGACGGCACCGCTGGTCAGCACGACCAGACGGCTCCCCGTGAACCGTTCGTCGGCCAGCCAGTCCCGTACGGTCCCGAGCAGCCGGTGCAGGACCGCGCGGGCCCGGTCGGCGAGATCACCGGAGGCATCCGTGCCGACAGGGCCGTCCGTGGCGGCCGTGCCGTCCGAGGCGATCGGACCCTCCGAGGCGATCGGACCGTCCGATCCAACCGATCCAACCGATCCAACCGATCCAACCGATCCAACCGATCCAACCGAACCAACCGAACCAACCGAGCCCTCCGAGGCGGCCGAACCCTCCGAGACAGCCGGGGAGTTCGAGGCATCCGAGGCGAGCGGCGGAACCATGGGCAGCAGCACCGTCGAGGGCACGGCGGCCCCGCCGTCGACCGCCTCCCGCAGTGCGGTGAGGTCGTCGTACGGCCGGACGGAGCGGCCACCGGAGGGCAGCAGTCGCCCCCGGCCGAGGACGGCCCACGTCTCGCCGTCGCCGCCGGCGTCGACCGGCACCGGCGTCCACCGCACCCCGAACAACCCCTCGGGCCGGGCGCCCGCCGATGTCAGGTCGCCCGGGGCGAGCGGGCGCAGCCGGAGTTCGTCGATGGCGGCCACCGGCAGGCCCGTCTCGTCGGCGAGTTCCAGACCGACCACGACGGTCGTGTCGTCGGACTGCGTCACGGCGAGCCGCGCCCGGAGCGCGCCGGTACCCGTACCGGCCGGGGGCACGCTGATCCCGGACCAGGAGAACGGCACCATGGGCCGGGAGGCGACATCCGCCACGCCCGGCAGCAGCGGGTGCAGGGCCGCGTCGAGCAGTGCCGGGTGCAGGGTGAACCGCGCGGCCTCGGCCCGGTGCTCCTCGGCCAGGGCCACCTCGGCGTGCAGGTCGTCGCCGTGGCGTGAGAGCCGGCGCAGGTTCCGGAACAGCGGGCCGTACTGGTAGTCCCGCTCGGCGAGCCCGTCGTAGACGCCGCCGAGGCCGACCTCCACGGCGTCGGCGGGCGGCCGTACGGCTCCGGGGAGCGCCGTCGCGGGGTCACCCGCGCTCAGCGTTCCCTCGGCGTGCCGGGTCCAGCGGCGGTCGCCGTCGGCCCCGGAGCCCGCCGTAAGGACTCCGCCCGCCCCTGCCCCCGCCGTACGGGAGTGGATGGTCAGCGAACGCCGCCCGGAGGCGTCGGGCGCGCCGACGGACACCTGGATCCGTATGTCCTCGTCCTCGTCCTCGCGGAGCACCAGGGGCGCGGTCAGGGTGAGTTCGTCGACCAGGGTGCAGCCGACCTGGCGGGCGGCGTGCAACGCGAGGTCGACGAACGCGGTCCCCGGCAGCAGCACGGTGCCCATGACGGCGTGGTCGGCGAGCCAGGGGTGGGTGCGAAGGGAGACCCGGCCGGTGAGGACGACGGTGTCGCCGTCGGCCGTCTCCACCGTCGCGCCGAGCAGCGGGTGGTCGGGGGAGTCGAGGCCGAGGTCCGTCGCGTCACCGGTGGCGGCCGGGGCCGTCAGCCAGTAGCGCTGCCGCTGGAAGGCGTAACCGGGCAGGGGAGTGCGGCGGGTGTCGGGGAAGACCGTGCCCCAGTCGACGTCGGCGCCGCGCAGCGCGAGCAGCGCCAGGGCCGCGACGGCGGACTGTGTCCCACGGCGTCCGGTCCGCAGCAGGGGGACGACCGCCCCGGCCGGTGCCGTCAGACACGGCTCGACCAGTGCGGAGAGCACCCTGTCGGGGCCCAGCTCCAGATAGTCGGTGACCCCGGCGGCCTCCAGCCGGCGCACCCCGTCGGCGAAGCGCACCGCCTGGCGGACCTGGGCCACCCAGTAGTCCGGGGTGCACAGCGTCGCGGCGTCGACCAGGTCGCCGGTGACCGTCGAGACGATCGGCAGGGCCGGCGGGTGGAAGGTCACGCCACGGGCCACCTCCGCGAAGGCGTCGAGCATGCCGTCCATGCGGTGGGAGTGGAACGCGTGCGAGACGACGAGACGCTTGACCTTGCGCCCCTCGGCCCGCCAGCGCTCCTCCACCTCGGCGACGGCGTCCTCGTCGCCGGAGACCACGACCGCCTCGGGACCGTTGACGGCGGCCAGGCTCACCCCGTCCGGCAGGTCGATCTCGTCCTCGGCGGCGGCCACCGCGAGCATCGCGCCGCCCTCCGGCAGCGCGTCCATGAGCCGGCCCCGGGCCGCCACCAGCGCGCAGGCGTCGGCGAGCGAGAGCACCCCCGCGACATGGGCGGCGGCGAACTCGCCGACCGAGTGGCCCAGGAGGTGGTCGGGGGTGATCCCCCAGGACTCGACGAGCCGGTACAGCGCCACCTCCAGCGCGAACAGCGCGGGCTGCGCGAACACCGTCCGGTTCAGCTCGTCCCCGCCGTCGAACACCAGCTCCCGCAGCGGTCGTTCGAGGTGCGCGTCGAGACGCACGTCGATGTGCGCGCACACCTCGTCGAAGGCGGCGGCGAACACCGGGGAGGCCGCGTACAGGTCGCGTCCCATGCCGGGGCGCTGGCTGCCCTGTCCGGTGAACAGGAACGCCGTCCCGCCGCGCCTCGGACCACCGCCGTCGCGTACGACGGAGGGGGCGTCCTCGCCCCGGGCCAACGCGTCCAGGCCGCACAGGAGTTCGTCCCGGTCGTGCCCGAGCACGGCGGCGCGGTGCGCGTGCCGGGCCCGCCCGGTCGCCAGCGAGAACCCGACGTCGAGCGCCGCGATTCCGGGGCGTTCCCCGACGAACCGCAGCAGGCGTTCGGCCTGGGCCCGCAGGGCAGCCTCGGACTTGGCCGACAGCGGCCAGGGCACGGCGGTGCCGGAATCCCGGTCTGCCCCGGCGGTCGCCGAAGCGTCCTCGTCGCCCGAAGCGGCAACCGCCGCCTGCCCGCTGTCGCCTCCGGGAGCGACCGCCGCGGCTGCCCGGTCCTCCTCCGCCTGCTCGATGATCACATGCGCGTTCGTGCCGCTGATCCCGAACGAGGAGACGGCCGCCCGGCGCGGGCGCCCGGTCTCCGGCCAGTCGCGGGCCTCGGTGAGCAGCGCGAGGGCGCCGCTGTCCCAGTCGACGTGCGGTGAGGGCTCCTCGGCGTGCAGGGTCTTCGGCAGGACCCCGTGCCGCATGGCCTCGATCATCTTGATGACGCCGCCGACCCCGGCCGCGGCCTGGGCGTGCCCGATGTTGGACTTCAACGACCCCAGCCACAGCGGGTTCTCGGCGGCGCGCCCGGTGCCGTACGTGGCGAGCAGGGCCTGCGCCTCGATGGGGTCGCCCAGCGGGGTGCCGGTGCCGTGCGCCTCGACGGCGTCGACGTCGCCGGTCCGCAGCCCGGCGCCCGCGAGGGCCTGCCGGATCACCCGTTCCTGGGAGGGGCCGTTGGGCGCGGTGAGCCCGTTGCTGGCGCCGTCCTGGTTGACGGCGGAGCCACGCAGTACGGCGAGTACCTGGTGCCCGTTGCGCCGGGCGTCCGACAGCCGCTCAAGGAGCAGCAGCCCCACGCCCTCGCTCCACGCGGTGCCGTCGGCGTGCGCGGAGAAGGACTTGCAGCGTCCGTCCGGCGCGAGCCCCCGCTGCCGGCTGAACTCGACGAACGAGCCCGGCCCGGCCATGACGGTCACCCCGCCGGCCAGCACCAGGTCGGACTCCCCGGACCGCAGCGCCTGCGCCCCCAGGTGCAGGGCGACGAGCGACGACGAGCACGCCGTGTCCACGGTGACCGCCGGCCCCTCAAGACCGTACGCGTAGGCGAGCCGCCCTGAGATCACGCTGGAGGTGTTGCCGACCAGCAGGAACCCCTCGAACTCGGCGGGCACCGAGGGAAGGCGCGCGGCGTAGTCGTCGTACATCGCGCCGACGAAGACGCCGGTGTTGCTGCCGCGCAGCGCGGTCGGGTCGATCGCCGCGTGTTCGAAGGCGTTCCACGCGGTCTCCAGGAGCAGTCGCTGCTGGGGGTCGGTGGCGGTCGCCTCGCGCGGTGAGATCCCGAAGAACTCCCGGTCGAACAGGTCGGCGTCGTGCAGGAACCCGCCCTCGCGGACGTACGACGTCCGGGTGCGCTCGGGGTCCGGGTCGTACAGCTTCGCCAGGTCCCAGCCCCGGTTGACGGGGAAGCCGCTGATGGCGTCGGTACCGGAGGCCACCAGCCGCCACAGGTCCTCCGGCGACCCGACGCCGCCGGGGTAGCGGCACGCCATGCCGACGACGGCGATCGGCTCGTCGGTGTCGGCCGTGGACCGCACCTCGGGCACGGCGGCCGGGGCCGCGCCCGCGATCCGCTCCACCAGGTGGCGGGCCAGCGCGTCGGGGCTCGGGTGGTCGAAGACGACCGTGGACGGCAGCCGCAGCCCGGTGGCGCCGCCGACCTGGTTGCGCAGTTCGACGGCGGTGAGCGAGTCGAAGCCCTGCTCCTTGAACGCGCGGGCGGGGTCCACGTCGTCGCCGGAGGCGTGCCCCAGGGCCACGGCGGCGGCCGTACGCACCACGGCGAGCACGGCGGCGTACCGTTCCCCGGCGGGCAGCGCGGCCATCCGGGCCGACCAGTCGGCGCCGCCGCCGGAGGCACCGGTGGCCGTCCGGGCGGTACGGCGGGTACGGACCAGCCCCCGCCAGAGCGCCGGCGGCTCGGACCCCCCACCGGCCCGGCCGGGCCGCAGCGCGGCGGGCACGACGAGCGCGTCACCGCCCGCCCACGCCTCGTCGAACAGCCGTAGCCCCCGCTGAACGTCCAGCGGTACGACACCGGTCCGGGTCCACCGCGCCACGTCCGCCTCGGACAGCGTCCCGCCCATGCCCGTGCTCGCGTCCCACAGCCCCCACGCCAGCGACTGCGCGGACAGACCGTGCGCGCGCCGGTGGTGGGCGAGCGCGTCCAGGAAGGTGTTGGCGGCGGCGTAGTTGGCCTGCCCCGCCATGCCGGTGATGCCCGACACGGACGAGAACAGCACGAACAGCGCCAGATCATGACCGCGCGTCAGCTCATGCAGATGCCACGCGCCGTCGACCTTCGGCCGCAGCACGGCCTCCACCTGCGCCGGGGTCAGCGAGCCGACCGTCGCGTCGTCGAGGACACCGGCGGTGTGCACGACACCGGTCAACGGATGCTCGTCGGGGATGCCGGCGAGCAGTGCGGCGAGGGCGTCCCGGTCGGCGACGTCGACGGCGGCCACGTGGACCTCGGCGCCGAGCCCGGTCAGCTCATCGGCGAGTTCCCGGGCGCCGGGGCCGTCGGGCCCGCGCCGGCTGGTCAGCAGCAGACGGCGGACGCCGTGCTCGGTGACCAGATGCCGGGCGAACAGCGCGCCCAGCCCGCCGGTACCGCCGGTGATCAGCACCGTACCGGCCGGGTCGAGCCGTCGCGGATCCGTGCGGCGACCCGTGGCACGCGCCAGCCTCGGGGCGTGCAGCCGCCCGTCCCGTACGGCGATCTGCGGTTCACCGGTGGCGACGGCCGCGTCCACGAGGGCTCGGGCGTCGCCCCGCCCGTCGAGGTCGACCAGCACGACCCGGTCGGGGTGCTCGGTCGCGGCCGTGCGCAGCAGACCCCACAGGGGCGCGTGGACCAGGTCGGTCACGTCGTCGCCGGGCAGCGCGGCGACGGCACCGGTCGTCACCACGACCAGACGGGACCGCGCGAACCGTTCGTCGTCCAGCCACCGCTGGAGCAGTTCCAGCGTCCGTACGGTCGCGGCGCGCGCGGCACCGGGCGTCGCCGCCCCGCCCGCCGCGAGGGTGACCACGACGAGGTCGGCCGGCTCGGCGGTGGACAGCTCCCGCGGAGCGGCGAGGTCGACGCGGGTCCACGCGGAGATCTCCGGCGTGGGCAGCGCGGGCCAGTCGACCGTGAACAGGGAGTCGTCGAGGGCGGCCGTGGCCGTGGCGAGCCGGGCCCGGTCCACCGGACGCAGCGCGAGCGAGTCGACGGTCACGACCGGAGCGCCCGCCGCGTCGGCGATCACCAGCCGGACCGTGTCCGTGCCGAGCGGCGAGATCCGCACCCGCAGCGCGGTGGCCCCGGTCGCGTGCAGCCGAACACCGGCCCACGAGAACGGCAGCCGGATCCGCCGGGAGTCCGCCGAGTCCGCCGCCGAGGGCAGCAGCGGGTGCAGGGCGGCGTCGAGCAGCGCGGGGTGCAGGCCGAACCGGGCGGCGCCGTCGCGCTGTTCGTCGGGCAGCGCCACCTCGGCGAGGAGGTCGTCGCCGAGCCGCCACACCGCCCGCAGCCCCTGGAACGCGGGCCCGTACGCGTAGCCGAGCTCCCGCAGTACGGCGTAGGCGTCGCCGACCGGCTGCGGGACCGCACCGGCGGGCGGCCACACGCCGAGGCCCCCTGCCTCCGCCGCCTGGTCGGCGGCGGACGGTGACGGCACGAGGATGCCGGTGGCGTGCCGGGTCCACGGCCGGGCCGCCGCGTCGTCGTCCTGCGGGGCCGGACGGGCGTGGATGGTGAACGACCGTGCGCCGTCGTCGTCCGGGGCGGCGACCCTGACCTGGACGCGCACGGAGTCCCGCTCGGGCAGCACCAGCGGCGCCTCAAGGGTGAGTTCCTCGACCGTGTCCGAGGCCAGGCGCTCCCCGGCGGCGAAGGCCAGCTCCAGGAAGGCCGTGGCGGGCAGCAGGACACCGCCCTCGACGACGTGGTCGGCCAGCCACGGGTGCGTACGCGGGGACAACCGGCCGGTGAGGACGACCTCCTCGCCGCCCGCCATGTCCACCGCCGCCCCGAGCAGCGGATGGCCGGCGGTGTCCAGCCCGAGCCCCCGGGCGTCGGAGCGGGTGCCGGGAGCCAGCCAGAAGCGGTCGCCCTGGAAGGCGTACGTCGGCAGGTCGAGCAGGGCGAGCGGGTCGGCGCGGGTCGTGCCGGGGAAGAAGGAGGTGAGGTCCACCGCGCCGCCGGCCGCGTGGACGTGCGCGAGGGCGGTGACGTACGAGTCGACCTCGGGCCGGCCCGCCCGCGACAGGGCGACGCTCGTGACCGGGCCACCGTCGCCCCGGCCCTCGGCCTTGTCCTCGAAGCCTTCCTCGAACGACTCGCGCGCCATGCCGGTGAGGACGGCGTCCGGGCCCACCTCCACGAACAGGGTTGCCCCGAGCGCCCGCAGAGACGTCACGGCGTCATGGAAGCGGACGGTGGCGCGAATCTGGTCGGCCCAGTAGTCGGGGGAGCACAACCGCTCGGGGTCGGCGAGCTCGCCGGTGACCGTGGAGACGACGGGGATGGTGGGCGGGTGGAAGGTCAGGGACCGTGCGACCTCGCGGAACTCGTCGAGGACGCCGTCCATGTGCGGCGAGTGGAACGCGTGGCTCACCGTCAGCCGCTTGGTCCTGTGCCCCCGTGACTTCAGCGTGGACGCCACTTCCAGCACGGCGTCCGTGTCCCCGGAGAGCACCAGGGCCCGGGGGCCGTTGACGGCCGCGACCGCCACCTGCCCCTCCTTGTCCGCCAGCAGCGGCAGCACCTCGTCCTCGGCGGCCTGTACGGCGACCATGGCGCCCTCGGCGGGCAGTTCCTGCATCAGCCGGCCCCGGGCGGCCACCAGCGTGCAGGCGTCGGCCAGGGAGAGGACCCCGGCGACATGGGCGGCGGCCACCTCGCCGATGGAGTGCCCGGCGAGGAGGTCGGGCCGTACGCCCCATGACTCGAACAGACGGAACAGCGCCACCTCGACGGCGAACAGCGCGGGCTGGGTGTACCGGGTCTCGTCGAGCCCGTCGCCCGAGGCGATGACCTCCCGGAGCGGACGGTCCAGCAGCGGATCGAGGTGCGCGCACACCGCGTCGAACGCCGCCGCGAACACCGGGAAGGCGGTGTGCAGTTCCGCACCCATCCCGATCCGCTGGGCCCCCTGCCCGGTGAAGACCATGGCCAGCCGGCCCGTCACCTCGGCCCCCGACACCACCCCGGCCGCCGGCGTCCCCGACGCCAGGGCGCGCAGTCCCGCGACCAGTTCGTCGCGGTCGGCGGCCAGCACGACACCGCGATGACCGAGCTGCGACCGCGTGAAGACCGACGACCAACCGACCGAGGCGGGCTCCGCGTCACCGGCCTCCGCATCACCGGCGCCCACATCACCGGCCTCGACGAACTCGGCCAGCCGGGCGGCCTGGGCCCGCAGCGCGGCCGTACCACGACCGGAGACGACGACGGGCAGCACGGCGCCCGAAGGACGGGTACGGGCCCGGCCGTCGACGGACACCCCCGTGCCGGCAGCCGCACCGGACTCCCCGGTGCCGGCAGCCGCACCGGACGCCTCACCCACCACCACATGGCAGTTGGTGCCGCCCATCCCGAAGGAACTCACCCCCGCGATCAGCGGGCGCTCCGGGTGCGGCCACTCACCCAGCTCGTCGTTGACGGACAGGTTGAGCTCGTCGAGCGGGATCTCCGGATTGGGCGTACGGAAGTTCAGGCTCGGCGGGAGCCGCCGGTGGCGGATGGACAGGACCGTCTTGATGAGCCCGGCGATGCCCGCGGCCCCTTCGAGATGCCCGATGTTGGTCTTGACCGAGCCCACCCGCAGGGGGTCCCCGGGCGCCCTGAGCGCGCCGACCGCCGCCCCGAGCGCGGCGGCCTCGACGGGGTCGCCCACCGGCGTGCCCGTGCCGTGCAGTTCGACGTACTGGACGGCGTCCGGCGTGATGCCCGCGCGCCGGTGCGCCAGCCGGAGCACCTTCTCCTGCGCGGCGGCACTGGGCACGGTGAGCCCGGGGGTGGCGCCGTCGTTGTTGACCGCGCTGCCGAGGATCACACCGTGCACCCGGTCACCGTCGGCCAGCGCCCGACTCAGCGGCTTGAGGACGACCATGCCGGCGCCCTCCCCGCGTACGTAGCCGTTGGCCCGGGCGTCGAAGGTGAAGCAGCGCCCGTCGGGCGAGAGCCCGCCGAACCGCTCGGCGCCCACCACCCCTTCGGCGAGGAGGTTGAGGTTCACGCCTGCCGCGAGCGCCAGCTCGGTCTCACCGTCGCGCAGGCTCTCGCACGCGAGGTGCACGGCGACCAGCGAGGACGACTGGGAGGTGTCGACGGTGATGCTGGGGCCGTGCAGCCCGAGCGCGTACGACACCCGGTTGGCGATGATGCCGCGGTGCGTGCCGGTGACGGTGTGCTGGGTGATGGCCGTGTCGCCCCGCCGGTACAGCAGACTCGTGTAGTCCTCGCGGGCGGTGCCGACGAACACGGCCGTCGAACTGCCGTCCAGGCTCGCCGCGACGATCCCGGCGTCCTCCAGCGCCTCCCAGGTGAGCTCCAGCAGAAGCCGCTGCTGCGGATCCATGACGACGGCCTCGCGGGGCGAGATGCCGAAGAACGCGGCGTCGAACTCCTCGACGCCGTCCAGGAATCCACCCCGCCGGATGTCACTGCGGGCGTCCGCCGAGATCGGTTCCCACCGGTGCGCGGGCATCTCCGTGACGGCGTCCCGACCCTCGCGCAGCAGCTCCCAGAACGCCGCCGGACCGGATGCTCCGGGCAGTCGGCAGGACAGCCCGACGACGGCGATCGGCTCCCGCCGATCCACACCCGGACTGATGGCTTCGGAGTGTCGCTCACTCGTCATTTTGGCTCGGCTGCCCTTCCATTACTGGAAATCACCTGGATAACGAACACGCCTGGACAACGAACATGCGCTCCCGGCGAGCGTAACCGCAGCGATTTCCGGTCGGCCAGGAGAAAAGTCCCGGCACGGTAACGCCCCGCTCGCTCCAGGATCGAAAGGGAAAGCAGAGAGAAAACAGATCGATCGATTACCGGAGATGTTCCGAAGAGTGACCCGAGAGTGTGCCGTTACTGTGTCATTACAGAGGAAACAGCAGGTAGATGGTGTGAATGCTAGGGTCTGCCGCACAGCTGGGCAGAAAAACAAACGGAGAGGAAAACCCGGTGGTCGAGAAACTCGAACTGGCGGAACCGCACCTTGCCGGATGGCTGTCCTCACTCGGACTCGGCGTCGAATACGTCCGTTCTCAGGGAAACACCCTCTTCTACCGCGACGACCAGGGCACGGAAATCCCCGTACTCGACCTGGTGGGCGGCTACGGCTCGGCGATACTCGGGCACAACAATCCCGAGATCGTGGCCTACGCGAAGTCCCTGCTCGACCAGGGGACGCCGATCCACGCACAGTTCTCCAGGCACCCGTACGCCAATGACCTGGCCTGGAAGATCAACACCATCATCCGGCGTGAGTTCGGTACGTCCGAGCACTACTCGGCGGTCTTCGCCAACAGCGGCGCCGAGGCCGTCGAGGTGGCGGTCAAGCACGCCGAACTCGACCGTGTGATGAAACTGGCCGCACTGGCGGAGGAGATCGACGCCAACCTGGAGAAGGCCCGCGCGGCGGTACGGTCCGGCGCCCGGCTCCACGCGGAGAACGCGCCCGAACTGCTGGGCGCCGAGGCGCCGGTGCCGGCCGACCCCGACGTGGACGCGGCGGACGCCATGGCCGCCCTCGACCGCCTCATCGACGCCGTCAAGAGCGCCAACAGCGAGCGCATGACCGCCCCGCCGGTGTTCCTGGCCCCGGAGGGCTCCTTCCACGGAAAGCTCGTCGGCAGCATCCAGCTCACCCACAACGTCGGCTACCGCGCCCCCTTCACCGCCCTGGCCGCCCAGTGCCGCTTCGTGCCCCTGGACCGCCCCGAGGTGCTGGAGAAGATCGTCGCCGAGGAGCGGAAGACCCTTCTGGACCTCACGGTCGACCAGGACGTCGTACGCCTCACCGAGCGCGAACTGCCGGTCATCTGCGCCTTCGTGCTCGAACCCATCCAGGGCGAGGCCGGCATCCATGTCCTCGACCGGGCCGCCGTACGCAGGATCCAGCAGGTCTGCGCCGGCATCGACTGCCCGATCATCGTGGACGAGGTGCAGAGCGGCATGGGCCGCTCCGGCGCGTTCTTCGCCAGTTCGCACCTCGGCCTCCAGGGCGATTACTTCACCCTCGCCAAGAGCCTCGGCGGCGGCATCGCCAAGGCAGCGCTGACGCTGATCCGAGGCTCGCGCTACCGCACCGACTTCGAACTCGTCCACAGCTCGACCTACGCCAAGGACAGCTTCTCCACCCTCATCGCCGGCCGCACGGTGGACCTGCTGGAGGCCGACGACGGCAGGGCGTACCGTCTGGCCGCCGAGCGCGGCGACCAACTACTCGCGATGCTGGGCAGGCTGAAGGACGAGTTCGGCGACATCGTCAAGGACGTCCGGGGCAAGGGCCTGATGATCGGCCTGGAGTTCCACGACCAGTCCGACTCCACCTCGGAGATCATCCGCGAACAGGCGCGTGCGGGCCTGCTCGGCTACCTCTTCGCCGGCTATCTCCTGCGCGCCCACGCGGTCCGCATCTTCCCCACGGCGAGCGCCACGAACACGCTCCGCCTCGAACCCTCCGTCCACCTCACGGACACCGAGATCGCCCAGGCCGACAAGGCCCTGCGCGACCTGATCTCCGTACTCGCGAAACAGGACGGGGAGACGCTGCTCCACGCGTGACCGAGGGCGGGCGCGACGGACGAGAACCACGTGCAGGGCAGAGCCATACGAGTGACCGCCCCCGACCCGGCTGGGGTTGGGGGCGGTCGCCGTGGCATTCCTCTCGCGCCGGGCCGTCTCTCGTCCCGTCAGCTGATGTCGGCGCCGTAGACGTGATCGACCGTCATCGTGATGAGCACCCGGCGCTCGGAGACCATCACCGCCCGGTACTCCTCCCAGTCGGGGTGCTCCCCGGCGGCGACGCGGAAGTAGTCCACCAGCGCCTCGACCTCGGGCCCGTGGGGGTCGGTCCCCGGCCCGGTGAGCGTCGCCATGCCCTCGGCGGTGGCCCACTGCATGCCGTCGGAACTGGTCACCTCCAGCGTGGCCCGCGGATCCCGCCGCAGATTCGCCACCTTGGCCGCGCCCGCGCTCGTCGACACATGGATGACGCCTGCGTTCTCGTCGTAGAACGGCTGAACGGGAGAGAGCTGCGGACGCCCGTCCGCCTTGATGGTCGCGAGCACACCGAGCCGGCTCTTCACCAGCAGCGCACGGGGGTTGAAGGAGGTAGCGGTCATGCAAGGATCATCGATCTCCCCACGGGTGAGAAGTCAAGGCCCGACGACCGCACTGGCTTGGGATGACCCCCTTTCGTCCTGAGACAGCCGTTCAACAGCCCACAAGGTCCAGGCAGCCGCACCACCGAACGGAGCAAGTCGCATGGCACCCGCAGGATCACGCTCCACCCGACTCACCACCCACGGAACCGTCTCCACCGCCCTGGCCGCACTCGGCGACGACACCCTCCACACACTCCTGGACACGGCCGAGCCACTCGGCTCCGGCATCGGCGGCAAGTCGGCCCTGCTGGAGATCGAGGGCACCCCGGTCTTCGTGAAACGCGTCCCCCTCACCGACCTGGAGAGACAACCGGAGAACGTCCACTCCACGGCCAACCTCTTCGACATCCCCCTTGTCTGCCAGTACGGCATCGGCGGCCCGGGTTTCGGGGCCTGGCGGGAGCTCGCCGCGCAGCGCATGACCACGGAGTGGGTGCTCACGGGGGAGTACGACGGGTTCCCGCTGATGTACCACTGGCGCGTACTGCCGGACTCGACGCCGCTCCCCGAGGAACTGGCCGACGTGGAACGGGCCGTCGCCCGCTGGGACGGCAGCCCACAGGTCCGCCACCGCATCGAGGCCCTTCAGAAGTCCTCGGCGAGCATCGCCCTGTTCCTGGAGTACATCCCGCGGAACCTGCACCAGTGGCTGGGCACCCGGACGACCGCCGGCGCCGAGGCCGCCGACCGCGCCTGCGCGATGGTGGACCGGGAACTGTCCGCGGGCATCTCCTTCATGAACAGCCGAGGCCTGCTCCACTTCGACACCCACTTCCAGAACATCCTGACCGACGGCCACCGCCTCTACTTCACCGACTACGGCCTCGCCCTCTCCTCCCGCTTCGACCTGACCCCAACCGAGTCCGCCTTCTTCGCCCGCCACGAGGGCTACGACCGCTGCTACGCGACGAGCTACCTGGTGAACTGGCTGGTCACCGACCTCTACGGCCGCAACGGGACCGGTGGCGGGCCGGACGGCTACGGCAGCGAGGAGCGCCGGGCCCGGATACACGCGCTGGCCCGGGGCGAGCGCCCCACCGGCATCCCCGAGGTCGCCGCGGCGATCCTCACCCGCGACGCCCCGCTCGCCGAGGTGATGACGACCTTCCTGCACAGGCTCGCGCACGAGAGCCGGGAGACGCCGTATCCCATGGAGGACCTGCGCGCCCTTGAGATCTGAGAGCGACCGATGCCTAAGTGATGCACCTACTTGCCTAAAACTTTTAGGAAGCTGCATAATCGCCGCTGTCATGGCGAGGCGGGCGTCGAGGAAGGTCGGGCAGGGGTCATGGTGCGCGTAGGGCTGACCGTGGAGCGCCTCGCTCAGGCGGGGGCGGAGCTGGCCGACGAGGTCGGGTTCGACCAGGTGACGGTGTCGGAGCTGGCCCGGCGGTTCGACGTCAAGGTGGCGAGCCTGTACTCGCATGTGAAGAACTCCCAGGACCTCAAGACCCGGATCGCCCTGCTCGCCCTGGAGGAACTGGCCGACCGGGCCGCCGAGGCCCTGGCGGGCCGGGCCGGCAAGGACGCGCTCGTCGCCCTTGCCAATGTGTACCGCGACTACGGCCGCGAGCACCCGGGCCGTGCCGCCGCCGCCCGGATGCGGCTCGACCCCGAGACGGCTGCTGCCAGTGCGGGCATCCGGCACGCGCAGATGACCCGGGCGCTCCTGCGCGGCTACGACCTGAGCGAGCCCGACCAGACCCACGCCGTACGGCTGCTGGGCAGCGTCTTCCACGGCTACGTCAGCCTGGAGATCGGCGGCGGCTTCAGTCACAGCGCCCCCGACAGCGAGGAAACCTGGACCCGCGTCCTGGACGCCCTCGACGCATTGCTGCGCAACTGGCCCACTGATCAGCCCGGTTGACGGCTGCCCACCAACTGACCTTCTTCCTCCCTTGATCAACAGGTTGAGCCCATGCACGCGAAGCGCGACTTGATCACCACCCCCATCACCGCCGATCTCCTGCGCGGCGCCCTCGACCTGGAGCGCACCGGGCACGGCGTACTCCCGCACCGGCTGCCCGCGTGGGCCCGCGCCCAGTACCTCGACGACCAGCTGGCCATGGCCGAGTCCCAACCCTCCGGCGTACGGCTGGTCTTCCGCACCCGGGCCACGGTCGTCGAGCTGGACACCCTGCCCACGAAGCGGACGTACGTCGGCGCCCCGCCCCGACCGGACGGCATCTACGACCTGGTCGTGGACGGCCGCCCGGCCGGCCAGGCGAGTGTGGAGGGTGGCAACATCCTGACCACGGACATGACCAGGGGAACGGCAGACCTCCGGCCCGGCAGCCCCGGCACCCTCCGCTTCACGCTCCCGCCGACCGCCCGAGAGACCACTCCGGCCCCTCGGGAGCCCAGCGCATCCGGCCGAGAGGCCACCGCGTCCGGTGAATTCGGCCGAGAGACCACCGCATCCGGCGCCCTCAAAACCGTAGAGATCTGGCTGCCCCACAACGAGACCACCGAACTCAGGGCCCTGCGCACCGATGCCCCCGTGGAGCCCGCGCCGGCCACGGACCGCAGGGTGTGGCTGCACCACGGCAGCTCGATCAGCCATGGCTCCGACGCGGCGAGCCCGACCACCACCTGGCCCGCCCTCGCCGCCTCCCTCGGCGGCGTCGAGCTGATCAACCTGGGCCTGAGCGGAAGCGCGGTACTGGACCCCTTCACGGCCCGCGCCCTGCGCGACACCCCGGCGGACTTGATCAGCGTCAAGATCGGCATCAACATCGTCAACCACGACGTGATGCGGCTACGAGCCTTCACTCCGGCGGTCCACGGCTTCCTGGACACCATCCGAGAAGGCCACCCCACAACTCCCCTCCTGGTCGTGTCCCCCATCCTCTGCCCCATCCACGAGGACACCCCGGGCCCGAGCGCCCCCGACTTCAGCGACCTCGCCGAGGGCCGCCTCCGCTTCCGCGCGATGGGCGACCCGACGGAAACCGCGAGCGGCAAACTGACCCTCCGCGTGATCCGCGAAGAACTCTCCGACCTGGTCTCCCACCGCTCCCGCAACGACCCCCACCTCTACTACTTGGACGGCCGCGCCCTCTACGGCCCGTCGGACACCACGCTCCTCCCCCTCCCCGACGACCTACACCCGGACGCCCCCACCCACCGCGTCATGGCAGAACGTTTCGCCACCCTGACCTTCACAGCCAAGGGCGCCTTCGGCGCCGCGCAAGGGGGTCGAAGGGGCACAGCCCCTGGATGGGGGTCCCCCCGCTCGAGCGAAGCCGAGAGTGGGGGGAGGGACGGGTAGGGGCGGCGGGGGCGAGAAACCCCCTGGGCCACACCCCCCACCCGCCGGATAAAGTTCGCCCCATGCGCGATCTAGCGGCGGGTTTCAGCTACCTCGTACAAGGCCAACGCTGGGTGGCCAGGCACGGCAAACAGTACGGCTTCGGCCTCGTCCCCGGCCTGATCACCCTCATCCTCTACCTGGCCGCCCTCACCGCCCTGGCCCTCTGGTCCCCGGACTTCATCACCTGGACCACCCCCTTCGCGGACGACTGGCCCAGCCCCTGGCTGGGCCTCTTCCGCGGCTTCCTGACCGCCGTACTCTTCGCCCTCGCCCTCCTCCTCGCGGTCATCACCTTCACCGCGGTGACCCTCCTGATAGGCCAGCCCTTCTACGAGAACCTCTCCGAGAAGGTCGACCGGGACGTCTCCCCCGACGGCACGGCACCGGAGTCGAACCTGCCGCTGTGGCGGGAGCTGTGGATCTCGGCCCGCGACAGCCTCCGCGTCGTCGTACGGGCGGCCTTGTGGGGCGTGCTGCTCTTCGCGCTGGGCTTCGTCCCGTTCATCGGCCAGACGGTCGTCCCGGTGATCGGCTTCTTCGTCACCGGCTTCTTCCTCACCGAGGAGCTGACCGCGGTCGCCCTCCAGCGCCGCGGCGTCGATCTCCGCGCCCGCCTCGCCCTCCTCCGCTCCCGCAAGACCCTGGTCTGGGGTTTCGGCACACCGCTGGGCCTCGCCTTCCTGGTGCCGTTCGTCGCCGTCTTCCTGATGCCGGGCGCGGTGGCGGGCGCCACCCTCATGGCCCGCGATCTGCTGGGCGAGGAGACGACCGACGAGAACGAGAACGAGGGCAACGGGACCCGCGCCCAACCCCATCCGCCGCACCCCAGCACCACGTTCCGCAAGCCGGAGGTCGGCGCATGAATCCGCACCCGTGACGAGGTGAAGGCCGACCATTGACTGGCTACTGGCGTCGATGACTAGCTACTGGCGTCGACGGCGACCGCCACGATCGCCCGCACCTGCGCGATGATGTCCAGCCGGTTCCGTACGAACTCGGAATCGGTCACGGCCCCGGTCGCCGGATCGGTGTTGCCCGTCCCGAACTGCGGCACCGGCGTGTGCACATGACCACCCGGCAGCACGTCACGCAGTCCCAGCCGGTCGCGCAGCAGGGTCGCCCGGTAGGCGATCTCGTTGGACAGATAGTCCCCGCCGCCCCCGGCCCGCGCGGTCGATCCGGGCGTCGGGCCCTGCGGCCGGACGACCGCCGTGGTACCGCCCGCCGGGATCTCGGTCACGCTGGTGTTGTCGTACACCGGGAAACGCCCCGTGCCCGCGCGGACGATCGCCTCGTACGGCAGGGTCGTCGACGTCCACTGCGGCTGCGAGGCCGGGTCGGTGACCGGGATGGTCCCGGTCCGTCCGATGTTGTCGTTGTCGGCGAAGCCGCCGCGCCAGGCCCCGTTGGTCCGCTCGATGTCGAACCGCCCGACCCGCCCCTGGCTCACGGTGGTGAAGAGATCCACCTTCTTCAGATACGGCCGGAGCGCCCGCTCCACCGTGCCGTCCGCGAAGTCCTGCCACCGCACGGGAAAGACGACGGTCTCGACCCGCGCGGGCCCGTCGGCGGTCTGGATCACCGTCCCGTCGAGGGCGAGCGCGGTGGCCCCGGACGGATTCGAGATCCGCACGTCCCGATCCAACGTGAACGGATCGAACCCGGTGACGAGCACCCGCTTGATCCCCTTCCCGGCGGCCTCCTTTCCGCCAACACCCTTCCCGGCCGGAAACCGTATGGCGGTCTGCCCACGCGAGGTCCGCTCCAACTCGTCGATGAGCGCGGCCCGTTGCCCGTCACTCAGCCCGAACCCCGGCTCCCACCCCCGCACTTCCCGCGTCATCCCGAGCCGGGCCCAGTACAGGGGCCGGTCGTCGTCCCGGCTCAAGTCACCACCGGCCGGCCCCCGCCCCTGGGCCCGGTCGACCGCCCGCCGCCACAGCGCCGACCCCTCCCGTACGACGATCCGGCGGGCCTGCGCGTACGACCGCGCCGAGTCCAGCGCCCGTGCCAACGCCGGGGCCACGGTGTCGAAGCCGGAGCGCCGCAGGATCTCCTGCGGCACGGCCCGGTCGAGCCGTTGCTCCTCGACGGTGGGGGATGCCGCCGAGGCCGTGCCGGGTGCCGCCGTGGCGGGCGCCGCGAGGCCACCGCCGGCCAACAGCGCCGCCAGCCCGGTCACACCGATTCTGCCGATCCGAACGCGTAGGTGAGTCAAGGGAGTTCGTACCCTTCCGTCGCTGTGGGGGAGTCGTCGACGGCCGCAGTATCGCGTGACGGATGGGACGTACGCCATGGGTGGGCTGGGTGGGGGAGGGGAGCGGTTTCGTTCACGTATGCGATGGGGTTGTGAACAGGTGGTGATCGACGGCACATGAGCATGTTCTGGCGTGCATGAGTTGAGTCTTTGGGCGGTGGCAGGCGCAATCAAGTGAAGGGAACGGAAGTTCTCGCCTCGAATGCGTGACCTTCACTGGTGGTGGTCGTTGGGCGTGGTGACGGATTTGTGCGGCACCGGGTGGGGGTGGCGGGGTGGGTGGGCTGCGGGAGGTGGCGGCGCCGTTCGTGGTGCCCGGCCCCACGGGGGTCGCGATCCGGACCCGGCTCAAGCACCTGACCGCCGAGGACGAGAAGGTGCTGCGTCTGGTCGGCGACCATCTGGGTTCGCTGGCCTCCCGGGATCTGAAGGCGCGGTGCGCCGTCGGGCTGGGGCACGGCAGTGAGCAGTGGGCCGAGCGCAAGCGTGTCCTGACCGAGGAGTCCTCCTCGCGGTGGGCGGGGTCGATCACGAAGTCCACCCACGATCAGTGGGCGCTGGCGCGGCGCGGTCAGCTCGCCCACATCCACAGCCTTCAGGCGGGTGTGCGGACGATCGCGCACCGGCTGTCCCTTCCGGTCGGGGAGAAAGGCAGCAAACGCGCTCCGGGCGGCTACGGCAGCAAGCAGGAGTGGTTCGCCAAGTCCCGCCGTCTGCGGGTGCTCGACGAGCGGCTTGAGGCGGCGCGGGCCGATTGGGATGCCGGGGTGGTGCGGGTGGTGCGGGGCGGGAAGGGGCTGCTGAACACCCGCCACCACCTGGATGCCGCTCGGCTCACCGAGGAGCAGTGGCGGCAGCGGTGGCAGGCCGGGCGCCGCTTCCTGCAGGCGGACGGGGAGTCCGGCAAGCGGTTCGGCAACGAGACCGTCCGCGTCACTCCCGGCGGTGAGGTGTCGCTCAGGCTGCCCGCGCCGCTGGCGCATCTGGCGAACGCCCCGCACGGCCGCTACGTGCTGACCGCCCGTGTGGGGTTCGCGCACCGGGGTGAGCAGTGGGCCGACCGCATCCAGGCGAACCGGGCCGTCGCCTACCGCATCCACGAAGACACCGGCCGGGGCCGCTGGTACCTGACCGCCTCCTGGACCATCCCCCCGGCCCCGGCGGTGCCGCTGGAGGCGGCCCGCGCAGGTGGTCTGGTCGGCGTGGACACCAACGCCGATCACCTGGCCGCCTGGCGCATCGACCTCACGGCAACCCCATCGGCGCACCACGCCGCTTCGGCTACGACCTCACCGGCACCACCCAGCGCCGCGACGCCCAGATCCGCCACGCCCTGATCCGTCTGCTGTACTGGGCCAAGCGTCACGGCTTGGCGATCGCGGTCGAGGACCTCGACTTCGCCGCGGAGAAGACCCGCGAGAAGCACGGCCGCAAGAAGCGGTTCCGCAACCTGATCTCCGGCCTGCCCGTCGGCAGGCTGCGGGCCCGCCTGGCGAGCATGGCGGCCGAACTCGGCATCCCGGTCATCGCCGTCGACCCCGCCTACACCAGCCGCTGGGGCGCCCAGCACTGGCAGAAACCCCTCACCACCAAGACCAGGAAGGCCACACGCCACCATGCGGCAGCGGTGGCGATCGGAAGACGCGCCCTGGGGCACCCGGTCCGGCGACGGACGGCACCGCCCCCTGCTCACCGGAGTGATGAGCAGGGGCATCGGACCGTCCAGGCCGAACCGGCGGCCCCAGAGTGTGAGGGAACCCGCCCCCGCATTCCCGGACCACGGACACGATCCGTGCGCGCCGGGCGCGGAGCGAATGCGGGGGACCAGTGTGCCCAGAACCGTTCGGGGCACGCGGCTGAGCATGGGTCCTGGCGACAGGACTCACTCCCGCTCAGTCTCTAGGAACGGTAAGTGGAAGAGGCGCCGCTGGGACGAGGCGTCGACCCTTGTTCGACCATGTCCGCCCAGAGACGCCACCCCGTTCCGCCAAGGGAAGTTGACCACCACGGGGGAGTCCTGACGCTGTGCGCACTCGCGGCGGCCCTGGCCCTGCTCTTCGGCGGCGTCCTCTTCTGGCTGATGGAACTGATGGTCACCCAGGCGCTGATGGCCGCCCTCATGGGCCGGAGCACACCGGAGATCGTGTCCTTCGTCCTGGGAGCCGTGACGCACGCGGCGGTCAGGGCCCCGTACCTGGTCTGCGCCGCGACCCTCGCGGCCGTGCTCTCCCTGCTGGGCCAGGCCCTGGTCCCGAACCCCGGCGCACGCCGCGAACTACGCCGCACAGTGGGCCAAGGCGCACTCTGGGGCCTCTGCCTCATGGCGGTGCTGGTCCATCTCGGACTCGCCGGAGTGGGCGCCCTCGGTCTGTTCGTCGTGACCGGCGCACAGATCGTCCTGGCGATCCTGACGGGCCGTCGTCCCCGGGCCGAGGGACTGGCCTTCGCCCACGCCGTACTGGCGACCGCCCTCGCCGGAACCCTGGCCTTCACCGGCTCCGAGACGATCCTCTCCTTGATGGACTGCTGGTCAGGCCGTTGCTCCGCCCCCGACGCCACCTACGCGACCGTCTACCTGGCCCTGCCCATCTTCAGCGCCCTGCTCATCGCCTCCTGCGTCCCCTCGGCCCGCAGAGGCCGCCGCACCCCCGGCCGAGTCCCCGGTCCCTAGCCGCGGCCAGGTCGGGCCGGGGGCGGGTCACGGGGCGGGCCGGTTCGCGCCAGGCCCTCAGCCCCGGCCCTCGCCCAGCAGCGCGAGGAAGTCCCGGAACGCCCCCGGCATGTCCACCGACTCCGGGTCCAGCAGCCACTGGTACTGCAACCCGTCCATCACGGCCACGAGCAGGGGCGCCGTGCGCTCCGGGGTGAGCCCGTTCGGCAGGCGGTCGCCGTACTCGGCGCGCAGCCCCTCCGCCATCGTGGCGCGCACCTGCTCGTACCGCTCGGTGAAGTACTCGCGCGCCGGATGCCCCTCGGTGACACTCTCGCCGAGCAGTGCCGAGAAGGTCTGGATGATGCCGGGCCGCATCGCGTTGTACTCCACCAGCGGGGCGAGCAGGTCGATCCGCCACTTGGTGCCCGGCACGGCGTCCCACTGGTCGCGTTCCTTGAGCACGGCGACCAGCAGCGCCTCCTTCGTCGGGAAGTGGTGCAGCAGCCCCTGCTGGGTGAGCCCGACGCGCTCGGCCACCGCGGCCAGGCTCGCCCCCCGGTAACCGCGCTCGGCGATCACCTCCAGGGCGGCCCGGACGATCTCGGCGCGCCGATCCTCACTCCTGGGCCTGACGTTCATGACGTCACCGTACGCCATCTCCACGGATTCATATAACGGCAGGATAACGAAACCTACCGCTCCACAGGTAACGGGTGCACGATGAGAGGCACCGCACGGACCGAGTCCAGGAGGACCCCATGACGGGCACCCACTCCACCGCGGCCGACGCCGCTCGCGAGGCCGTCGTCGACGCAGCCCTCGCCAAGCTCGACCTCGACGCCAAGGCCCGGCTGCTCGCCGGTCAGGACATGTGGACGCTGCCCGCGCTCCCGGAGATCGGCCTGGAGTCCCTGGTCATGTCGGACGGCCCGATCGGCGTACGAGGGGTGCGCTGGACCG
The DNA here is from genome assembly GCF_000317595.1 of Streptomyces ipomoeae 91-03. Lineage (GTDB taxonomy): Bacteria > Actinomycetota > Actinomycetes > Streptomycetales > Streptomycetaceae > Streptomyces > Streptomyces ipomoeae. The sequence goes on along the minus strand of NZ_AEJC01000438.1, from coordinate 5,570 downwards.
CCGACGACCCGTCCGTCGCGCTGCCCTCCCCGACCGCCCTCGCCGCCACCTGGGACCCCGAACTCGCCCGCAGGGCAGGTGTGCTGCTCGCCCAGGAGGCCCGCCGCAAGGGCGTCCACGTCCTCCTCGCCCCCACCGTCAACCTGCACCGCTCCCCGCTGGGCGGCCGTCACTTCGAGGCGTACAGCGAGGACCCGTACCTCACCGGCGCGATCGGCTCCGGCTATGTGAACGGCGTACAGTCCGGCGGCGTCGGCACCACGGTCAAGCACTTCGTCGCCAACGACGCCGAGACCGACCGCTTCACGGTGAACAACCTGGTCTCCGAACGCGCCCTGCGCGAGCTGTACCTGGCCCCCTTCGAGGCGATCGTCGCGAACGCCCACCCCTGGGGCATCATGACCGCCTACAACACGGTCAACGGCACCACGATGAGCGAGCACCACTACCTCGTGAACGAGGTCCTGCGCGGCGAGTGGGGCTTCGACGGCTTCAACGTCTCCGACTGGCTGGCCGCCCGCTCCACCACCGGCGCCATCAACGGCGGCCTCGACGTCGCCATGCCCGGCCCCGTCACCGTCTACGGCGAGGCCCTGGCCGCCGCCGTACGCGCGGGCGAGGTCGAGGAGGCCAAGGTCGACGAGGCGGTACGCCGGGTCCTGCGTCTCGCCGCCCGCGTCGGCATCCTGGAGGGCGCCGACCCGGTGGTGGCCGAACCGCCCGCGCCGGTCGACGGCGAGGCCCTGGCCCGCGAGATCGCCCGCCGCTCCTTCGTCCTCGTACGCAACGAGCGCGCCGCCCTGCCCCTGCGGCCGGGCGGCACGGTGGCGTTGATCGGCGCCGCGGCCCGGGACGCCCGAGTCCTCGGCGGCGGCTCCGCCACGGTCTTCCCCGCCCGGATCGTCTCCCCCCTCGACGGCCTGACCGCCGCCCTCCCCGAGGGCACCCTGACGTACGCCGTCGGCGCCGATCCGAACACCGAACTGGCCGTGGCCGACAAGGGGTTCACGCTCCGCGCGATCTGCCGCGACACGCAGGGCCATGTCATCGGCACGGCCTCAGCCCCCAACGGTCAGGTCCAGTGGATGGGTTCGGACCTCCCCGAGGGCGTCACCCACGACACCCTCCACACCGTCGAGCTGACCGGTACCTTCACCCCGCGCGACACCGGCATCCACACCTTCGGCATCAAGGGCCTCGGCGCCTTCCGGCTCACCGTCGACGGCACGACCCACTTCGACGACGTCCAGAGCACCGACAAGGACGACCCCTTCGTCTCGTTCTTCGGCGCCCCGGTATCCCGCGCCCAGGTCGAACTCACCACGGGCCGGCCTGTGGAGGTCTCCCTGGCCCATGTCGTCGAGTTCCCCGAGGACGTCGCGTTCAAGGTCATCTCCTTCGCCTTCTGCCACCAGGAGCCCCGGCGCTACCCCGACGACCTGATCGCCGAGGCGGTCGAGACCGCCCGAGCCGCCGACACGGCGGTGGTGGTCGTGGCCACCACGGAGCGGGTCGAGTCCGAGGGCTTCGACCGCAAGGACCTCCACCTCCCCGGCCGCCAGGACGACCTGGTCCGAGCCGTGGCCGCCGCCAACCCCAACACCGTGGTGATCGTCAACTCCGGCTCCCCGGTGGAACTGCCGTGGCGCGACGACGTAGCCGCGATCCTGCTGAGCTGGTTCCCCGGCCAGGAGGGCGGCGCGGCCCTGGCCGACGTCCTCACCGGCACCCATGAACCGGGCGGACGCCTCCCCACCACCTGGGGCTCGCTCCCGGACGCCCCGGTCACCCGGGTGATCCCCGCGAACGGCGAACTCCCCTACACCGAGGACGTGTTCATCGGCTACCGGGCCTGGGAGCGCGAGGGCAGGACCCCGTCGTACCCCTTCGGCCACGGCCTCGGCTACACCGACTGGACCTACGAGTCCATCGAGATCACGGAGGGCGGCACGACGGCACGGGTCCGCGTCCGCAACACGGGCGACAGGCCGGGCCGCGAGGTCGTCCAGCTCTACCTGACCCCCACCACCCCGGACCCCGACCGCCCCACCCGCTGGCTGGCAGGCTTCGGCAGCGCCGAGGTGGCCCCCGGCGAAACGGCAGAGGTGGTCGTCGAACTACCGCGCCGAGCCTTCGAGACGTGGGACGAGACGACCAACTCCTGGGTGCGGGCGAAGGGTTCGTACGAGGTGGAGGCAGGCCGCTCGATCGAGGACCGCCGCGTCACGGTGACGATCGAGGCCCCGTAGGGCGACGACAAGCTCGGGGGCGCGACCAGCCCCCACCGTCCCGCAGCCGACCGACAACCCCTAACGCACCCCGAACCCATAAACGGTCTCCGACCGATACACGCCGCCCGGCCACAGCTCCGTACCAGGGAACTGCGGCCGGTTGGGCGAGTCGGGAAAGTGCTGCGTCTCCAACGCGATCCCGTCCCCGGGCCCGAACGGCCCCTCCAGATGATCCGCCGTGTACAACTGCATCCCCGGCTCGGTGGTGGCCACGCTCAACACCCGACCCGACCCCGGCTCGAAGAGCTCCGCGACCACCTCGGCGCTCCCCGAGACCCCCTTGTCGAGCACGAAGTTGTGGTCATACCCGGCCCCCACCTCCCGACCCACCCGAAAGTCGAACCGAGTCCCCTCCACCGAGGTCAACTCACCCGTAGGAATGAGGTCGGCGTCCACGGGGGTGACCCGGGACGCGTCGATCCGCAGCTCATGCCCGCCCGCACTCCCGGAGCCGGCCCCCGCCAGATTCCAGTACGAGTGGTTGGTGAGGTTCACGACGGTGGGCGCGTCGGTGACGGCCTCGTACGAGATCCGCAGCGCACGACCGTCCTCGTCGAGGATGTACGTGGCGGACACCTCGAGCCGCCCGGGAAACCCTTCCTCCCCGTCCGGACTGACCCGCGACAGCCGTACGCCGCAACGGCCCTCAACGGCCTCCGCGTTCCATATCCGCTTGTCGAACCCGAGTGGACCGCCGTGCAGGGAGTTCGGCGGGTTGTTGCACTCCAGTTCGTACGTCCGGCCGTCCAACGTGAACCGCCCCCGGGCGATCCGGTTGGCGTACCGCCCGATGAGCGCCCCGTAGAACGGCCCGGCATTCCGCAGATACCCGTCGAGGTCGGCGAACCCCAGCACCACGTCCACGGCCCGCCCCGCACGGTCGGGGACCTCGACCGACTGCACGATCCCGCCGTACGTCAGGACGCGCACCCGCGTGCCGCCCCGCTCCAGCGTCCAGCGATGAACAGGCGTGCCGTCGGAAAGTGTGCCGAAAAGTTCGCTCATGAACGAAACCCTAGGTCACACGCCCTTCCCGCTCACCACCCGATACGCGATCTCCGCCAGCCGGGCCTGCCCGTCCACGCTCGGATGGAACCAGTCCCACTGGCTGAGCTGCTTCTGCCCGAAGCGGTAGTCGAAGACGGCGTCCCCGTCGTAGCGGCAGTAGCGGTCCTTGGCGCACACATCACGGAGGACGTCGTTGTAGGCCTCCACCCGGTCCTGCACGGCGTCGCGCCGCTCGGTCGCCGCGGCGGTCATCACATCGGGTTCGGCCAGCATGGACGGGCAGATGCCGAGCTTCCAGACCTGCTTGCCGACCGGGTTCGTACGGCCCTCGGACCACAGCCGCTTCAGATCGGGCACGCTCGCCACGAACACCTGCGTCTTGGGCAGCGCGTCCCGCAGGGAGGCCATCGCGTCCTCGAAGTCGGCACGGAAGTCGGCGACGGGGGTCATGGCGTCGACGGTCGCACGGCACGCGTCGTTCGCACCGATCATCACGGTGACCAACTCGGGCCTGCGGGTCGCCGCCCGCGCCATCTGGCTCGGCAGATCGGCCATCCGGGCCCCGGTGACCGCGTAGTTCCAGCTCCGCTCGACGGCGCCCGACGCGCCCAGCAGCCGTACGGCGAGACTGTCGACCGAGGCGTCGCTGCCGGTGGCCCAGGACACCTCGGGGCAGTCGGACAGCACCTGGCACGCGTCGAAGCCACGGGTGATGGAGTCACCGACGGCCGCGAGCGACTCCGGGGTGGTGTCCCAGGCCGGCGTCGGCGTGGGCTTCACGGTGGGCCGGGACTTCGCCTCGGTGGCCTCGGGCCCGGAGGAGCTGCCACCACTGGCGTCACACGCGGCGGTACCCAGCAGGACCGCCGCCAGGACGGCACCGACCCCCGCCCTCGAACGGTGCCGTCGCTTCCGCATCCTTGGTCCCCTCTTCGGTCGTACACGTGCGAGTCCCCACCCATGACAACGCATGAGAGTTCCCGACGGGGAGACAAGACGGCCCTGACACGTAAAAAAGGGACGGATGTGACGCAGGATGGAACTGTTCGATCCCCCCGAGCGTCACCTCGGGTGGCTGTGTCTTCCCGGGGGATGCGATTCCGATCGGCGGCCGCGCCGCGGACCGGACCCCAGCCGAGAGGCAGAGACGCGTCCCGCCGGGTGAAACCGGGCTCGTTCCCGGCGCTGGCTCCGACGGTACGTCACACTCCCTGCCCCGCCGCACGGTAGCCTCGCCACGTGGCTGCTCCGCCACGGCCGCTCCGCCCAACAACAAGATGTCCTGCTCTGTGGAGGCCCCGGTGACGACACGTGGAGTTCTGTACGTGCACTCCGCGCCGCGTGCGCTGTGCCCGCACGTCGAGTGGGCCGTCGCGGGTGTCCTCGGGACGCGGGTGAACCTCGACTGGATCCGCCAGCCGGCCGCGCCGGGCACCTGGCGCTCCGAGTTCTCCTGGCAGGGCCAGGCCGGCACCGCCTCCAAGCTCGCGTCCGCACTGCGCGGCTGGCACCTCCTCCGCTTCGAAGTGACCGCCGAACCCTGCGCCACAGCCGAGGGCGAACGCTACAGCTGCACCCCCGACCTGGGCATCTTCCACGCGGTCACGGGCATCCACGGCGACATCCTGATCCCGGAGGACCGCCTGCGCGCCGCTCTGACGAGGTCTCAGCACGGTGAAACGGACCTGGAAGCGGAGATCGCCAAGCTCCTGGGCAAGCCCTGGGACGACGAGTTGGAGCCGTTCCGCTACGCGGGAGAGGGCGCCCCGGTCCGCTGGCTGCACCAGGTGGTGTGACGGCTGCTCAGCATGGCTGAAGGCTCTTAATGATCGTCGCGGGCGCTGCGGGCGCGTGCCGCACGCCATTCGGGCGCCAGAACGGACCATATCTCCAAGTCGTGCCGGACCCCTCGGTGGGGATACCTCTCGCGCTGCACCCCGTCGCGGGACATCCCCAGCCGCCGGGCCACGTTCAGGCTGGGCCGGTTCCCGGAGGCCGCGATCCACTCGACCCGGTGGATGCCGCGTACGTCGACCGCCCAGTCGATCAGGATCCGCATCGCGCGCGTGACCAGCCCCCGCCCCGTACCGGCGGGTTCGAGCCAGCACCCGACCTCGCAGTTGGCGTTCTCCGCGTCGAAGTTGAGGAAGAGGACGCCGCCGACGAGCTTCCCGTCGAGCCAGATGCCGTGCAGGGAGCCGGTGTCGGCGGCGCGCATGTCCGCGTACCGCTGGAGCACCGCACGGGCGGAGGGCACGTCCGTGGCGGTCG
>NZ_AEJC01000437.1 GCF_000317595.1 Streptomyces ipomoeae 91-03 | reverse complement strand
AAGCTACGGAGGGTGACTATGCGTTCCTTGACCTTCGTCATTGGTACGGGGCGTAGCGGCTCGACCGCGCTGTCACGCATCCTCAACGCCCACCCGGACGTACTGAGCCTCAACGAGTTCATGGCCTCCGTGGGCACATCGCCTTCCCCGAAGGGAAGGTGACCGGTGGAGAGTTATGGCAGTTGCTCTTCCAGCCCGCCCCACACTTCGAGCGAATGATCCGTAGCGGGCTGCCGCTGCCGGAATTCCTTTACACACGCCGCCCCGGGACGTATGCGGCCCCCCCTGTGCCGTATCTCAGCGCTGGATCTCCCAGACGGTGACCGTGCCCTTGAGGTTGGGCAGGTAGTCGAGGTCGTCCGGCGCGTCGACCTCGGTGATCGTCCACATGGCGAGGTTGCCCTCGCCGGTGACCGTGCAGAGGTGGTCGCCCTTGACGATCGCCTGGTCCCGGTTGATGGAATCGGCGTCCAGCGTCTCGGTGAACGGGTTCTGCTCGGCCCCGGCCAGGCACTGTTCGGGAGAGGTTCCCGTGGCCTTGCCCATGGACTTGACGAACCGCAGTGAGGTGCTGTCCGCGGAGAACTCCTGGACGTCGGAGTCCATGTACTCGGTCGGGTCGACCTTGGGCGCGTCGAGGTCGACGTACGTGGTCTCCAGGCCACCGGGCCGCAACACGCTCACCGGCTCGTCCTTGAACTTCTCGACGAACTGGGCGTTCGGGGGTACGTCGGCCGACCCGGTCGGGTTCGTGACGTCCTCGCCGGTGCCCTGATCGCCGCTCTGCCCGTCGTCCGTGGCGGAGCCGGTCGGCGACTCGCTGGGCGTCGCGGTCGCCTTGCCGCTCTCCTTGCCGTCGTTCGCCGTGTCGCTGTTCTTGCTGTCGTCGGTCTTGCCCAGCACCCACACGGCCGCCGCCGCGCCGGAGCCGATCGCGAGGACGAGGACGATGGCGATGAGGGCCGCCTTCAGGCCCCGGCGGCTCTTCTTGGGGGCCGGGGCCGGGACGGGGGACTGCGGGCTGAGGTTGTAGGTCTCGGGGGCCGGGGGCGGGTAGCCGTAGGCCGGTGTGGGGCCCTGGGGGGCCGGGCCGAAGCCGCCGGTCGGGGACGCCTGGGGCATGCCCTGGGTGGTGCCGGGGGCGGCGGGCTGGGTCGTCGGGTCCTGTGGGGGTGCCGTGGGCGGTGCCGGGGGCGCCGCGGGCATTTGGGGTGCCGTCGGCTGGGGCGGGGTCTGGGCGGCCTGCTCACGCCGGGTGATCTCGGCGGTGAGGGGGGCCGGGAGCCAGCCGGTGAAGTCGCTGAGGTTGCGGTCCGTCGACTCCTGGCAGAGCGCGGCCAGTTCCTCGGTGCCGATGCGTGCGGCCGGGTCGGCGGTCAGACAGCGCTCCAGCACGGAGCGCAACGTGTCGTCGTACCCGTCGAGTTGTGGGGGCCGCATGGCCGTGTTGGCGATCTGCGCGGCGATGGTGATGGCGCCGCCGTCACCGTACGGGTGCCGACCGGTCGCGGCGACGGCCGCGATCAGGCCGAGCGAGAAGACGTCGGTCGCCGGGGTGACCCGCTCGCCGAGGGCATGCTCCGGCGACATGTACTGCGGGGTGCCGATCAGACCGCCGGACTGGGTGAGTTGGGTGGCGTCGGCGGCGCGGGCGATACCGAAGTCGATGACGTACGGGCCCTGGGAGCCGAGGAGGATGTTGCTGGGCTTGAGGTCGCGGTGGATGACGTCGGCCGCGTGGATCGAGGTCAGGGCGCGGGCCGCGCAGCCGACGAGCTGGAAGACGGCGGGCAGGGGGAGCGGGCCGAAGGCGACGAGGGCGTCGTGCAGGGGGATGCCCGCGATGAACGCCGAGGCCAGCCAGGGGAGTTCGCCGGTGGTGTCGTGGTCGACGACCGGGACGATGTGGTAGCCCTGCACACGGCGGGCCGCCTGGACCTCCTGCTCGAAACGGCGGCGGAAGTCCGGGTCCTGGCCGTACTCGCGACGGATGACCTTCAGCGCGACCGGCTGGCCGCCGCGGGTGTGCGACAGATAGACCGTGCCCATGCCGCCCTCGCCGATACGGGCCTGCAGTTGGTAGCCGGCGGTCTCTCTTGGGTCCTGTGGTCCCAGAGGGCTCAGGATGTCGCCAGTGCTGGTGCTAATGGGAGCCTCCCCCGGTGCGATGCCGAACTCCTGTGCCGTGGTTGTGCACTTGAAGCGGACTGAGCTTATACGCCGCTTATGACTGCTGGGCTGGGTGTTGCGGTTCCCGGGGGTGCACCTGGCCGGCCTCTCTGGGAACTGCCGCCTACGGCTCCCGCCGGACCCTCCTCTGCCACTCCTCGTCCCGTACCGTGATCGGGGCCGTGGCCGGGAGGTGGCGTACCGTCGGGGCCTCGGCCAGTGGGGGCGGGACCCGGGTGGTGGGGGCCTCTGTCAGGGACAGCGTGCGGAAGGCGGTCTCCACGATGGCCACCGACGTCGCGAAGGGGGCCGGGAGCCAGTTCGTGAAGTCGCGGACGTCTCGGCGGGCCGCGCCGGCGGCGTGTTCGGCGACGGCTGCGGCCGGCGGGCGGGTGGCGGGGTCCGCGGTGAGACAGCGGCGGATGACGTCGACGAGGGGGCGGCCGATGCCTTCCAGGGCGGGCGGGTCCACGTCCGTCGCCGCGATGCGGGTCGCGATGGCCAAGGGGTTGCCCTGGCCGTACGGGTGGCGGCCGGTGGCCGCGACGGCGGCTATCAGGCCCAGCGCGAAGACGTCGGACGCGGATGTGACCCTGCGGCCCAGGGCGTGCTCGGGGGACATGTAGCGCGGGGTCCCGATGAGGCGGCCGGCGGTCGTCAGCGTGGCGGCACCCGCGGCCCTGGCGATGCCGAAGTCGAGCAGCCAGGGCCCGTCGGCGGCGAGGAGCAGGTTGGCCGGCTTGACGTCGCGGTGGATGACGCCGGCGGTGTGTACGGCGTCCAGCGCGTGCGCGGCGCAGGCGAGGAGCTGGAGGACCGTGGGTACGGGCAGGGGGCCGTGGGTCTCCAGGGCCTGGTCGAGAGGGACGCCGGGGATGTAGCGGGTGGCCAGCCAGGGGCGCTCGGCCTCCGCGTCGTGGTCGACGATCGGGACCAGGTGGTAGCCGGAGACCCGCCGCCCGGCGGCCACCTCGCGGGCGAAGCGTTCACGGAAGGCCGGGCTGTCGGCGTACTCGGGGCGCACCAGCTTCAGCGCGACCGGCTGGCCGCCCCGGCTGCGGGAGAGGTAGACGGTGCCCATGCCGCCCTCGCCGATCCGCGCGTACAGCGGGTACCCGGCGATCTCCCGCGGATCCGTCACCCGCAGCGCCTCAGGTACCACTCCGCGCATCGACCGGCCCCCTCTGCCCCGTCTGATCTGCCCACACCGCTCCCCGCGGTATCGGGAGCGTATCGCGCGACGCGTCGCCTCACCCCGCCCCCGACGCAACCCGCGCACCTTCATCGGCCTCTACCCAAGTGGCCCTCAACGGCGTCATGCCCTACAGAGGGAACGAAGCGGGATGTGTGGGGTGAACATACGTGGAGCTGCACCGGCGACCAGCGACGTCCGAGGGCGAGGGGCGGCGGCCGGCCGTCTCCGTCGTCGTGATCGTCTACAACGACGAGGCCAGGCTGCCCGCGGCCGTGCGCTCGGTGCTGGAGCAGACGTTGCGGAGCGTCGAGGTCGTGATCGTCGACGACCACAGCACGGACGGCTCGTACGAGGTGGCCACGCGGCTGGCCGCGGAGCACCCGGACCGGGTGCGGGCGTACCGGCTTCCCGAGAACAGCGGCGGCTGCGGCGCGCCCCGCAACCACGGTGTCCTGAAGACCCGAGGCGAGTACGTCCTCTTCCTCGACAGCGATGACGTCCTGGAGCGCAACGCCTGCCGGAACATGCTGGAGGCGGCCGAGACGACCGGCGCCGACCTGGTCGCCGGCCTCTGTGTCCGTGTGCACGTGGACACGCGCACACGCAAGGAGGTCAAGTGGTACCCGTGGCTGTACGCCCGCACCCGTACCCTCGACTCGATCTCCGAGCTGCCCGACCTGCTGGTCTACGACACCCTGTCGACCAACAAGTGCTACCGCCGGGACTTTCTCGTCGAGAACGGCCTGGAGTTCCCCGTCGGCATCCACTACGAGGATCTGCTCTTCTCCGCCCAGGCGTACACGGCCGCCCGGCGGATCACGCTCATCCCCAACCGGGTCTACGACTGGAACGTCACCGAGAAGGCCGCCGCCAAGTCGATCAGCAACCGGCGGGCCGAGATCGCCAACTTCGCGCACCGCATGGAGATCCATCGCCGGATCGACCGACTGCTCGCCGACCGGGGCCTGCCGGAGCTGAAGTTCCGGAAGGACGTCAAGTTCCTCAAGCACGACCTGGTGCTGCACCTGCGCGACCTGCCCTTCCGGGACGCCGCCTACCGTTGTGAGTTCGCCGCTCTGGCCCGCACGTACCTGGCGTCGATCGACCCGGCCGCGTACGACGAGGTCGAGCCGATCCACGCCATCTGCGCGTTTCTGCTCCGCGAGAGCGACTGGGACAACCTGCTGCCCGCCGTGGACACGCTCACCAACCGCGACAAGGTCTCCGCCCCGCTCGTCGAGCGCGACGGACGGATCTACTGGTGCGCCGAGCACCTGGATGACGGGGGAGAGGCCGGGGCCTTCGCACGCCGGGTCCTCGACGTCACCCCACTCGGGTATCACGCCCGCCCGCCCGCGAAGCTGTTCCTGCGCAACGAGCTGACGGAGTACCGCCGCTCCCGGCACTACTGGGAGGGCGAGGGCCCGGGTGTCGTGCGCCTCGCCGGGCGCGTCACCAACCCCCTCGGCGTCATCCCGCCCGGCGCCCGGCTCTCCGCCGAGCTGGAGTTCTACGCCCGCCGCCCCGGCGTACGCTTCGGCACTCATCGCGTCCCCGTGGCGGAGGTGCGGCACGAGGGCGCGTACGTCGACTGGCAGGCCGTGGTCGACATCTCGAAGGCCGTCCGCCCGCTGGGCATCGTGGACGCGGTGTGGGACGTACGCCTCCACCTGGACGTCGACGGAGAGCGCACCACCAGCCGTCTCACGGCCGCCGAACCGGGCCTGGTGACCGGCGAGCTGCCGGTCCGCCCCCGGCTCACGCGCCTCGTCGCCGACCGTGTCGAGCCGCACATCTCCGCCCGCGGCCACCTCGCCTTCCGTCTCGTCCCCGACAAGAAGGCGGGCGCCCTCGTCACCCGCGGCCTGCGCGGCACCCCCGGCCGACTGGCCAGGGGCGGCTACCGCAAGGCGAAGGCGCTGCGCAAGAAGGCCACCTCCGGAGACACCAAAATCCGCCTTTATCATGAGGTTTTCCAGCGCATGCCGATGCGGCGGCGCCTGGTGGTCTTCGAGAGCCACCTCGGCCGGCAGTACAGCGACAGCCCCCGCGCGATCTACGAGGAGATGCGCCGCCAGGGCCTCGACTTCGAGGCGGTGTGGTCGTACACCGGCCGACCGGACGGCTTCCCCGCCGACGCCACCCTCGTACGCCGCTGGTCCCTGCCCTATCTACGGGCCCTGGCCCGCGCCGAGTTCTGGATCGACAACCAGAGCTACCCGCTCAAGCTCACCAAGCGCCCCGGCACGACCTACCTCCAGACCTGGCACGGCTCGGCCCTCAAGCGCATGGGGTTCGACGAACCGGGCTGGAAGCTCAAGTCCCGCGCCGGGCAGGCGGAGCAGCAGCGCACCCTGGACCGCTTCGACCACTTCCTCATCCGCTCCGAGCACGACGTCCGCACACTGGCGAAGGCCTTCCGGCTGAGGGAGAAGACGCTGCTGAGGGTGGGGTATCCGCGCAACGACGCGCTGGTGCGGGCCCGAGGGGCAGCTGAACGCCCGCCGCTGGCGGCCGAGTTGGGCATCCCGGCCGACAAGAAGGTCCTGCTGTACGCCCCCACGTTCCGGCATCACGGACAGCGCCGTTTCACGCTCCCCTTCGACGTGGAGCGCTTCGCGCGGACCTTCGGCGACGAGTACGTCCTCCTCGTCCGCGCCCACTACCTCAACCACGTCGTCCTCCCGCCCTCCGTCCGAGGCCGGGTCATCGACGTGTCCGCACATCACGACGTGACCCCGCTCCTGGCGCTGGCCGACGCGCTGATCACGGACTACTCGTCGGTGATGTTCGACTACGCCCTGCTGGACCGCCCGATGCTCTTCTTCGCGTACGACTACGAGGAGTACGTGCACGAGGGCCGAGGCACATACTTCGACCTCCTCGAACGAGCCCCGGGTCCGGTCGTACGCACGGAGGACGAGCTGCACGCCCTGCTGACGGCGTCGACGTTGGACGAACAGTCGGTCAAGTACGCGTCCGCCCGCGAACGCTTCGTGGCCGACTTCGGCGAGTACGACGAGGGCACGGCGGCGCGGCGCATCGTGGACGAGTTCTTCTCCGAGTGGAGGCAAAAGTGACCGGCGGACAGCGGGACATCTTCCTGGTCTCCAACAGCGTGGACGAGCTGGGCGGCGTGACCAGCTGGTCGCACCACATGGCCCGCCTCCTCACCGAGCGCGGCCACCGCCTCCACGTCATCGGCATCACCACCCCCGAGGACCCGCACGACCTCGGCGAACTCCCGTATCCCACCACCAGGTTGTACGACGGCCAGCCGCCCAGCCCCGGCCGGGCGCGGGACGCGAGCATGCGGGAGAAGGCGACCGTCCTGACACGCCTCTTCCGCGCCGCGCGCCCCGGCGCGGTCGTGATCGTGACCCAGGTGTGGGCGATGGAGTGGGTGAAGCTCGCCGACACGGCCGGTCTGACGGTGATCGGCATGAGCCACGAGTCGTACGAGACGTCGAAGTCCAGCTCCCGCTTCCGCCGGGTCCTCAAGCACTACCGGGACGTGGACCGCATGCTCGTCCTCACCCGCGAGGACGCCGACCTGTGGATCGGCGAGGGCCTCAACAACACGTCGTTCATCCCCAACGCCGTGCCCTGGCTGCCGGACGCCCCGTCACCGCGCACCGAGAAGACGATCGTCAGCATCGGCCGCCTGAGCGACGAGAAGGGCGTCGACATGCTCCTCGACACCTGGTCCGAGGTGGCCCCCCGGCACCCCGACTGGCTCCTGAGGATCTACGGCTCCGGCGAGGACGAGGAACTGCTGAGGAAGCAGTGCACGGCACTGGGGATCGACGGCTCGGTGCGCTGGATGGGCCGCACGAGTGACGTCCAGGGCGCGCTGCGCGGAGCCTCGGTCTTCGCCCTGTCGTCGAGGGGCGAGGGCTTTCCCCTGGCCTTGATGGAAGCCATGGCCATGGGCGTCCCCTGCGCCGCCTTCGACTGTGCGCCGGGCGTCCACGAGATGGTCCGGGACGGCGAGGACGGCTTGCTGGCGCATCCGGGCAACACGGGGGAACTGGCCCGCAAGCTGGACCTGTTGATGTCGGACAGGGGCTTGCGGGACCGGATGGGGGAGAGGGCGAGGGAGAACGTACGGCGATACGGGGCGGAGGAGATCATGGACAGATGGGAGCGACTCTTCACCTTCCTGGAGAGGTGAAGAGCCAAGGGGCGCGGGGCTGCGTTTGATATGCGGCTCCGCCGCGTGGGCGCGATCGACCACGACCCACCCGCAGCCGCGACACGACAGTTCCCCCGAGCTCTCAGGCGCCAGGACCTACTTCTTCCCGCCGGTGAACTTCTCGTACTCCTTCATCACATCCTCCGTCGGCCCATCCATCCGGAGCTCCCCCCGCTCGAGCCACAACACCCGATCACACGTATCCCGGATCGACTTGTTGTTGTGGCTCACCAGAAACACGGTGCCCGCGTTCTTCCGCAGCTCACGAATACGAGCCTCCGACCGCTTCCGGAAAGAGGCATCGCCAGTGGCCAACGCCTCGTCGATCAACAGCACGTCGTGGTCCTTCGCGGCGGCGATGGAGAACCGCAGCCGCGCCGCCATCCCGGAGGAGTACGTACGCATCGGCAGTGTGATGAAGTCCCCCTTCTCGTTGATGCCGGAGAAGTCGACGATCTCCCGGTACCGCTCACGGACCTGCTCGCGGGACATGCCCATGGCGAGGCCGCCGAGGTGGACGTTGCGTTCGCCGGTGAGGTCGTTTATGAGGGCGGCGTTGACGCCGAGGAGGGAGGGCTGGCCGTCGGTGTAGATGCGGCCGTTCTCGACGGGGAGGAGCCCGGCGACGGCCTTGAGGAGGGTCGACTTGCCGGAGCCGTTGGTGCCGATGAGGCCGATGGCCTCGCCGCGGTACGCGGTGAAGGAGACGTTGCGCACGGCGTGCACCTTGCGTACGCCGGCGGCCTTCTCGGTCTTCTTGCGCCGGAGGATGCGGTTGAGCGCGGCGGTCGCGCTGCCGCGCCCGGCACCGGTGCCGTTGACGCGGTAGACGATGTCGACCCCGTCGACGACGACGGTGGGGACGGGCCCGGCGGCGGTCGCGCGAGCGTCGTCCGTGTGGGGGGCGGTGATGGTGTCAGCCACGGCCGTACGTCTCCTCAGCCTTCCAGAAGTAGATGAACCCGCCGACGCCCGCGAGGAGCGCCCAGCCCGCGGCGATCGCCCAGACATGGTGGGGCAGTTGGCCCGCGTGGAAGCTGTCGATCAGCGCGAAGCGCATGAGGTCGATGTAGACGGCGGCCGGGTTGCACTCCAGGAGCAGGTGCACGAAGGCCGGCAGGTCGCGGTCGGCGAGGATGTGGTCCATGCTGAACATCACGCCCGACGCGTACATCCACGTACGCAGCACGAACGGCATCAGCTGCGAGATGTCGGGGGTCTTGGCGCCGATCCGGGCCATGACCATCGCGACCCCGGCGTTGAACACGAACTGAAGCGTGAGCGCCGGAACGATCAGCAGCCAGGACATGGCGACCGGCACCCCGAAGGCCAGCAGGATCACGACCAGCGCGGCCATGGAGAACAGCAGCTGCTGGAGCTGTTGCAGGCAGTACGACAGGGGGAGCGAGGCCCGGGGGAAGTGCAGGGCGCGGACCAGGCCGAGGCTGCCGGATATGGCCCGGGTACCCGCCATGATCGAGCTCTGCGTGAAGGTCCACACGAACACGCCGGTCACGAGGAACGGGACGTAGTCCGGCACGCCCTTCTTGGTGCCCATCAGCAGGCCGAAGATGAGGTAGTAGACCGCCGCGTTGAGCAGCGGGTTCGCGATCTGCCAGAGCTGGCCGAGCTTGGCCTGGCTGTACTGGGCGGTCAGTTTGGCCGTGGCGAAGGCGGTGATGAAGTGCCGTCGGGCCCACAGCTGCCGTACGTACTGGCCCAGCGAGGGGCGCGCCCCGCTGACGCTGAGGCCGTACCGCGCGGCCAGCTCCGCCGGGGACTCGGCGGCGGGGGCGGGCGCGGCCGGGGGGTTCGCCGCCGGTGTCGGGGGCGGTGTGTGGAGGACCTGGCTCACATCCGCTGCTTTCGGTAGTGGGGGGCGTCCCGCTTCGACGTCGTGTCTTCCAGCGCTACTTCGCTACTTCGCGCGCTTCTTTCTCGCGCTTCGTCCTGCGCTGCTCTTGTTCGCTTCTCTTGCCCTGCTCTTACGTCGGAACGGGACCGTATCGTCGCAACGTGAGCGTAAGCGGATTCGACGTCGGAACGCAACCGTTTCGTCGTAACGGCCTATGCTGGTCCGTATGACGACGAACGCCGCCCCCTCCGCAGCGGAGCCGCCGCAGCAGCCGCAGCCGCCCTCGCGGCAGCGTCGCCGGGCGCCCGCCGGGGCGGCGGTGCTGCGCGAGGATGTGACCGAGGCCATCCGAGCGGCCGTCTTCGAGGAACTCGCGGCGGTCGGCTATGCCCGGATGTCCATCGAGGGGATCGCGCGGCGGGCGGGCGTCGGCAAGACGGCGGTGTACCGGCGCTGGCGTTCCAAGCTGCACCTCGTGCTCGACCTGGTCTCGGCCGTGGCGGTGCAGGGGCTGCCGCTGCCGAACACGGGTTCGCTGGAGGGGGATCTGCGGCTGCTGTACGAGGTCACGTCCCGTGCGCTGCGCCACCCGGTGGCCGGCCAGATCATCCCCGACCTCCAGGCGGAGGCCGCCCGCAACCCCGAGATCGCCGAGGCCATGCAGAAGGCGCTGCGGGAGGGGCAGCAGAGCGTGGCGACGGGGATCGTGGCGGCGGCGGTGACGCGGGGGGAGATCCGTGAGGGTGTCGACGAGGATCTGGCGCTGGACCTGATCTCCGGGCCGTTGTACTGGCGGTCGGTCGTCGTACGGGCACCGAAGCCGCCGAAGGGGTATCTGGAGAGCCTGACGAGGGCTACGGCGGCGGGGTTGCGGGCGCTGTAGGGGGCGCCGGTGGTTGCCGGGCGCCCGGGGGCGGCGTTGGGCGGGGCGGGGTTGCGCTTGCCGGCGCGGGCAGGGTGCCGCTAGGGCGCGAGCTGCAACTGCCGGGTGAGTCGGGTGAGTTCGGGGGTGCGCAGGACCCGGTCGCCGAAGCCGGGGAGCGGTACGTGCAGTGACTCCAGCCAGCGCTCGGGGATCGCGTCCGCGCCGTACAGCGCCCCCGCGAGTCCGCCGGTCACTGCGGCGACGGTGTCCGTGTCGCCGCCGAGGTCTACGGCCGCGCGTACGGCGTCCTCGTACGAGTCGGTCGTACGCACCGCCCACACGGCGGAGCCGAGGCAGGGCCAGACGGCGCCGTTGAACTCGGTGGCCTGGTCCGGGTGCCAGTCGGGGGCGAGGACGACGGCGTACCGGGCGCGGTGATCGTCCCGTACGGCGTCGAGTGCGCCGGGGAGGGCGGCGAGCGGGTCGGCTCCGCCGAGTGCGACCCGTACGAGCTCATGGAAGACGGCGGTGCCCTCCCACGCGGCCGGGTCCCCGTGCGTGAGCGCGGACAGCCGCCGGCCGGCGTCCATGGTGACCTCCCGCCCGTACGGCGCGAAGTACACCGCCGAGGTCGCCGCCCGCATCAACGCGCCGTTGCCTGCGGCGCGGAGATTGACCTGGAAGTGCAGGGCGGCGGCACGGTCCCAGGGTTCGCCGTTGCTGAGGACGTCCTCGGTCTGGAGGCCGATGTCCTTGGGACCGGAACCGGCCCACCACTGGAACCGCTCGAAGATGTCGGGGAGGTCGAGCCCGCCCTGTTCGACGAGCGACTCCCCGACGATCACGGCCATCTGCGTGTCGTCGGTGGCCTCGCCGGGGTCCCAGCCGCCGCCCCCGCACATCTCGCCGCCGTGACCTCCGGCTTTCGGGAAGCGCGCCGAGAACGCCCCTTCGGGGCCGAACTCGAAGGGTGCGCCGAGGGCGTCGCCGACGGCGGAGCCGAGGACGGTGCCGAGGGCGCGCTGCGGGTCAATGACGGCCAAGGGTGCCTGCTTTGAGGGTGGTGAGGAGGGCGTGGAGGGGGGTGGGGGTGGTGGTGAGGTGGGTGGTGGGGTGGTCGCTTTCGCGTATGAGTATGGCGGTGGGGGAGTTGGTGGCGAGTTCGACGCAATCGTTACTGCCGCTGCCACCCCCGGAGAAGGATGACTTCTGCCAGGCGCGGGGCTCGAACACGGCGATACCTTTCAGATTTCGTGGGCGATGCGGGTGATCAGGTCCCGAGAGGCAGCCGGGGACAGGGCTGTCGTCGAGACGCGTTCGAAGCGTTGCCGGTGCTCCTTCAGTCGTGACTCGGCATCCAAGAAGACAACTTCGTAGCCTGTGTCCATCTGCACGGTGTCGAGTTGAGGCACGGGGCCGTGGACGTAGAGCATTGAGTACCCGGCACCGGCGAAATCCTCACTGTCGAAGGGAACCACACGCACGGTCACATGGCTCCGCTCGGAGACGACGAGGATGTGCTCCAACTGGGCACGTGCCGCTTTTGCGCCACCCACGCGGAGCCGAAGCGCCGCCTCGTGGATCACCGCTTCGTACGGCGTGGCGCGTTCCGCTGAGATGACCTGCTGCCGACGTGATCGGAACTCCACGGCGGTGTCCTGCTCTTGGCGTGGCCAACTCAGCATCCCGTACCTGAACGCGGCTCGCATGTGGTCCTCGGTCTGCAACAAGCCTGGGATGTGCGCCATTTGGAAGGTCTGGATGCGTACCGCGTGATGCTCAAGCTCCGCCAGGCTGAGACCGGGAGGAGGGATGGTCCCCCGATACTCCTCCCACCAGCCCTTACCCCGTTCGGTGGCCATGGCGACGAGCGCATCGATGTACGCCTGGTCGTCGCATGCGCAGTGAGCTGCGAGACGGCGAATGCGGTCCTCACTGATCCCGCTGCGGCCGGCCTCGTAGGCGCTTTGCTGGATCGGATTCGTGCCGAGAAGCGCGGCGGCTGCCCGAGCTGTCACCCCAGCCCGTTCGCGGATCTTGCGTAGCTCGGCACCGAGGCGTTCCTGCCGGGCGGTTGGGGTGCTTCTGGGTGGCATCGTTCCTCTCCCTGGTCGTTCGGCTGACGAGTATGCCGCCCACCCAGGCGTGACGGTCACCAAGACGGGGGCAATGTCCGTCATCAGGTTGTTCCGGCATCAGGTTATGCCATACCGTCTGTGACGTGCCCGGCACACTGGGTGTCGCCGACCCTCGCCGTGCCTCAACTCACCCATGCCCCAAGCAAGTTGGAGTTGATGAGCCATGCCCAAGTACCAGCTCAACTGCCCCCGCGCCGCCACCACCCCCCGCGTCGCCCGTGACTTCGTCACCACGGTCCTCCGCGCACTCGGACTGGACGCCCTCGTGGACGACGCCGTGCTCTGCACCTCCGAGCTGGTCGCCAACTCCTGTGTGCACACCGAGGGACAGGGCGTCCTGTTGATCGTGGACACGAACGGCTTCCGCAACGCCGTACGGGTCACGGTCTACGACGAGTCGCGAACACCCCCTCGCCACCTTCAGGGTTACGACCCCGAATCGGGCCGGGGCCTGTGGATCGTGGACACGGTCTCGGATGGCCGTTGGGGGACGGAGCTACTGGGCGCGTCGGGGAAGGGCGTGTGGTTCGAGGTGGGCGAGGAGCAGCCCAGCCGCCCGCCGAAGAGGCGAACCGGCACCCTGGCGAGCGTGGCTAGGAGTCCTCTGTGAACCGCTGGTGCGCGCCCTGGTCCGGCGCATACCAGGAACGGGTCTGCTCACCGTTCTCGTCCCACTCCAGCTCTACGAGGGGCCGATGGCCGTCATCGCTCGTGATCCGCTTGGTCGCGAGTGTGCCGCCCGGATGCCATGTCCGGGACTCTCCGACCGGAAAACCTCTGCGCATGTTCCCCTCGGCACGGGGGGAGCCATCCGAATACCACTGCCTGACCGGGCGGTCATCCACATCCAAGGACCTGGTCAGAGCAGGTCGGTCAAATCCGGGCCCCGGCCGTCGATCACCTCCGGGGGCTTGATGCCGTGCCCCTCGGCGCTGCCGAAGTACGTGGGATCGCCGGGCTCGGCGGCGACGCCCAGGAGCGCGTCGAGCGACTGGAGGGCCGCCGCGAGGCGCGGGGCGTTCTGCTTCTCGACGTCCGGGTGTGGCAGGCCCCGGAAGTCGAAGGGGCCCCAGATGTCGTGGAACACGGCCAGTTCCGCCCAGATCCCAGGTGCGTCCGGTGCCACCGTCAGCTCGACCAGCCGGTGCTCTTGGTGCCTGTCCCCTGTCGCGTCGATCCACGTCCCGGTACCCACGACGAGGATGCTCCCGACCTGTGCGTCGGGGAAGTCCACGGGGCGGGCCGCCAGAATGTGGGCGGGCAGTTCCGGGTCGTCCAGGGAGCGCAGGGACGACAGCCGTGTCGTGATGCCCATGCCACCGCGGCCATACACGAACCAGTCCCACTCCAGACCGAGCGGCGGTAACAGAAGCCCGTGTTTCCGCAGGACTTGACTCATACGGGCCGCGACGGCGAGCGCGGACTTCAGGCCGGGCGGCTCGACGTCGCCCATGTCCCAGGTCCACGACGCGGACTCTCTTGGAGCGCGGTGGCGCGTTGCAATCATGTCCTTCGGCCGCCACATGCTCGGCCTCGAACAGGCGGCTCTTCGGGTTCCCTGACTCGGGCGCCTTGAGACGTATCTTCGGCGCCCGGGCCACAGGGATGCTCGCGATCACGGTGCCATTCCCGAGCCAATGCGGCGCTCCTTCGGGCGCTAACCGGCGAAATGAACGTGCAGAGCATCCAGGAGAGCCGCGCACGCATCGCAAGGACGCGTGGGCTTCCCGTGGTCCGGGTGGCTCTGTCCTCTCACCATGCGCGATGTCATCACCGCACCGTGGAAGTGGGGAATCGCCGCTTCGAGGCTCGTGCTGCGGCCGTCGTCCCGAGAGCTGTCCAGGTTCCACAGTTGGTCCGAGATCAGCGCGGACTCGGCGCAGCGCCCGGTGTAGCCCCGGCGCCTCTCCTCGGGGAGGGATGCCATGAACTCACGGATCGCCGGGTGCAGGTTCGGGGAACCTTCGCCCACCAGGCTGGTGTGGCTGACGACGGTATTGCCGATCAGCAGTGACGACGCGACTGCGGGAAACTGGCTAGACAAAGAAATCCTCTGCGTCTGGGGCGCTGACATTGTTCAAGAAGCGCTTGAAGGCGTCATGCTCGTCAAAACCCAAGAAGTAGCCGCCCGTGTGATGTAGGAGAAAGAAGCGTCCCGTCGCGTCCACAAGGATGAATCCCGCTTCGGAAGACTCGTATCCGACCGGAAACAAACTCGTGCCGAGGCTTTCAGCTAGTTCTCTTATGTTTTCCGTGTCCCCCTTGTAGGTCACTGTCGGATCCATTATCCAGGCGTAACTCTGAACTCTGGGGTGAGGCAGTCGGAGGAGTCCATATGAGTGAATGATACGGGCTGCCGCAGGGACAGGAGGCAGTGTGCTTCCTTGCTCTTCCGAGGTGCGTACACGTAGGGCCACGAGATCATCGGCCTTGCTTCCGATGTCCCGGCCGGGCGACCAGCCGTTGTCGATCAGCCATTCGAGCACCTCTGGCGGCACATTCTCCGCAGTCACGAGCGGCTCTCCCTTCTGTGCTCTCCTGAGAACGGTCATGAGTGCACGCGGATTCCCAGTTGTGGGAGCACGAGCGCGCAGGTCGGGCACGGTGGCATGAAGTCGCCGTGATTCATGACGACTTCACCTGTTTCGCGGCTTATGACGTCACCGATGCGCCGTGTGTGCATCACGCTGCCTTCGAGTGCATCCCGGGCATCCTCGACGCTGCGTATCCGCGTTCCCGTGGGGTCCAATTGATGCAGTCGATCACTGATCAATGAGACCTCGGCACACTTTCCATGCCCGCGGCCCAACGCCTCGATAAGTCCGGCATTGTAGTCGTCGCTGATCTTCTTGAGGATATCCTGCAGTACGGCATGGGTTTGTGGAAGTTTCTGCCCGTGCATCTTCGTGGTACTGCTGTGCACGGTGACTGTGTTGTCGTGCAGGAAGGCTCCCGCGCATCCCTGCTCCAGCTGGTGCTGACCAGGAAGGGCCTCTCCGGACGGAGCGTCGAGAGCGTCGTCCGCGAGTTGCCGCGCCTCGCGTTCGAGAACCGCCAGCTTTTCCTCCGGAGTGAGGTCACTGACGTCCACCGCAGGGCGCCTGTGGTGCCTCATCTTGTCTGCGCTGCTGCCGTGCCAGTCCGGCTGAGGATCGAGCGTTGTGCCCGTCGGACCGTCGATGTCGTGCTTCGCGGCGGTATCGGTGGAGTCGTCGAGCCCTGGGCCGACAGGGTGCTCGCCGTGACCGTGACCAGTACCGGATGTGTCGCCATGGCCTGCCGCAGGCGTCTCGCCGTGGCTCCCACCGGGGCCGTCACCGTGGCCACCGGAAGGCGTCTCGCTGTGGCCGCCTCCGGTCGGACCGTCACCTCCGCGCGGCCCTCCGCCGCCGCCCGGTGTCTCATGGCTCCCCGACGGCCCCCGGCCCAGGTCGTCCGCACGACCACCGGGCAGGTTGTCGGCCCGCCCACCCGGCAGGTTCTGGTCCCCGACCCGTCCGGTGCCGCCCAGGTCGTCCCCGACGCGCCCCGTCCCGCCCAGGTCGTCCCCCACGCGGCCCACGTTCACGCCGCCGTCGCCCACCTTCGCCCCGGCGCCCACCAGCTCCGGCTGGCGGGCCCCCACGTCGGCGCCCCGCTCGGCGGCGGTGCCCTCGTGGGTGATGCCGTCCAGCGACTCCCGTACCGTTCCGTCGGCGTTGTGCATGATCAGGGTGTCGGTGTTGAGGTAGACGACCTCACCCTGGGGGGTCTCCATGCGGACGCTGTTCTCGGGGGTGAGGCCGGCCGGGAGGTCGTCCGTGATGTTGGGGGCGTCGGCGATCTGGTACGTGCCCTCGCCGAGCTTGATGTGCGTGCCGTCGGTGATGCCGCGCAGGCTCGCCATCACGTCGCTGATCTTCACCGCGGTCGCGCCGACGCCCTTGGTGATGTACGTCATCGGGTCGACGATCTTGCCCGCCTTGCTGGCGAAGGAGATCGCCTTGGCGATGGCGCCCGCCTTACCGGCGCCCGCCACGGCGCCTCCCGAGCCGCCGGTGAAGACCGTCGTCAGGACGTTGAACGTCACCGCTCCGGCCGCCCGCGCCGGGTTCTTGCCCCATTCGTCGTACGCGATGAGTGCCTTGCCGGTCTCCACGACCGCCGTACGGGAGTCGCGCAGCCAGGAAGGCAACTTGTCCGCCGGGGTCAGCCAGTACGCCGCGCCCACGACCGGGATGCCGGTGATGATGATGCCGGTCGCGAGCTTGCCGAGGCCGACCCAGGCCTGGCCCGCCGCGTCCCAGCCGTTGAAGCCGACCAGTGTGCCGAGGCCCTTGATCGTGCCCCACACGCCGTCGACCACGAAGCCGACCGCGAAGTCCCAGACGTGCTCGTGGATGTAGTACCAGGGGTTGGACTCCTCGACCGGGTCGCCCCAGGGCAGACCGCCGGCGTTGTTGAGGTCCTCGCCCCGGTAGCCGTACATGTTCTCTTTGTTGGAGCCGTCGTTGACGACCAGCGGCTCGCCGCCGACAAGGGCGATGATCTTGTTGTAGCAGTCGCGTTCGGCGGCCTGGAAGGCGGCGAACGCGGCGTTGATGTCGGAGCGGCGGTTGTTGTTCTCCTCGACGAGGTCGCCGTCGGCGCGCCACTCGTCGTCGCCCGCGATGCGGTTGCGGAAGCCGATCGCGTCCTGGCGGAGCTGCTCGAACCTCGCCTTCAGCGGGCCGACCGCCGCCGCGTAGTCGTCGAGGGCCGAGGCCACGGTCTCCAGTTCCGTGGCGAACTCGCCGCCCTTGGTCGCCACCGGCGCCGTCGTCGCGAAGAGCTGCTCCGCCTCCGGCGCCTTGTAGCACGCGGAGAGGCCGCCGAAGCGGGTGTGGACGTCCGAGGCCGAGTCCTTCAGGGACGTACCGGCCGAGCGGATCCCCGAGATGTGCTGGTCCAGCAACTCCAGGTTGCCGGTGAACTCGGGGACCTCCTCCGGGATGACGGGGATGTCGTCGCTCACTTCGGCCCCTGCCCGCCGTTGCCGTCGACGCCCGGTGGCGGGGGCACCACCGTCGCCTTCAGCGCGTTGGCCTGGTGCTGGGCGGCCATGTCCAGGTCGCCGGTGACATACGCGTTGGTGGCCTTGGCGGCGCCCTGCACGGAGTCGATGGTGCGCTGCGCCATGAACGACAGCTTCTGCTGCCGCTCCGACAGGTACTGGCTCAGCGCCGCCGCCACCGGGCCGACCGGCACGCGCGGGGTGCCGGCGACCACCGGGCCGATCATGGGCCCGCTGAACTGGCCGCCCGGCACGGCCGTCCCCGCGGACTCGGCCGCGCCCGCCATGTTCGTCACCAGCGAGTTGGCCGCCTTCTCCAGACCACCGGCGGCCTCACCCGTCGAGTTCAGCGTGGTCTGCGCATGGATCGGATCGATGTCCCAAGCCGGCATCGTCGCTACCCCCGTAACGCTCCTGTCGGATACGTCAACGACCCTGTCGGGCCCGTCGTACGTCGTTCGCTTCCCGTAGTACACACGCGCAACCGGTACCGAATGGTTCCCGCTCCGAGCGGGACTTCACGGCTGTCGCACGGGCACGCCGGTCAGTCGTTGGTACCAAGAGGGCCGTTACGCGCGCAACGTCAATGACGCAGGGTCCAGCCCGCCCACGCCGACGTGATCATCTCCTCGACGCCGTACCGTGCCTTCCAGCCCAGCTCGGTGGCGACGCGGTCGGCGGAGGCGACGACGCGGGCGGGGTCGCCGGGGCGGCGCTCCACGACCACCGGGGCGATGTCGTGACCGGTGAGCGCGTTGATGCGGTCGATCATCCCGCGGACCGAAACGCCTTCCCCGCGCCCGATGTTGAGGGTGAGGTCCGTGCCCGGCGCCTGGCGCAGCCGCCGCGCGGTCGCCACATGGGCCTCGGCGAGGTCGACGACGTGGATGTAGTCGCGGACGCAGGTGCCGTCGGGGGTCGGGTAGTCGGCGCCGAAGATACGGGGCGCGGCGTTCTCGGTGAGCTTCTCGAACACCATGGGGACGAGGTTGAAGACGCCGACGTCGGCGAGTTCGGGGGTGGCCGCGCCCGCCACGTTGAAGTACCGCAGGGAGGCGGTGGACAGGCCCGTCGCCCTCCCCGTGGCCCGCACCAGCCACTCGCCGACCAGCTTGGTCTCCCCGTACGGGCTCATCGGCACGCATGGCGTCTCCTCGGTGACGAGGTGCGCGTCGGGCATGCCGTACACGGCGGCGGAGGACGAGAAGACGAAGGAGGGCACCCCGGCGTCGGTGACGGCGGACAGCAGGGTGCGCAGGCCCTCGACGTTCTCCCGGTAGTAGTGCAGCGGCAGTTCGAGGGACTCGCCGACCTGCTTCTTCGCCGCGAGATGGACGACGCCGTCGATGCCGTGGTCCCGGATCACCCGCGCCACGCGCTCCCCGTCCAGGGTGGAGCCCACCTCCAACGGCACGCCCTCGGGCACTCGTTCGGCGATACCGGTGGACAGGTCGTCGTAGACGACGGCCCGCTCGCCCGCGTCGAGCATCGCGCGCACGACGTGTGCCCCGATGTAGCCGGCGCCACCGGTGATCAGCCAGGTCATGGACGACCGTCCCCTCGTATGGGTTCTCGTATGGGTTCTCGTGTGGGTTCTCGTGTGGGTTCTGAGTTCGTGGATGACGAATCGGCGGGTCCCGTGATCAGCGGACCGCGTGTCGGTCGGCGGATCACTGTCGGTCATCAGTGAAGCAGGCGTTTGAGATGACGGCGTACGACTTCGGTCAATCCACGCCAACCGGGCGCGAGGCGTACGGCGAGCGCTCCCGCGTGGGTCGCGTACGGCTGCACGAGGAGTACGCCGTGGCGTGCGCTCGGCAGCGCGCTCCGGCGCAGGAGCCCGGCGCCCGCGACCGCGTGGGCGGTGGTCTCGCGGTGCGTGCCGTCCTGGAAGCGCAGCCGGAGCCTCAGATCCCAGGTACCGCTGCCCAAGGCCGCCAGGTCCACGGGTATTTCCGCCAGCCAGCTCTCGAATGCTGGGTGGGCCTCGAAGGGCGCCGTGGCGGTGAACCCCACCCGCCCGTCGTCCCGTTCGACGAACTCCGCCTCCACGGCCTCGGGGCCCGCGTCCGCCAGCCGCCCGTACAGCTCGTGCAGGCGCAGCTGGAGGACGGTCCCCCGCGCGCGTGGCCGCAGCTCCGCGTCGACGGTGGCGGGCAGCAGAGGGACGGGGCGGACGAGGAGGTGGTCCAGCTCCACCTCGGGCAGATCCGCCGCCCAGATGGGAGAACCGTCGCCCGCGCGCGCGTACGGCGGGGTCAGCCGGGAGGGGCGGGCCGCCATCTCCTTGAGGCGGGCCAGGTCGCGGGGCGCCTCGGCGGCGAGGATCACCCGGGCGACGACCCGGCCGGGCGCGGGCGCCGGCGCGAAGTCGCTCTCGTCGAAGGAGGCCAGGTACGCCCGCGTGAGCGCCCACCATTCACGCCGGTAGTCGGCGCCCCGCAGGCCCAGTTCGCGCGTGTACATCCGCAGCGAGTGGTCCAGGAACCGCGTTCGCGCCGCCCGCGCCAGCTGCTTCTCCCCGGCGCCCAGCAGGATGTCGTACGACAGCTGGTGGGCGTCTATCCGCGCCCGCCAGTTGGCCATGTCGGAACGGTCGAGGGATATGGACAGCCTGGCCGCCGAGCGGCGTACGTGCCAGACGTACACCGGGTCCGGGACGAGTGCGATGCGCGGTCCGGCGGCCAGCACGCGCGCGACGAACACGAAGTCCTCGTACGGGAAGCGCCCCTCGGGGAAGCGGATGCCGCGCTCGCGCAGAAAGGTGGTGCGGTAGAGCTTGTTGACGCAGAGGGTGTCATCGACCAGGCGCACGCGCCGGTCCGGGTGCGCGACCAGCGTGCGCCGGTCGTACAACTCGGGCTGCCACGGCGTCTCGCGCCCCGACGGCAGCTCCTTGCGCACGCACAGCCCCGCCGCCACCGGCGCGTCGTCCGCCACGGCCGCGCCCAGCAGCGCGTCCACGGCACCCGGCGGCAGCACGTCGTCGCTGTCCAGGAACATCACATACGGCGAACTCGCGGCGTGCAGCCCCTCGTTGCGCGGGGTGCCGCAGCCGCCGCTGTTGGTCCGCCGCCGGATCACCCTCAGCCGTGGCTCGTCGGCGGCCAGCCGCTCCAGCAACTCCCCGCTGCCGTCCGTCGAGCAGTCGTCCACCGCGATCACCTCGCCCACGGCCGGGCCCTGTGCGAGCGCCGAGCGCACCGCGTCCGCCACATGAGCGGCGTCGTCGTACCCGATGACGACGACGGTGACCTGCGCCTGCTGAAGAGCCATGGTTGCCCCGGACCGAAGAGTTTTGCGCGGAATACGCCCTTACGAGAGGCTTCGCGGCCCCGTGGGGAAGATGGCGCGGGTGGGATCGGGGTTCCGCTCGGGTGTGTTGGATTCCGTCGGGTCGGGTGGACGGCCGGGGAAGGCCGGGTGGTTGGGAATGGCCGGGCGGCTGAGAACGGTCACGTCGGTCGGCTCGGTCGCGGCCGGGCGCATGGCGGTGCCCCGCCGCAACCGCGTGAACGACGGGGCCGCCGCGAGCGTCGGCAGGCCGTTGCGGGCGAGCGTCAGCGGACAGCCACGCCCGGTCCGGTGGTGGGCCGGCTTGGGTCGGAGTGTGAGGCGTCGGGGTTGAGGGGGCGCTCACGCCCCAGCGCGTGCCGCCTCGTCCAGCGCCTCGGTCAGCTCGTCCAGGCGGTCCCGCAGGTCCCGGATCTCGTCGAGGTCGAAGCTCGTCGCGGCGACGATCCGGCGCGGTACGGCCAGGGCGCGCTCGCGCAGGGCGGTGCCCTCCTCGGTCAGCCGCACCTCCACGGACCGTTCGTCGCGGGCGCTGCGCTCACGACGTACGAGACCGGCCGCCTCCAGGCGCTTGAGCAGCGGCGACAGGGTCCCGGAGTCGAGCCGCAGATGCTCGCCCAGCTTCTTCACGGGCAGCTCGCCGTGCTCCCACAGCACCAGCATCACCAGGTACTGGGGATAGGTGATCCCCAGCTCTTTGAGCACGACGCGGTAGACGCCGTTGAAGGCGCGCGAGGCGGCGTGCAGGGAGAAGCAGATCTGCCGGTCGAGACGGAGGAAGTCGTCCTCGGAGATCTCCTCGGGCGTAGGGGCGGCGCTGGTGGTCATGGCTCCAGGATACCTCGTGTCCGTCATTTAGTTGTGGACAATTGAATTGTGTGCTCTACTTGGGTTCGCGAACGGCGGTCGGACCGCACCGCCGGACCTGATGTGAACTGTGAAAGGGATGGGTTTCCCATGGACGCGCTGTACACCGCTGTCGCCACCGCCACCCACGGCCGCGAGGGTCGCGCCTTCACCAACGACGGCAAGATCGACCTCGCGCTGAGCATGCCGGTGGAGCTGGGCGGCAACGGGCAGGGCACCAACCCGGAGCAGCTCTTCGCCGCCGGGTACGCCGCGTGTTTCGGCAGCGCGCTCGGTCTCGTGGGCCGCGCCGCGAAGGTCGACGTCAGTGAGGCCGCCGTGACCGCCGAGGTCGGCATAGGCAAGCAGGGCGAGGGCTTCGCCCTGGCCGTCACCCTCCGCGTCGAGCTGCCCGACACCGTCGACGAGACCACCGGCCGCAAGCTCGTCGAGCAGGCCCACCAGGTCTGCCCCTACTCCAACGCGACCCGCAACAACATCCCGGTCGAGCTGGTGATCGAGTAACCGGCACCATTTCGGAGAGGGCTTGCCGCAGCGCCCCGAAAGGGGCGCGGGGCTGTGCCACTGTGCGGCTCCGCCGCACGGGCGCGACCAGCCCCCACTGACCGTCGGATCGTGGATCGCTCCGTACCACCCCCCCCCACGGAGCGATCCACGCACGCGCCCTCACGACGACACGAGTGACGACTCACGTCGAGGGGCCGGGGCGGCGGCCACGGCGGCCGTTTCTCCCGACATCAGCATCCGCACCACCCGCTCCGCCGCGCGTCCGTCGTCGAACTCGCAGTACCGTTCCCGGAACCCGGCCCGCAGCCGCGCCGACTCGGCGTCCCGCCACTGCCCGGAGTCGAAGAGCCAGGCCAACTCGCGGTAGGAGCGGGAGACATGGCCGGGCGGGTCGGCGGTGATGTCGATGTACGCGCCCCGGCCGGCGGAGAAGGCGCCCCAGTCGTCGGCGTGGATGACGATGGGCCGGTCGAGGTTGGCGTAGTCGAACATCAGGGCCGAGTAGTCCGTGACCAGGACATCGGAGGCGAGCATCACCTCCTCGACGTGCGGCTCGTCGGTCGCGTCCACGAGCACGCCCCGCCGGTGCAGTTCGGCGAGCCCGAAGCCGCGCGCCGGGCCGTCCGCGAGGGACGGATGCAGTCGTACGACGAGGGTGTGGCGGTCGCCCAGGCTGCGGCCCAGATCCTCGGCGAACCGGGCGAGGTCGAAGCGTTCGACGTGTCCGCCGCGCCGGTAGTCGCGGGGCGAGGGCGCGTACAGGACGACCGTGTGGTCCGCCGGGATGCCGAGCCGCGCCCGGACCGCGGCGCCCCTGTCGTCCGGCCCGGCGTTGACGAGGACGTCGTTGCGCGGGCTGCCGGTCCGCAGCGAGGTGAAGCCGCACGGGTACGCCCTGCTCCACACCAGCTCCGAGTGGCGGTTGGCGACCAGGCTGTAGTCCCAGCGGTCGGCCCGGCGCAGCAGCCGGGGCACGTCCATGCCGAGCCGGGCGCCCGGCTTGTGCAGCAGGTCGGCGGCCATGAACTTCAGCGGCGTGCCCCGATGGGTGTGGATGTGCACGCTGCCCGCGCGCCGGGTCAGGGTGTCGGGCCAGGTGACGTTGTTGACGAAGTACGTGGCCCGCGCGGTCACCCGCAGATACTCGGGCGAGTCCGGCGTCACGTACTCGACGCCCGCGGGCAGCGACGCCACCCGCTCCGGCCGCACCACCCAGACCCCGCGGATGTGCGGCGCGAGTTCACGCGCGGCCTGGTACACGGCCGCCGGGTCGCCGAGCACGCCCCGGTGCGAGAACGCCGAGTACACCGCGAGGTGCGGGTCCAGCGGCACCCGCTCCTGCATCAGGGACCAGCCCCGCCGCAGCCCCGCGACCCCCGCCGCCCGCACCCGCTCGCCACCCGCGTCGAACGCCGTGCGCAGCCGCAGGACCTGCTGCCGGGCCCGATAGGCGGCCCAGCCACCCTCCAGCACCCGGAGCTCGGGGGCCACGGGCTCCCAGCCGTCGCCCTGGTATCTGTGGAACAGCCCGGCCGTCCGCCGGAAGAACTCCCCCTTGTCCCGCGCCGGCACCCGGTCCGGCGCGTCAAGGATCTCCAGGCAGTGCGCCGCCATCCTGCGCCGCAGATACGACCGCCGACTCGCCGCGTCCTCAAGGGAGTCCAGGAACGTGAACACCCGCTCGTACTGGTCGTGGACGTCGAAGTGCTGCCGGCCGGCGGTGGACAGGATGCCGCCCTGCCGCCGCTGCCGGTACGCCACACAGATCCGGTCCAGCGTGGCGATCCGTCCCGCGCTGAGCAGCACCGGGAACGTCCACGGCGTGTCCTCGTAGCAGCCCGGCGGGAACCGGAACCCGTGCTCCTCGACGAACTCCCGCCGATACGCCTTGTTCCACACCACCGTGGGCAGATCGAGGATCTCCGGGCGCTCCGCGACCGTGAAGGTGCCGTCGCCGACCGACCTCAGCACGTGCGCCAGCTCGTTCCAGTGCGTCCCGCCCCACCAGTACGTGCGGACGTGGTCGAACACCAGTACATCGGGGTCACCGGCCTCGTCCAGCCGGTCGGCCAGCGCGCGCAGGGTGCCCGGGGTGAGCGTGTCGTCGCTGTCGAGGAAGAGGAGGAAGTCCCCGGTGGCGTGCGGCAGTCCGGCGTTGCGGGCCGGGCCGTGGCCCACGTTCGCCGGCAGATGCAGCACCCGTACGCGCGGATCGCGGGCGGCGTACGCGTCGAGGATCTCGCCGCTGCCGTCCGGCGAGCAGTCGTCGACGGCGATCACCTCCAGATCGCGGTACGACTGCTCCAGCACCGAGTCGAGGCATTCACGCAGGAAACCCCGGACCTTGAAGACCGGGACGATGACACTGAATCGGGGCACGTGCGTCAACTCCTGACGAGGGTGGCCGCGGGGCGTGGGGCGGGGGCGGGGGTGCGCTCGGCGAGCGGGACGACGGGCGGAAGGCTCTCCGGCGGTTCGCCGAGGAACACCCGGCGTACGACCCGCTCGGCCGCCCGCCCGTCGTCGAACTGGCAGAACCGTTCCCGG
The DNA here is from genome assembly GCF_000317595.1 of Streptomyces ipomoeae 91-03. Lineage (GTDB taxonomy): Bacteria > Actinomycetota > Actinomycetes > Streptomycetales > Streptomycetaceae > Streptomyces > Streptomyces ipomoeae. Next base: position 7,444 of record NZ_AEJC01000437.1, on the reverse strand, counting down.
AACTCCGCCCGCAGCGCCGCCGCCTCCGCGTCCGTGTAGGAGCCGTCACGGAACAGCTCCGCCAACTCCCGCTCGGTCCGGGCCACATGACCGGGCGGTACGGACGGCAGATCCAGGCACACACCCCGGATCTCCCGGTGGACCTCCCAGTCCTCCGCGTGCACCACGATCGGCCGGTCCAGGTGGGCGTAGTCGAACATGAGGGACGAGTAGTCGGTGATCAGCGCGTCGGCGGCGAGACAGACGTCCTCGGTGGAGTGGTGCCGGGGGACGAGGATGATCCGGCCGCTGTGCCCGTCCCCGTCCCCGCCCCCGTCCTCGCCCCTGTGCATGCGCCCGTGCCCGTGCCCGTGCCTGTACGCCGCCGTGTCGTCGTCATGGACGCGATGGCCGTGGCCGTACGACGTCCGCACCAGCACCACGAACTCCTCGCCCACCGCCTCGCAGAACGCCTCCAGGTCGAGCCGGGCGTCGTGGCCGGTGCCGAGGGCGGCGTCGAAGCCGGTGATGTGGTCGCGGTGGGCGGGGGCGTAGAGCAGTGCCGTCCTGCCGTCCGGGATGCCCAGCTCCCGGCGGGCGCGGGCCACGTCCGTCGCCGTTGCCCTGTAGTGGACGTCGTTGCGGGGACTGCCGTACTCCAACTGCTCGTACGAGCCCGGGAAGGCGCGTTCCCAGGTCTCCGTCGAGTGACGGTTGGAGGAGAGGGAGAAGTCCCAGCGGTCCGCGCCCGAGAGGAGCCCGGTGGGGGTGCCGGCCACGGTGGCGGCCACCACCGGGTACGGCGCCCGGTCCACGCCCGTCGTGTTCAGCGGGGTGCCGGGGTGGGTGTGGAGATGGACGCTGCCGGGCCGTCGCTTGACGACCGCGTCGGCTGGGCCTGCGATGCAGGCGGCGCCGATGACGTACTTGGCGCGGGCGAGCGCCTTCCAGTGGCGCCGGCTGCCGATGACGGCGTACTCGGCGTCCTTCGGCACGTCGGCCACCGCCTCCGGCTCGACCAGGAACACCGAGCGGATGCGCGGGGCGAGTCGCCGGGCCTCGGCATGGAGGGCGGCCGGGTCGGAGGCGAGGTCGTGGCGGCGGGAGGGGTGGTACACGGCGAGGTTCCTGTCCAGGGGGAGGAGGCGTTGGGCCGCGTGGTAGGCGCGGGTGAGCGGGGTGTCGGGGCGGGGGAGGGCGGCGAGGGCTTCGGCCGTCGTCCGGTTGAGCGTGCTCAGGGCCCGGAAGGCGGCGTACGAACCCGTCGCGAGGAGGCGGTACTGGATGCCCCGGCGGCCGGTGGGTGGGCGGAAGCCGGTCGGGCGGTAGTGGCGGTAGAGGTGGGTGGCGCGGTGGAAGAAGTCGCGGCGGTGGTGGGTGGGGACGCGTGTCGGGTGCGCGGCGGTGCGCAGTACGACGGCGAAGAGCCGCTCGAACGTCGTGTCCGACAGGGCTTGTTCGGCCGTGGCCCGGACCAGCACCAGCTCCACCTGGTCGAGGAGGTCCAGGTGGTGGTCGCCCGGGGTGTTCAGCCGGTCGCCCTGGCGGCGCAGCAGGTGCCGTACGCAGGGGGTGTCCCGCAGTTCCGCCGTGCGGGCGGCGGCGAGTGCGACCAGGCCGCCCCAGGCGAGGTCCGTGAAGTGGCCGGGAGGGAAGGTGAGGTGGTGCTCGGTGAGGAAGTCCCGGCGGTAGGCGGCGCTCCACGCCGGGGTGTGGGCGCCGGCGGGGTGGACGGCGGTGGGGGTGGCCTCCCACCAAGGGGTGCGTTCGTGGGTGAAGTAGAGCACGTCGGGGTCCTTGGCCCTGGTCAGGCTGTTCGCGATCGCCTGGAGGGCGGGTGGGGTGAGGGTGTCGTCGCCGTCCAGGAACAGGACGTAGGTGCCGTGGGCGGCGGACAGGCCCGTGTTGCGGGCGCCGCTGAGGCCGGCCGTGGGGGGTGACTCGATGGGGGTGACTCGGGTGTCCTGGGTGGTGGGGAGTGTTTCTGCGAGGGAGTGTCGGGTGTCGTGGATGGGGAGTAGTTCGAAGTCGCCGAAGGGTTGAGTGAGGATGGAGTTGAGGGCGTGGGGGAGGTGTCCCTCTACGCCGTGCGTCGGGACGATGATGCTGAAGCGGGGCATTCGGTCCTTTCGGTTCGGTGGGTGTGGGGTGTTCGCCGGCTTTTTCTCGCTCCCGCCGCCCCTACCCGTCCCTCCCCCAGGGGCGGCTGCCCCTTCGACCCCGCCAGTCCCAGGGGCTGCGCCCCTGGACCCCCCGCCTGAGAGCTCGGGGCCGATGGGGTTGTTGGGCGGGTGCGGGTGAGTGGGGGTTGCTCGCGCAGTTCCCCGCGCCCCTAAAAGCCTGCGGTGGGCCGGGGGCCTGGAAGCTTGCGGTTGGCTGGAGCTCTGAAAGCCCCGCTGGCGCCCGAGGTCTCGGAGACCGGCTGGCGCCCGAGGTCTCGGAGGGCTGGCGGTGTTCGGGGTTTCGGAGGGCTGGTGTTGTTGTTCGGGGTTCTGGGGGGCTGCCGTCGCTGAGGGGACTGGAGGGCATGGTTCTGTGGGCCGGGGGAAACGGGGCGCAGCGCCTGTTTTCAGGGGCGCGGGGAACTGCGCGACCAGCCCCCACTCACCCGCAGCCGGCGAACCGTCCCCCATCCTCACCGGGGGTCTGGGGGCGGCAGCCCCCAGGAGCGGGGTCGAAGGGGCAGCTGCCCCTGGATGGGGAGGGAATGGGTAGGGGCGGCGGGGGCGAGAAACGGGGCTACGTGCGCAATGAGTCGTTCGCTGCCGGGCCGGATTGTCCCGGCACCGTCGCCAGCGGGGACGACGCCCGGCGCGAGGCCACCGAGGGGACCGGATGCCGGTCGGCGAGCGGCACGATCTCGGGGGTGGACGTGTCGCCCAGAACGACCCGCCGCACCACCCGCTCCGCCGCCCGCCCGTCGTCGTACTGACAGAACCGTTCCCGGAACGCCGCCCGCAACTGCGCGGAGCGCGACCCCCGCCAATGCCCCGTCGCGAAGATGTCGATCAGCTCGTCCTCGCTGCGCGCCACCGCCCCCGGCGGAAACGCCCGCGGATCGAAGTACGTCCCGCGCGCGGCCTCGTACGCCTCCCAGTCCTCGGTGTGGATGACGATGGGCCGGTCGAGGTTGGCGTAGTCGAACATCAGGGAGGAGTAGTCGGTGACCAGGGCATCGGAGGCGAGGCAGAGGTTTTCCACGCTCGGGTAGGAGGTGACGTCCAGCAGGCGGCCGTGGGACAGGTCGCTCAGCGGCGCCTCGTACGCATGGTGGGCGCGGGCCAGCACCACGAAGCGGGGCCCCAGCTTGCGCAGCACCCGCTCCAGATCCAGATGGGCGCGCTGGGAGCGGCGGTAGTCGCGGTGCGTGGGGGCGTACAGGATCGCCACCGCGCCCTCGGGGATGCCGAGGTTCTCGCGGATGCGGGCCACGTCCGTCGAAGTCGCCCTCAGGAACACGTCGTTGCGCGGGGAGCCGTATTCGAGGGTGGTGTACGCGGAGGGGTAGACGCGTTCCCAGACGAGGGTGGAGTGGCGGTTGGCGGACAGGACGTAGTCCCACTGGTCGCTGCCGCGCAGAACCGCGGTGAAGTCCGTGCCGCGCCCAGCCGCCGGACGGTCCTGGAGATCGAGGCCCATGTGCTTCAGCGGCGTGCCGTGCTGGGTCTGGAGCAGGATCTGGCCGCGGCGCTTGACCAGCCGGTGGTCGAAGTCCGTGTTGTTCACCAGGTACTTGGCGCGGGCGAGCGCCGTCCAGTACGCCATGGAGCCGGGCAGTACGCGGCGGGTCGCCACCGGGAGCGTGTGATGGTGCTCGGGGCGGGCGACCCAGTAGGTGCGGATGCCCGGCGCGTACGTACGGAACGCGTTCTCCAGCGCGGCCGGGCTGCACACGTAACCCCGGCCTCCGTACGCGGAGAACACCGCCCGGTCGGCGCGCAGCGGGAGCAGGCGCTGGACGCGGTAGTGGACGCGGAGCCCGCCGGCGCGGAGCAGCCGGGCCAGGCCCCGCATTCGCCGTCCGGCGCCCCGAGCCAGCCGTGCCGTCGCCCCCAGGGCGCGGTACGTGCGGTGGAGCCGGAGGAGAGCCTGCCGTAGCCGGGCGCGGGCGCGTACGGGGGCGCCGGGGGTGCGGTAGCGGGCGCAGTGCGCGCCGACGGTACGCAGGAACTCGGCGCGCGCCTCGCGCGGGAGCCGGTGGCGCCGGGAGAACACGGATGTGAGGTGATCGACCATGCGGCGGAACAGCAGCGGGCGCCAGTGAGCCAGCTCCGGGCGCTCGTCGACGTATGCGAAGAGCCGGTCGTACTGCTCGAACACGTCGAAGTGCCCCCGTGTGGTCATGTCGAGAAGGCTGCCGTGGCGGCGTCGGCGGTGATGGACGCAGACCCGGTCGAGGGTGGCGATGGACTCGGCGGACATCAGGACCTGGTACGTCCAGGGCACGTCCTCGTAGATGCCGGGCGGGAAGCGGAAGCCGTGGTCCTCGACGAACTCCCGTTTGTACGCCTTGTTCCACGCCACTGGCGTGACGTTCAGCAGGCCCGGGCGGTCGTCGAGGAGGAAGGGGGCCGGGGGCTGTTCGGTGAGTTGCAGGGCGCGTTCGTTGCGGACGGGCTCGCCGGACCAGGAGAGACGGGCGAAGCCGTGGACGAGGACGTCCGGTTCGCCGGTCTCCTTGACGCGGTCGGCGATCGACTGGAGCGCGTCCGGGGCGAGCGTGTCGTCGCCGTCGAGGAAGAGGAGGTAGTCGCCTCGGGCGAGTTCCATGCCGCGGTTGCGGGCGGCGCCGGGGCCCGCGTTCTCCTGTAGCCGCACCGGGCGGCGTACGCGGGAGTCACGGGCGGCCACCTCGTCGGCGATCGCTCCGCAGGCGTCGGGGGAGGCGTCGTCGACGACGATCAGTTCTAGGTCGGTGAAGGGCTGGGACAGCACGGAATCCAGGCATTCGTGCAGGTACGCCTGAACCTTGTACGCGGTGACAATGACACTGAACCTGGGCAAGGGGGACATCCATGGGTCGGCGCGGGCATACTGCCCGGAAACTACCGATGGGATGATTTGGTTACGTTGCGTGTTCCATACGGGGGATATCCCTGGGGTTGGGGGGCGTGTGGGGGTGAACTGGTGGGTGTGTGCGGTTCGTTCACGCGGTTTTCCGCCCCCGCCGCCCCTACCCGTCCCATCTCCCCGGGGCTGTGCCCCCGGGGAGATGGGACGGGTAGGGGCGGACGAACTCGGTTACTTCACCGCGCCTGCCATGACACCCGACACGAACTGCCTCTGGAACGCGAAGAACACGGCCAGGGGGATCACCATGGAGATGAACGCCCCGGGGGCCAGGATCTCGATGTTGCTGCCGAACTGTCGTACCTGTTGCTGGAGCGCGACCGTCAGCGGCTGGGAGTCGGAGCTGGAGAAGACCAGGGCGACCAGCATGTCGTTCCACACCCACAGGAACTGGAAGATGCCGAGGGAGGCCAACGCCGGTGCGGCCAGCGGCAGTACGACGGTCGCGAACAGCCGTACCTCGCCCGCCCCGTCGAGGCGCGCCGCCTCCAGCAGCTCGCGTGGGATCTCCGCGAAGAAGTTCCGGAGGAGGAAGATCGCGAACGGGAGCCCGAAGCCGACGTGGAAGAGGACCACGCCGGTGATGTCGCCGAAGATTCCGAGATCCCGGAAGAGCCCGGAGAGCGGGATCAGCGCCACTTGCACCGGCACCACCAACAGGCCCACCACGACCATGAACCACCAGTCGCGGCCCTTGAAGTCCATCCAGGCGAAGGCGTATCCGGCCATCGCGCCGATCAGGATCACCAGCAGTGTCGCCGGGACGGTGATCCAGACCGTGTTGAACAGGGCGTTGGTGATGTCGTCGTTCGCGAGGAGTGACTCGTAGCTCTTGGTGGTGAGTTGGGCGGGCGTCGAGAACACCTTCCACCACCCGGAGGTGGAGATGTCGGTCGGATCGCGGAACGACGACACCAGCAGACCGAAGGTCGGCACCAGCCAGAACAGCGCGACCAGGAGAAGGAAGACGCGCAGTGCGCCGCCCGCCACGCGGGTCGCGAGCCGGGAGGCCACCGAGCGTTTGGCGCGTACGGGCGTCTCGTGTGCCGCCGGGCTCTTCGGCGCCGGTGCCGGGGCGGGGGTTTCGAGGGCGGTCACCGCTGGCGCTCCTTCCGCAGTCGCCGGATGTTGACCCACATCACCGGCAGCACGAGCAGCAGCAGGACCACACCGATCGCGCTGCCGAGCCCGAAGTCGCCCCCGCCGCCGTACGACACCAGATAGAGCTGCAGGGCGAGGACGTTGGCCTCGTCCTGACTGGGCTGCGGGGCGATGATGTAGACGAGGTCGAAGATCTTCATCACGTTGATCATCAGCGTGACGAGGACGACGACCAGGACCGGTGCGAGAAGCGGGACGGTGACGCGGCGGAACACCTGCCACTCGTTCGCCCCGTCGACCCGCGCCGCCTCCAGCAGATTCCGGTCGACCCCGGCGAGCCCGGCCGCGATCAGCACCATCGCGAAACCTGCCCACATCCAGACGTACGACCCGATGACCGCCGGGGTGACCAGGGTCGGGCCCAGCCAGTCGATGCCGTTGTAGGGCGCCGCGAAGTTCGAGCCGGGCAGCCGCAGTTGGGCCCCCTCGGCCGAGGTCGGCAGACTGAACGTGCCGTCGGCCGCGCTGGTCGCGGTGGCGACGACCTTCCCGTCCTTCACCGCCTCGACCTTGACACCCTCCAGCGCCTTCTCACCCGGGTCGACGGCCCCCTTCTCACCGCCGCCCCCGAGCCGGAAGTCCAGCCACACGGTCCCGGTGACACCGCTGCCGGTGGCCGCCTTCGCGTCCTGCGCGTCGCCGGGCAGCCGGTTGGGCGCGATGCCGACGAGGGGGAGGAGGGCGGGAGTTCCGGCCCGCACGGTCCCCTCGGTCGTGAACGACCCGCCGCCGGACGGCCGTAGATCACTGACCTGGGCGTTGGGCCGGGCCTTCGGATAGACGGACTCGTCGACGAACACGTCGTGCACGGACGTCACGATCGCGTTGGCGACGCCCTGGTTCGGATCCTGCTCGTACACCAGCCGGAAGATGATGCCCGCGGCGAGCATCGAGATCGCCATCGGCATGAAGACGATCAGCTTGAACGCCGTTCCCCAGCGCACCCGTTCGGTCAGCACCGCGAAGATCAGACCGAGCGCGGTGACGATCGCCGGGGCCACCGCGACCCAGATCGCGGTGTTGCGTACGGCGATGAGGGTGGCGTCGTCGGAGAAGATCTCCGCGTAGTTGTCGAGACCGACGAAGCCCGAGCCGTCCGCGTCGAACAGGCTCCGCCAGACCGAGTACCCGATCGGGTAGACCACGAGCGCGCCGAGCAGCACCAGCGCGGGCAGCAGGAACAGCACCGCCACCCACAGCCGGGTACCCGTCACGCTCTTGCGCGGTGCGGCGG
>NZ_AEJC01000436.1 GCF_000317595.1 Streptomyces ipomoeae 91-03 | reverse complement strand
TGCGCAGGTAGGCACGGTTCGCGCGGGAGCGTACGCCTTGTCGGCACGCACCTTGTCCGGCCGGGTGCGCGGGCGGCCCGACTCGAGCCGGGGCACCCGGATGCGGCCCAAGACCACCTGGAACTGCGGGGAATCACCGCGCTGTCCTGCCGTGATGACCAGCGACATCGGTTTCTGGGCCTGCTCGACCGCCAGGTGGAGCTTGGTTGTCAGCCCGCCCCGGGAGCGTCCGAGCCCGTGGTCGTCGGGCTCGATGAACACACCGCCTGGCGGCTCGGTCTGCAGATCCCCTTTTTGCGGGCGCCGGCCGCATGCTGGTGGGCGCGGGCGATGGTCGAGTCCACCGAGACGTCCCAGGTGATCAGTCCCTCGGCGTCGGCCTGGGCCTGCAGCTGTTCGAAGATGCGGTGCCAGGTGCCGTCCCGCTGCCAGCGGCGGAACAGGCCGTAGACCGTCTCCCACGGGCCATAGCGCTCGGGCACGTCCCGCCAGGGAGCACCGGCGCGGGTGCGCCACCGTATGCCGTCTATCAGTTGCCGCTTGGTGTGCACCGGTGGCCGTCCAGGCTTCTTGCCGACCGGGAGCAGGGGCTCCAGCTTCGCCCACTGTGTATTCGTCAGATCATGCCGCCCCACGAAGTGGGATCTTGACACATCAAGATCCACATATGAAACGCACCCTAGGGTTCGTCTTCAAAGATCGTCAGACGGTGGATCATGGTGGGGTGGTACGCCGTCATGAACTCACCGACCAAGAGTGGGAGTTGCTCGCTCCGTTGATACCGCGGGCCGCGACAGGCCGGCCTCGTGTGGAGGACCGGCAGGTCGTCAACGGGATGGTCTACAAGATCCGGACCGGCATCTCGTGGCGTGATCTGCCGGACCGCTACGGTCCGTGGAAGACGGTCTACACCCGCTTCCGTCGCTACGCCCTGGACGGCGTGTTCACCCGGGTCCTGCAGCAGATCCAGGCCCGGGCCGACGCGGCCGGTGACATCGACTGGCTGGTGCAGATCGACTCCACCGTCGTCCGCGCCCACCAGCACGCAGCCGCCACCGGCCGAAAAGGGGGCAGCACCGGCAGGACGAACCGGACGATCGCGCCCTCGGCCGATCCCGAGGAGGCCTGACCACCAAAATCCACCTCGCCTGCGACGGCCGCGGCCGTCCTCTCGCCGTCCTGGTCACCCCGGGCCAGCGGCACGACAGCATCTGCGCTCGCCCCCTTCTGGAACGGATCCACGTCCCTCGAACTGGCCCGGGCCGACCACGCTGCCGTCCCGACCACGTCATCGCAGACAAGGCCTACAGCTCGCGCGGCTTCCGCGCCTACCTGCGAAAACGCGGCATCGCACACACCATCCCAGAGAAGACCGACCAGCGACGGCACCGGCACAATCGCGGCCATCGCGGCGGGCGGCCGCCCGGGTTCGAGCGGGAGATCTACCACCGACGCAACGTCATTGAGCGCTGCTTCAACCGGCTCAAGGGCTTCCGTGGCATCGCCACCAGATACGAGAAGACCGCCGCTTCCTACGAAGCGGCGGTCACACTCGCGTCATTCCTGCTCTGGGCAAGATCCGTT
>NZ_AEJC01000435.1 GCF_000317595.1 Streptomyces ipomoeae 91-03 | reverse complement strand
AATGATCTACGGCATGCTGGTTGACTGCTCGTTTCCCGTCACTCGGCGAGGGTGAGGTTGTGCAGGCGGGCGATACCGAGCATGGCGTGGTGGACGCCGTCGCCTTTCAGGCGGCAGTCGCGCAGGATCTTCCAGCTCTTCATCCGGGCGAATACGTGCTCGACGCGGGCGCGGACCTTGCGGTGGGAGGCGTTGTGCTCTTCCTGCCAGGCCGGGAGTTCGGCCTGGCCGCGTTCGCGGCGGTGCGGGATGACCAGGCCGGTGCCCCGGTAGCCGCCGTCCGCGATCACGGTCGTCTTTCCGACGGCGTCCTTTGCGCCGGACAGTTCCCACGCCTTGCAATCGTCGCGGTTGCCCGGCAGTGGCCGGCCGACGGCGACGACGAGCCGGGTGTCGGCGTCGATGACGACCTGGTGGTTGGTGGAGTACCGGTAGTTCTAATAGGTCATCGGTGAGCCCGAGCGCGTGAGCGCAAGGGCCGCCAGGCGAGGCAGAAGGCTGCCGTTCTGGGACTGGATCCCCGTGCTCAGACCGGCCCTGCCTCGCCCGCGCCCTGCCGGGCGGAGACCTTCGGTAGTTCCGGGACCTTGATCTCTCGTCAAAGACCGGTCCCGCCCGGCAGAAGCCCAGAACCCACCGGTTTCATGTCCCCAGCCCGCCGACAGGGGCCGACCTCTCAGCAGTTCGCGAGCCCCAGAGCTCTCCAGCAGACCGAGGTCCCTGCCGGTCGCTGGAGACACGAACGGCTCATGAGATGGCGTGCCTTGAGCACTTCTATTAGAGCGCCGCGTGCTCCGCACAGGACCGATCTGCAGGTTGAAATGGAGGTACAAGGTTGAGCGCGATCTTCTGCGGCATCGACTGGGCGGAAGGGCACCACGACATAGCCCTGGTCGACCAAAACGGCGCCCAGGTGGCCAAGCTGCGCATCAGTGACGACAGCGCTGGTTTCCATGCGCTGATGGAACTACTGACCCGGCACGGTGACACTGCGGAGGATCCGATCCCGGTCGCCATCGAGACCCCGCGCGGCCTCCTTGTCGCCTCCTTGCGGGCAACCGGCCGCCAGATCTACGCGATCAACCCCCTGGCCGCCGCCCGCTATCGCGATCGCGCCAGCGTCTCCCGAGCCAAGTCCGACGCAGCCGACGCCCGGGTCCTGGCCAACATCCTGCGGACCGACCGGCACGCCCACCGGCCCCTGCCCGATGACAGCGAAGCCGGACAGGCCGTCGCTGTCCTGGCCCGTGCTCACCAGGACGCGATCTGGGACCGGCAGCAGATGATCAATCGGCTCCGCTCGCACCTGCGCGAGTACTATCCGGCCGCCCTCACGGCCTTCCACGGCCCCGGAAAACCCGGACTCGACTCGCCACGCGCCCGCCTGATCCTGGCTGCCGCACCGACGCCAGCCGACGCCGCCAGACTCACCCGCAGCCAGCTGCGCGCACTCCTCAAGCGCGGCGAGCGCCCACGCTGCGGAATCGAAGCCGAGGTCGAGCGGCTTCGGGACATCTTCCGCGCGGACCACCTCCGCCAGTTGCCCCAGGTCGAACAGGCCTTGGGACACCAAGCAACGGCGCTCATCCGGCAGGTCGACGCCGCTTGCATCAGCGTCGCCCAACTCGCAGCAGCAACGGAGAAGGCATTCCTCGCGCATCCGGATGCCGACATCATCACGAGCTTCCCGGGTCTGTCCGTACTGTCCGGAGCACGCGTCCTCGCCGAGATCGGAGATGACCGCGAACGTTTCGCGGACGCCCGAGCCATGAAGGCATACGCCGGCGCGGCCCCCATTACACGGGCCTCGGGCCGCAGCCACGTCGTCGTGGCCCGAACCGTCAAGAACCAACGACTGGCCTCGGCCGGGCACATGTGGGCCTTCGCGGCCCTCCGCACCCAGGCTCCACGCGCCCACTATGACCGACGACGAGCTGGCGGAGAACGCCACACCGCAGCTCTCAGAAACCTGTTCAACAAGCTTCTCGGCTGCCTCTACCACTGCCTACGGCGCCGCACGCTTTACGACCCCGATCGGGCCTTCGCAGCGGCCCTGGACCTTGCTGCCTGAGCCCTTACTTGACCTGCCAGCGACATGAGATGTCTTCGACTGCTCGGCGATGCTGTGGTCGCGGGTCGGCACCAGGGTTCCGTCCGCGATCAGCACGGTGTCCTTGCGGAACCGTTTGCGCTGCTGGAGCGCGAGCGACGGCCCGAGGCGGTCGACGATGCGGTCGGCCGCCGACTTCGATACCCCGAACAACAGGGCGAGCTGGCGCAGGGTGAGGTTCGTGCGCCAGTACGCGGCGACCAGCAGGACCCGGTCCTCCAGCGGCAGGCTCCAGGGCCGGCCCTTACGGACCGGATCCGCGCCCTCCCGCCGCAAGGCGGTGATCAGCTTGCTGAACTGACGCGGACTCAGCCCGGTGAACGGGGCTATCCAAGACGGCTCCGACGCC
>NZ_AEJC01000434.1 GCF_000317595.1 Streptomyces ipomoeae 91-03 | reverse complement strand
TGTCGGCGGAGAGGTTGGTCGCACGGACAGCAGCAGCTTGTACTGCGTGTTCACGGTGTTCGCGCCCAGGCCGTTCGCCGGGCGGCCCTGGAACCACCTCAGGTCCGGCTCCGGGGTCTCCTGCCCCTTCTTCAGCGGCAGGTTGTACGACTGGCCGATCAAGGAAGAGCCGACGACCTTGCCGTCCGCCTTGATCTCCGAGCCGTTCGCCTTGCCCGGGAACAAGCCCTGGGCGATGCCGGTGATCACCAGCGGATAGATGACACCGGTCACCAGGGTGAGGACGAGGAGGGCGCGCAGGCCCGCCCCGAGCAACCGGGCGGTGTTCGTGACGGAGTTGTTCATGGCGATCAGTACTCTTTCGAAGAGTTACAGCCCGGGGATGAGGGATATGAGCAGGTCGATGAGCTTGATGCCGATGAAGGGGGCGATCAGTCCGCCGAGGCCGTAGATCGTGAGGTTGCGGCGGAGCATCTTGTCCGCGCTGACCGGCCGGTATCGCACGCCCTTCAGGGAGAGCGGGACGAGGGCGATGATGATCAGCGCGTTGAAGACGACGGCGGAGAGGATCGCGGAGTCCGGCGAGGACAGACCCATGATGTTGAGCTTGTCCAGGCCCGGGTAGACGGCCGCGAACAGCGCCGGGATGATCGCGAAGTACTTCGCGACGTCGTTGGCGATGGAGAACGTCGTCAACGCGCCCCGGGTGATGAGCAGTTGCTTGCCGATCTCGACGATCTCGATGAGTTTGGTCGGGTTGGAGTCGAGGTCGACCATGTTGCCGGCCTCCTTGGCGGCCGACGTCCCCGTGTTCATCGCCACGCCCACGTCCGCCTGCGCGAGCGCGGGTGCGTCGTTCGTTCCGTCGCCGGTCATCGCGACGAGCTTCCCGCCGGCCTGCTCCCGCTTGATCAGGGCCATCTTGTCCTCGGGAGTGGCCTCCGCGAGGAAGTCGTCGACGCCCGCCTCCTCGGCGATCGCCTTCGCGGTCAGCGGGTTGTCGCCGGTGATCATGACGGTCTTGATGCCCATGCGGCGCAGTTCCTCGAACCGCTCCCGCATGCCGTCCTTGACCACGTCCTTGAGGTGGATGACGCCGAGGATCCGGGCGCCCCGGTCGTCCTCGACGGCCACGAGCAGCGGGGTGCCGCCGGCCTCGGAGATCCGGTTGGAGAGGGTGTCGGCGTCGTCGGCGACCGTTCCGCCCTGTTCGCGCACCCAGGCGATGACGGAACCGGCGGCGCCCTTGCGGATCTTGCGCCCGTCGACGTCCACGCCTGACATCCGGGTCTGGGCGGTGAACGCGATCCACTCGGCTCCGACGAGTTCGCCCTGGTGGCGCTCGCGCAGCCCGTACTTCTCCTTCGCCAGTACGACGATGGAGCGACCCTCGGGCGTCTCGTCGGCCAGCGAGGAGAGCTGGGCCGCGTCGGCGACCTCGGCCTCGGTGGTGCCTTCGACCGGCACGAACTCCGCCGCCTGCCGGTTGCCGAGGGTGATGGTGCCGGTCTTGTCCAGCAGCAGCGTGGAGACGTCACCGGCGGCCTCGACCGCACGGCCCGACATGGCCAGCACATTGCGCTGCACCAGCCGGTCCATCCCTGCGATGCCGATCGCGGACAGCAGCGCGCCGATGGTGGTCGGGATGAGGCAGACGAGCAGCGCCACCAGCACGACCATCGTCAGATGGGTGCCCGCGTAGTTCGCGAACGGCGGCAGCGTGGCGACGGCCAGAAGGAAGACGATCGTGAGCGAGGCGAGCAGGATGTTCAGCGCGATCTCGTTCGGCGTCTTCTGCCTCGCCGCACCCTCGACCAGATTGATCATCCGGTCGATGAAGGTCTCACCCGGCTTCGTAGTGATCTTGATGACGATGCGGTCGGACAGCACCTTCGTACCGCCGGTGACAGCTGAACGGTCACCGCCCGACTCGCGGATGACCGGGGCCGACTCACCGGTGATGGCCGACTCGTCGACGGAAGCGACGCCCTCGACGACGTCACCGTCGCCGGGGATGATGTCGCCCGCCTCACAGACCACCAGGTCACCGATCCTCAACTCGGTGCCGGGCACCCGCTCTTCAGCGTCGCCGACCAGCCGCCGGGCGACGGTGTCGGTCTTGGCCTTGCGCAGGGTGTCGGCCTGCGCCTTGCCCCGGCCCTCGGCGACCGCCTCCGCCAGGTTGGCGAAGATCACCGTCAGCCACAGCCAGGCGGAGATGGTCCAGCCGAACCAGTCGCCGGGGTCCTTGAAGGAGAAGACGGTGGTGAGCACCGAGCCGACCCACACCACGAACATCACGGGCGACTTGACCATCACCCGGGGGTCGAGCTTGCGGAAGGCGTCCGGCAGCGACTTGATCAGCTGCTTGGGGTCGAACAGGCCTGCGCCGACGCGGCCTTCGGGGGTCTTGTGGGCGGTGGGAACGTCGCTGTGCGGCGCCCGGGTCGGAGTGGCAGTGGACATGGCGTCCTCGTGCTCGGTGGTGTCGGTGGTCATGCCGCCAGCCCCTCGGCGAGCGGGCCCAGCGCGAGGGCCGGGAAGTACGTCAGGCCGGTGATGATCAGGATCGCGCCCACCAGCAGGCCGGTGAACAGCGGCTTCTCGGTGCGCAGGGTGCCCGCTGTCACGGGGACCGGCTTCTGCTCGGCGAGCGATCCGGCCAGGGCCAGCACGAACACCATCGGCAGGAACCGGCCGAGCAGCATCGCCAGCCCGGTCGCCGTGTTGTACCAGTCGGTGTTCGCGTTCAGGCCGGCGAAGGCCGAGCCGTTGTTGTTCGAGGCGGACGTGAAGGCGTACAGCACCTCCGAGAAGCCGTGCGCCCCGGAGTTGAGCATGGAGTGCGGCGGGGTCGGCAGGGCCATGGAGGCCGCGGTGAAGACCAGGACCAGGGCCGGGGTGATCAGGATGTAGCAGGCGGCCAGCTTGATCTCGCGGGTGCCGATCTTCTTGCCCAGGTACTCGGGGGTGCGGCCCACCATCAGACCGGCGATGAACACCGCGATGATCGCCATGACCAGCATGCCGTAGAGGCCGGACCCGACACCGCCGGGCGCGATCTCGCCCAGCATCATGCCGAGCATCGTGATGCCGCCGCCGAGCCCGGTGAAGGAGGAGTGGAAGGAGTCCACCGCACCGGTGGAGGTGAGCGTCGTGGACACGGCGAAGATCGACGAGGAGCCGACGCCGAAGCGGACCTCCTTGCCCTCCATCGCGCCGCCCGCGATCTGCAACGCGCCCTCATGGTGGGCGAACTCGGTCCACATCATCAGGGCTACGAAGCCGACCCAGATGGTCGCCATGGTGGCGAGGATCGCGTATCCCTGCTTGACGCTGCCGACCATCACGCCGAACGTCCGGGTCAGGGAGAACGGGATCACCAGCAGCAGGAAGATCTCGAAGAGGTTCGTGAACGGGGTCGGGTTCTCGAACGGGTGGGCGGAGTTGGCGTTGAAGACGCCGCCGCCGTTGGTCCCGACCTCCTTGATGGCCTCCGTCGAGGCGACCGCCCCGCCGTTCCACTGCTGCGAGCCCTCCATGCTGTGCCCATTAAAGAATTGACCGACCTCGTGGATCCCGGAGAAGTTCTGGATGACACCGCACGCCACCAGCACCACGGCGGCGATCGCCGCCCCCGGCAGCAGAATGCGCGTGACACCGCGTACCAGGTCCGACCAGAAATTGCCCAGCTCACCGGACCGCGACCGGGCGAAACCGCGCACCAATGCCACGGCGACCGCCATGCCGACCGCGGCCGACACGAAGTTCTGCACGGCCAGCCCGCCGACCTGCACCACATGCCCCATGGCCTGCTCGCCGTAGTACGACTGCCAGTTGGTGTTCGTCACGAACGACGCGGCGGTGTTGAACGCCTGCGCCGGGGCGATCGAGGAGAAGCCGAGCGAACCGGGCAGGACCCCCTGGAGTCGCTGGAGCAGGTAAAGGAACAGGACGCTGACCACCGAGAAGGCGAGCAGGCCGCGCAGGTACGCCGGCCAGCGCATCTCGGTGTCCGGGTTGGCACCGATGCCCTTGTAGATCCACTTCTCCACGCGCCAGTGCTTGTCGGAGGAGTAGACCCTGGCCATGTAGGTGCCGAGGGGAACGTAGGCGAGCGCGAGCGCGGCGATCAGCGCGAGCAGCTGGAGGACGCCGGCAAGTACGGGACCCATGTCTCCCGCTGCGGTAGCGGCTGATGTCACCGTCAGAACCTCTCCGGGAAGATCAGGGCGAGGACGAGATAACCCAGCAGGGCGACGGCCACGACCAGGCCGACGACGTTCTCGGCGGTCACAGCTTCGTCACCCCTTTGGCGACGAGAGCCACCAGCGCGAACACCGCGACTGTGGCGACGACGAAGGCCACATCGGCCATCGGGAACTCCTGGAATGAGGTTCGATCCGACAAGGACGGTTAAGAGGAAACCGTCCCCGTGGCCGGATTCGACCGTCGTTGACGGATCTCTAACGGCGAGCCCGTCACCTTTGACGGAACCCTGACGGCGATGGAGACGCGGGTCACCCCAGCCGGAACCCCAGCCGGCAAATGGCCGCGTCCGTCTCCCGCCGCACGGCGTGCGCCATGATCGCGCCGCGCTGGTTCCGCGGCCCCCGACTTCGCTCGCGCGGGGGCACCCCCAGCCACAGCCGTTCGGGCTCTGTCTCAGGGAAGGGAACGGTGACGCCTTCAGGGATGGGAACGGTGACGCCGACGGCCGGTTCCGCGGCGGCATCACGGACGCACGCGGTAACGCGGCGGCCGAGAGTGCGGTGCACTGAGGTGGGCCGGACCCGGGGGGAACCAGGGGGTGCCCACTGTGCCCAAGGCGCGCTCCAGGGCGTGCATGGCCATGTCCTGTCCCCCTATGGCCGAGTCCGCACCCGCCCAATTGGAACCTCGCCACCTTGCAGTGCCACCAGCATGCCCGCCAGTCCTTAACGCAGTCTTGACGCCTTCGGGCCCCTGAGGCGTGAGCCTGGGTGTCACTCTCCGCTTACGCTGGTCGGGCCGTCCGCGTGATGGCCCGATCCGTCATGAGCCATACCTTTGGAGAGCACGCCGATGGCCACCGCCGAACATCCGCCCGCGAGTCGTCTGCGGACATGGCTCCTGGAGGGGCTGTCCGACATGGGAAAAGGCGGCGGCCACACGGGACCCCACGCCGAACCCGAGCCTCCGCACAAGGGCCAGCCCTGGTACCGGGTCATGTGTTTGACCGGCGTCGACTACTTCTCGACCCTCGGCTACCAGCCGGGTATCGCCGCCCTCGCCGCCGGCCTGCTGTCACCGATAGCGACCATCGTGCTCGTCATCGTGACGCTCGCGGGCGCCCTGCCCGTGTACCGGCGGGTAGCCGAGGAGAGCCCGCACGGTGAGGGCTCGATCTCGATGCTGGAACGGCTGCTGTCCTTCTGGCAGGGCAAGCTGTTCGTGCTCACCCTGCTCGGCTTCGCCGCCACCGACTTCCTGATCACCATCACCCTGTCGGCGGCCGACGCCTCCACCCACCTCGTGGAGAACCCGCACCTGACCACTGTCCTGCACGACAAACAGCTGCTGATCACCCTGATTCTGATCGCGCTGCTCGGCGCGGTGTTCCTCAAGGGCTTCCTGGAGGCGATCGGTGTCGCGGTCGCCCTCGTGGCGCTCTACCTGGGGCTCAACGTGGTCGTCGTGATCGTCGGCCTGTGGCACGTGCTCACCGAGGGCCACGTGATCACCGACTGGTCCAGCGCCCTGACCGCGGAGCACGGAAACGTCTTCGTCATGATCGGCGTGGCTCTGATCGTCTTCCCCAAGCTCGCGCTGGGCCTCTCCGGCTTCGAGACCGGCGTGGCGGTGATGCCCCACGTCGAGGGCGACCCGGACGACACCGAGGAGCAGCCCAAGGGCCGCATCCGGGGCACGAAGAAGCTGCTCACGGCCGCCGCGGTGATCATGAGCGTCTTCTTGATCACCACCAGCTTCATCACGACGATGCTCATCCCGGAGAAGGACTTCGAGGACGGCGGCCCGGCCAACGGACGCGCCCTCGCCTACCTGGCACACGACTACCTCGGCAACGGTTTCGGCACGGTCTACGACGTCTCCACCATCGCCATCCTGTGGTTCGCGGGCGCCTCCGCCATGGCCGGCCTGCTCAACCTGATGCCGCGCTACCTGCCCCGCTACGGCATGGCCCCGCACTGGGCCCGCGCCGTACGCCCCATGGTGATCGTCTTCACTCTGATCGCGTTCCTGGTCACCTGGATCTTCGACGCCGACGTCGACGCGCAGGGCGGCGCCTACGCCACCGGTGTGCTGGTCCTGATCAGCTCCGCCGCGATCGCGGTGACCATCGCGGCCCGCAAGGCCGGGCAGCGCGGCTGGACCATCACCTTCGCGGTGATCTCGGCGGTGTTCCTCTACACGACGGTCGCCAACGTCATCGAGCGCCCGGACGGCGTGAAGATCGGCGCCTGCTTCATCGCCGGCATCATCCTGATCTCGCTGCTGTCCCGCCTGGCCCGTGCCTTCGAGTTGCGGGTGACCAGCGTGACGATGGACGACATGGCGGGGCGCTTCGTCCGGGACATGGCCCACCGCCGTATCCGCTTCATCGCCAACGAACCCGACCGGCGCGACAAGGCCGAGTACCGCGACAAGATCGAACAGATACGCAACGACAACGACCTCCCCGCACAGGAGGACTTCGTCTTCGTCGAGGTGACCGTCACCGACCCCTCCGAGTTCGAGGCCGGCCTGACCGTACGCGGCGAGGTCCTGCACGACCGCTACCGCGTCCTGACCCTGGAGTCCTCCTCCATTCCCAACGCCCTCGCCGCCCTCCTCCTCCACGTCCGCGACACGACCAACCACATCCCGCACATCTACTTCGAGTGGACCGAGGGCACCCCCTTCGCCAACTTCCTGCGCTTCTTCCTCTTCGGCCAGGGCGAGGTCGCCCCGGTCACCCGCGAGGTCCTGCGCGAGGCGGAGCCCAACCGCGCACAGCGCCCCAGGGTCCACGTCGGCTGACCGACGCGCCAGAAACCCCAGAAGCGTCCGTACAGCGTCCGTACAGCGAGTCCGGCCTCGCCGTGGCGGTCGGCGCTGAAGGGGTTGCGGGCAGGTCGATCAACGTCGAGCAGAGGTTGGCCGAATCGGGAGGGGGCCAGGGCCGTACGCCACCCCACCGCGAGCCGGTCGCCGTCGGGCGGGGCCGGGAGCGGTACGACGGCCAGGTCGGCGGCGGCACCCCGACGGCGGTCCGCGCCGACGCCGCGCCTGTCCAGCCCAGCGGAGCGAAGAGTGGCCGGTTGGGTCCTCTTCACGGTGTGCGGTGGTAGGACGGGACTGTAATCGGCACCGCGGACAGCAGCGAGAGTGCGGGCCGAACGAGGGGACCGGGAGAGGGGAGTGGGGCATGGCGGCAGAGAACATCGACGATGTCGTGGACGGGCTTGCCGGGATCGTGCGGGAGGCCGGCCGAGCCGGTGACCGGGTCGGGTACTTCGCGGCGCTGTACCGACAGGTGACCGTTGAGGTCCGCACGGCCATTCACGGTGGACTGTTCGACGACGGCGCCCGAATGGACCGTTTCGACACGCTCTTCGGCAACCGCTACTTCGACGCGTACGACGCCTGGCGTCGTGACCGGAGCGGGCCGCGTTGTTGGCGCGAGGCGTTCGGGCTGCTCGACGACGCCGACACCGTCATCGTCCAGCATCTGCTGCTCGGCGTGAACGCGCACATCAACCTCGACCTGGCCATCGCCGCCGCGCGGACCAGCCCAGGCGAGGCCATCCACGCGTTGCGGCGCGACTTTCTGCTGATCAACGACATCCTTGCGCGGGTGGTGCTAGGGTGCGTTTTGAAAGTGCTGGTCACAGCCACTCGTTGATGGCTGCGACCAGCACGGTCGCCTCGTAGCGAACTGCCAACTTGTCGTATCTCGTGGCGACAGCGCGGTGCCGCTTGAGGCGATTGATTCCGCACTCGACCGCGTGGCGCTCCTTGTAGTCGGCCTTGTCGAACTTAGGTGGCCGGCCGCCGTGGGAGCCGCGGTTCTTGCGGTTGGCGATCTGGTCGCGCTTCTCCGGGATCGTGCAGCGGATACCGCGCTTGCGCAGGTAGGCACGGTTCGCGCGGGAGCCGTACGCCTTGTCGGCACGCACCTTGTCCGGCCGGGTGCGCGGGCGGCCCGACCCGAGCCGGGGCACCCGGATGCGGCCCAAGACCACCTGGAACTGCGGGGAATCACCGCGCTGTCCTGCCGTGATGACCAGCGACATCGGTTTCTGGGCCTGCTCGACCGCCAGGTGGAGCTTGGTTGTCAGCCCGCCCCGGGAGCGTCCGAGCCCGTGGTCGTCGGGCTCGATGAACACACCGCCTGGCGGCTCGATCTGCAGATCCCCTTTTTGCGGGCGCCGGCCGCATGCTGGTGGGCGCGGGCGATGGTCGAGTCCACCGAGACGTCCCAGGTGATCAGTCCCTCGGCGTCGGCCTGGGCCTGCAGCTGTTCGAAGATGCGGTGCCAGGTGCCGTCCCGCTGCCAGCGGCGGAACAGGCCGTAGACCGTCTCCCACGGGCCATAGCGCTCGGGCACGTCCCGCCAGGAAGCACCGGCGCGGGTGCGCCACCGTATGCCGTCTATCAGTTGCCGCTTGGTGTGCACCGGTGGCCGTCCAGGCTTCTTGCCGACCGGGAGCAGGGGCTCCAGCTTCGCCCACTGTGTATTCGTCAGATCATGCCGCCCCACGAAGTGGGATCTTGACACATCAAGATCCACATATGAAACGCACCCTAGTGGTGCAGGACTCGGTCGGCGCACTGTCGCCACTCATGTCGCTGCTGGATCAGGTCGGAGCCCGCACCGACGAGCGGATCCTCGACTTCAGTGTCCGTCAGTCCCGCGAGGAGGCGTGGTACAACGCCGTCCTGCTTGCCGGCCAGAACGAAGAGGAGCGCGAGGCCACCATCCAGCGGCTCGACATCCGGGCCGCCGTGCTCGCACGGTTGATAGCGCGACCGGGCGGCCTCGCCCGGCCGGCCCTGCAGCTGATCCGGAGCACCGAGAGTCATGACGTACCGGCCGTCATCACTCATCTGGACAACGCCATGGAGCGCCCCTCCGCCCGGCAGGGGACGGGATGAGGCCCGGCGGATCGACCGTCCGGCATCCCGCCGACGCCGAACACCTGCTCACCTAGCGTCGGAACGAGCCTTGGCTGTCGCTCGACGAGGCGATTCAGCAG
>NZ_AEJC01000433.1 GCF_000317595.1 Streptomyces ipomoeae 91-03 | reverse complement strand
ACAGGTGCGACACCTCGTGCACCCAGACGCCCGCCAGTTCCTCCACCGGCGTCCGGTCCACGAAGACCGGTGAGACGTAGCACCGCCAGTACCGGTCGACGGCCATGGTGGGCACCCGCCGGGACTCGACGGTGTGCAGGGCGAACAGCGCGGTCGCGAGATAGGGCCGGGCTCGGGCGGCCTGCAGCCGGGCGGTGAAGAGCTTGTCGAGGTCCAGGGGCTTGGGTGTGTCGGCGGTGGGCCTTGTCGAGCCGGTGGACGGCATCGCGTCGGTGGAGTCGGTGGAGTCGGTCGGGGCGGTGGAGTCGGTCGGGTCGGTGGTGCTCATCGCGTCAGCCGGATCGGTCGCGCCAGTGGGACTGGTCACGTCGGCTGGGTCGATCGCCGGGGTGGGGCCCATCGCGCTGTTGGCGGAGCCCATCGTGTCGGTGGTGCTCATCGTCGGCCCACCTTCGCCCTGGCCTCGGCCCGGGCCTCCGCCTGAGCCGTCCGGATCGCTGCCTCGTCGGCCCGGCGGGACAGGGACACCACGCCGGCGAGCTTCTCGATCGACGTCGGGACGTCCCAGTCGTCGCGCCGCAGCGAGGCGAGGGTGGTCGCGGGCACGACCACGAGATCCGGCGCCCCCGTCTCCACGGCCCGGACCAGAAGCGCCCACGCCGCGTCCCAACGGGACCTCTCCGGGCGTGCGCGAACCGCCGCGACCACACCGTCGAGCGCGGCCTGACGCAGATCACCGCGCTCGGGCAGGACGGCACCCGCCGGATCGGCGAGCAGCACCTCGGGGTCGGGGAGGTCCATCCGGTCCAGACCGGCCAGCAACTCCAGCCCCGGACCGTCCCCCACGGTCCCCCTGACCAGCAGGGAGAGCACATCACGCGAGACACCGGAGGCCGTGGCGAAGGCGATCAGACGCAATGTCATGTCCCAACTCCGGGGTGACGGCCACGCCCCGCCCCGTCGGCTCTCGCTGCTGGGCAACTGGTGTACGAGCTTGGGCCGGGCCGCGAGGAGCCCGCACACCGCGCGACGGGCGAAGTCCACGGCCTCCGACAGCCGCTCCGGCTCCAGCCGCGGCAAGGTGGCCCGGGGCCAGGTCCCGCCCAGACCCCGCACGACGACCTCGTGGTCGTGCTCCCACCGCAGATGCACGAACCGGTTGGCCAACGGCGGGCTCAGCTCCCAGCCGTCGGCCGCCGAGGAGCGCGGATTGGCGGCGGCCACGATGCGTACGCCGGGCGGCAGTTGAAGCGCCCCGATCCGCCGCTCCAGCACCAGCCGGAGCAGGGCCGCCTGCACGGCCGGCGGCGCGGTCGACAACTCGTCCAGGAACAGCAGCCCCCGACCGGCCCGCACCAGCCGCACCGCCCAGTCCGGCGGGGCCATCGGAACACCCTGCACCGCCGGGTCGTCGCCCACGATCGGCAACCCCGAGAAGTCCGACGGCTCGTGCACGCTGGCGATCACGGTGGTCAACGGCAGATCCAGCGCCTCGGCGAGCTGCGTCAACGCCGCGGACTTGCCGATCCCCGGCTCACCCCACAGCAGTACGGGCAGATCGGCGGCGACGGCCAACGTCAGCGCCTCCAACTGTGTGTCGGGACGCGGTTCGGTCGTCGTCTCGCGCAACAGGGCCAGCAGGTCGCCGGCGACGTCGAGTTGGGAGGCGGGGGCTTGGGGGCCGTGGTCATGGCCGGAGGGGATGTGGTCGTCGGAGGGAGCGCGGTCGGAAGGGGCGACGGGCGCGACAGCCGGGGTGCAAGTGGGCATATGTGATCACCTTTTGATGTGTAGTGAGCCGAATGTGGGCATGGGAAGCAGATCCCCCGTGGTGTGGTCGGACCGGTGGGGGTGAGCCGGTGCGTTGCCAGGGGCGTGAGCCCCGGGCCTAGAAGAAGAGCGCGTCGCGCGAGCGGCGAGTGCGGGGACGACGACGGCCACCGCTGAGGCGAACACGGGAAGAGTCGGTCCCGAGCAGGCCCGCCCTGTACAACCCGTATGCGATCCGCCGCCGCGCCGCCTCCTCCAACTCGTCCCGCAGCGCACCGTCGCGCAACACCGCGTCGGGGCCCAGCAGACCCTCGACGACGGCCAGCGCACCGGCGGTGTCGCCGTGGTCGAGGCGTTCGCGTACGCCGGACAGACAGTCCGGGCGACGGTGCGCCTCGTCGATCGCGCGGAGACAGGGGAGTGGAGTACCGGTCAGCGCGACCAGCAGTTCCTCCCGCCGGATCTCGTCCGGATCGTGGTCCAACGGGGCCAGCACCCCGTCGACCAGCCCGATCCGATGCCGAGCACCGCGGCACTCCACGACCCGCGGTCCCCCGTCCTGTTCCGGCGCCCGGGACGGACCCCTGGCGACATGCCCCGGAACCAACGCCGACGCGACCAGCGGATGCAGCCGATCGATCTCGATCGCACCCGCCCGGATCAACTCCAGATCGGGCAACACCCAGGTCGCGGCATCGGGCAGCACCGGCAGCGACCCCAAGACCGGCTCCGAGCGCAAGCCGAAGGCCGGAGCTGAACGCAAACCGAAGGCGGGGCCCGAGCGCAGGCCGAGGCCTGGACCGGGGCACGAGCCGGAGTCGGGTCCCAAGCCGGAGTCAGGACCGGAGCCGGGACCGAAGCCGGAGCCGGGTCCCAAGCCGGAGCCGGGACCGGAGCCCGAGCCGGGTCCCGAGCCGGAGCCGGGACCGGAGCCCGAGCCGGGTCCCAAGCCGGAGCCGGGACCGAAGCCGGAGCCGGGTCCCAAGCCGGAGCCGGGACCGGAGCCCGAGCCGGGTCCCGAGCCGGAGCCGGGACCGGAGCCCGAGCCGGGTCCCGAGCCGGAGCCGGGACCCGAGCCCAAGCCTGAGCCGAGACCGAAGTCCGAGCCGAAGCTGCGGTACGAACCGGAACCGGTGTACGAACCGGAACCGGTGTGCGAGGCGGAGCCGGTGTCCGCGGCGGAACTGGGGTACGGACCAGAACCGGGGTACGAGGCGGAACCGGGATGTGAACCGGAGCCGGTGTACGAGGTGGCGTCCGTGTCCAGGTCCAGGATCAGCCGACGCCGGCCCCCGAACCGTACGAGGACGGGCCCGCTGGACCGCCCCTCGGCCCGCAACAGGATCGCCGCCTCGTCCGCCCACCGCCCGACGGCACAGCCGGCCTCCGGCGGTACGAGCTCCGCCAACGCCGGGTCCGGCACGGCGGGGCCACCGACGGGCAGCCCATGGCCGAGCGAACCCTCGACCGTCAGCCCATCCACCCCGGCCCGGTCCCGCAGCTCACCGACCCTGCGCACGTCCCACAGATGGCGATGCAGATCGAGCCGGAACCGCCGACTGGGACGAGGATGCGGATGCCGGCAGCCACCGACCTCGGAGCGGGACCCGTCCCACAACGCGAGGCTGATCCGCTGCCCACCGTCCGCCCAGGCGGGCGGAGTCCGCACCACGAGTCGCACCGGGTACGGACCCTTGGGCCCCACGGCGTCGTACCGAGCCAGCGGGATGGTGAGGCTCGGCCGCAACAACCCGTCGGGAGCGACCCTCGGCATGTGCCAGCGCAACAGGTCCGGCGCCAAGTGCCGTAGGTCGTCGCGGAGTCGGGCCGCGAGATCCTGCCCATAGGTACGCGCCACCGCACGCACATTCAGATCGACATCGATGCCTGCGGCAGCGCACGCCCCCGCCCAGTCGCCGACAAGTCGACGGGCGGTCGCGACCTCGATCATCGAGGGCGGCACGGCGAACTCCCGCACGCGCGCCCAGAAGGAAAGCCGGGAATCCCCGTTCGCGATATGAGTACCCATCAGCACTCACCTGACGCGGACGGGACCCCCAATCTGTCAACAGAGTGAGTCGTCATCGCGGGCGAGCGTAGCGCTGTCCGGCTCGATCGGCCAAGCGATTTCTCGGTGGCATGGCAGGGCAGGGTGGTAGGACGTCACCATGCCCCGCAGGGTGGACAGTTCACCCCAGCCGCGACCGTCTCAGGAGGCCGACATGGTCAAGCCGTCCGTTCTCGCAGGCCTGGTGGCCGGGATACACAGTGGTGGGATCGAAGTCGTCGACCTCACGTCGCCGTTGTCGTCGTCGACGCCGGTGATCCAGCTGCCACCCGAGTTCGGCCAGACGCAGGTGTTCGAGCTGGAGGAGATCAGCCGGTACGACGACCGGGGCCCGGCCTGGTACTGGAACAACTTCCGCAGCGGCGAGCACACCGGCACCCACTTCGACGCACCGGTCCACTGGGTCTCGGGCAAGGACCTGGACGACGTGGCGTCGGTGCCGGTACGACGGCTGATCGCGCCCGCGGCCGTGCTGGACTTCACGGCCGAGGCGGCGGCGGACCCCGACTTCCTCGTCGAGGTGGACCACATCAAGGCGTGGGAGGCCGACAACGGGCCGCTGCCCGAGGGCGGTTGGCTGCTGCTGCGCACCGGTTGGGACGCCCGCGCCCACTCCCAGGAGACGTTCCTCAACGCCGACGAGAACGGGCCGCACACCCCCGGCCTGTCCGCGGACTGCGCCCGCTGGGTGGCGTACGAGACACCGGTGATCGGCCTCGGTGTGGAGACGGTCGGCACCGACGCCGGACGCGCCCACTCGTTCGACCCGGTCTTCCCGTGCCACTCCTACTTCCTGGGCAACGACAAGTACGGCCTGACCCAGCTGCGCAACCTCGCGGCCCTGCCCCCGACCGGTGCCGTCGTCGTCGCGGGGCCGCTGCCCATCGTCGCGGGTTCCGGCTCACCCGCGCGGGTCCTCGCCCTGGTGGAGCGCTCATGAAGGTCGCCGAAGCGGTCGGCCGGGCTCTGTACGCGTCCGGGATCGACCATGTCTTCGGCGTGGTCGGCTCCGGCAACTTCCACCTCACCAACGCCCTGGTCGCGGCCGGCGCGCGATTCGTCGCCGCCCGGCACGAGGGCGGCGCGGCGACCATGGCCGACGCGTACGCACGCACGAGCGGCACCCTCGCCGCGCTCACCGTGCACCAGGGCCCCGGCCTCACCAACGCCATGACCGGCATCACCGAGGCCGCCAAGAGCCGCACCCCGCTGCTCGTTCTGGCCGCCGAGGTCACCCGGCCGAGGTCCAACTTCCACATCGACCAAGAGGCGTTGGCGCACGCGGTCGGCGCGGCCACGGCCCGCATCACCTCGGCCGACTCGGCAGTGGAGGAGGCCTGCGCGGCCGTACGTCTCGCCCTGCACGAACGCCGGACGGTACTCCTCAACCTGCCCCTGGAGGTACAGGCGCAGGACGCCCCCGGCACCGCGCCGCGTACGGTCGCGCCGCCACCCCCACGACCGTCGGTCGAACCGGACCCGGACCAAGTGGCAGGGCTGGCAAGGGCTTTGGAGACATCCCGACGCCCCGTCTTCGTGGCCGGCCGGGGCGCCCGCACCCCCGGAGCCCGTGAGGCCCTGCTCGCACTCGCCGACCGCCACGGCGCCCTGCTCGCCACCTCCGCCGTCGCCCACGGGCTCTTCCACGACAGCCCCTGGTCCCTCGGCATCTCCGGAGGCTTCGCCTCACCGCTCGCGACCGAACTCATCCAGGGCGCCGACCTGATCATCGGCTGGGGCTGCTCCCTGAACATGTGGACCATGCGCCACGGCACCCTGATCGGCCCCGACACCACCGTCGTACAGGTCGACGACGACCCCTCGGCCCTCGGCGCGCACCGGCCGGTGCACCTGGGCGTCACCGGCGACGTGGAACTCACGGCACGTCAGGTACTCGCGACCGGCGCGAGCGGCAGCGATGCCGGCGGCCCACGGCAGGGCTACCGGACCGCCGACACCGGAGCCGCCATCGCCACCCGCGTACGGTGGCGGGACGTGCCGTACGAGGACGAGAGCGGCCAGGGGCGGATCGACCCACGAACGCTGAGCATCGCGCTGGACGACCTCCTGCCCGCGGAGCGCGTGATCGGCGTGGACTCCGGCAACTTCATGGGCCACCCGAGCGCCTATCTGTCGGTGCCGGACCACCACGGCTTCTGCTTCACCCAGGCCTTCCAGTCCATCGGCCTGGGCCTCGCCACCACCATCGGCGCGGCTCTGGCCCGCCCCGACCGTCTCCCGGTGGCCGCCCTCGGCGACGGCGGAGCCCTGATGGGCGCCGTCGAACTGGACACCGTACGACGGCTCGGCCTGCCCATGGTGGTCGTCGTCCACAACGACGAGGCCTACGGAGCCGAGGTCCACCACTTCGGGCCCGCCGGCCACCCCCTCGACACGGTCACCTTCCCCCCGACCGACATCGCCGCCCTGGCCCGCGGCTACGGCTTCGAGGCGATCACCGTACGCACCCCCACCGACCTCGAACTCCTCGAAGCCTGGCTCGCAGGACCCCGCTCCGCGCCCCTCCTCATCGACGCCAAGGTGACCGCCGACCACGGCTCTTGGTGGCTGGAAGAGGCGTTCCGCGGCCACTGACCCGTAACGGGCCGTGCGCCCCGCATGACGGGCGGTGGCGCCCAGGGCCTGGCTCAGGGTCTGGCTCAGGGCCTGTCCGGGCCCGTGGTGTTCGAGTGGTGACGGGCGCGGGGCGGGCGTACGGTCGAACAACGGACGTAGGAGTGGACGTGACCGTTCACTGACCGATGCCGAGCGATGCGCCATGAGCAACAGCCCGCAGCCGAGCTCCCCAGTGGGGACCACCACCCGGGAAACGGGTGGTGGCGGCGGTGCGATGGCGCTGTTCGTCATCGCGTCGTGTCAGCTGATGGTGGTGCTGGACATCACCATCGTGAACATCGCGCTGCCGGACATCCAGCGGTCCCTGGACTTCTCGACCACGAGCCTGGCCTGGGTGGTCAACGCGTACACCCTGACGTTCGGCGGCCTGTTGCTGCTCGGCGGCCGGGCCGGTGACATTCTCGGGCGGCGCCGGGTCTTCGTCTTCGGCGTCCTGCTGTTCGTGCTGGCCTCCCTCCTCGGGGGTCTCGCCCAGGACTCCGGTCAACTCCTCGCCGCCCGTGCCCTCCAGGGCGTCGGCGGTGCCATCGCGTCGCCGACCTCCCTCGCGCTGATCAGCACGACGTTCCGCGAAGGGCCGGAACGCAACCGGGCGTTCGGGGTCTTCGCCGCGGTCTCGGCCGGCGGCGGCGCGATCGGACTGCTCGCGGGCGGCGTGATCGTGGAGTGGCTGAACTGGCGATGGGTGCTCTTCGTCAACGTGCCGATCGGGCTGCTCATCGTCCTGGCCACCCCCCGCTGGATCAGGGAGTCCGAACGCCATCCGGGCCACTTCGACATCATCGGCGCGCTGACCTGCACCGTGGGCATGGTCCTGCTGGTGTACGGGTTCATCCGGGCCGCCCAGGACGGCTGGCGGGACGCCCTGACGCTGGGCGCGTTCGCCGGGGCCGTCGTCCTCCTCGTGGTGTTCGTGCTGGTGGAGAAGCATTCCCGGCAGCCCATCACCCCGCTGCACATGTTCGCCGACCGCAACCGCGCGGGCACGTACGGCATCATGCTGTGCCTGGCCGCCGCGATCTTCGGCATGTTCTTCTTCCTGACGCTCTTCACCCAGAACGTGCTGGACTTCAGCCCCCTGGCCACCGGGTTCGCGTTCCTGCCGGTCAGCGCGGTGATCGCGATCGGCGCCGGGCTGGCGTCGCGGTTCCTGCCCGTGTACGGGCCCAAGCCGTTCATGGTGGTGGGCGCGATCCTCGCGGCGGCCGGCCTGAGCTGGCTGACGCTGACCGACGTCCACTCCACGTACGCCGGCAGCGTGCTCGGGCCGATACTCGTCTTCAGCCTGGGCATGGGCATGGAGTTCGTCTCGCTGACCCTGATGGCGCTGTCCAACGTCCCCACCCACGAGACGGGGGCGGCCTCCGGCCTCCTCAACGCCACCCAGCAGGTCGGCGGTTCACTCGGACTCTCCATCCTCGTCACGATGTACGGCACGGCCAGCACCAACGAGGCCGAGAAACAGATCCCCCGCTTCCTCTCCCGGGCGACCCCGACCGAACGCCTGCGATTCGAACGCACCGGGCAACTCCCGCCGCCCTGGTCCGACGAGGTACTCACCGCCGGTGCGTCGGCCGCCTTTGTCATGGCCGCGATTTTCACGGTTCTCGCCGCGCTGATCGCCGTCCTCACCATCCAGGTACGTCCGTCCGATCTGGAACGGCTGCAGGGCAACGCGATGAGGCCAGGTCCCGGCTGAGGGGCCTGGGGGAGGAGGGGACTGCCGGAGGGCCGGCTCAGGTGACCGGCCGTTACGGGAGGCGG
>NZ_AEJC01000432.1 GCF_000317595.1 Streptomyces ipomoeae 91-03 | reverse complement strand
CTCCCCGGTTCGTTCTGCGGGATGTGAGCGAGAAGAACCGTGATGGAAAGCGCACCGCCCGTGAGCGGCTGGCACAGGAGCGCGAGAAGCAGAAGGCCGCGGAGAAGCGACGTCGGACCCTGATCGTCGGTGCCTCGGGGCTGTGCGTCCTGGGCCTGGCCGCCGTGATCGGCGTCGTGGCGGCGAACGCGGACAAGGGTGACAGCGCCGACACCTCGGGCCCGGTCGTGGAGCCCTTGGGGGCCAACGGCGAGGACAGCCTCGCGATCCCCGTGGGGGACGCCGGCGCCCGGTCGACCCTCACGGTCTGGGAGGACTTCCGCTGCCCGGCCTGCAAGTCCTTCGAGGACGCGTACCGCTCGACGATCCATGAGCTGACCGAGGCCGGGAAGCTGAAGGTCGAGTACCACCTCGTCACCCTGATCGACGGCAACATGGGCGGCAGCGGCTCCCGCAAGGCCGCCAACGCCGCCGCGTGCGCGCAGAACGAGGGCAGGTTCCCCGCTTACCACGATGTGCTCTACGAGAGCCAGCCCGCCGAGACCAACGACGACTACGCCAGCGACAGCAAGCTCCTCGACCTCGCCAAGAAGGTCGACGGGCTGGACTCCTCCGCCTTCCGTACGTGCGTGGAGGACGGCACCCACAACAGCTGGGTCGGGAAGTCGAACAAGGCCTTCCAGAAGGGCGGTTTCGGGGGCACTCCGACCGTCTTCCTCAACGGCACCAACATCTACGCGGACCGGTCGATGACCCCCGCCAAGCTGAAGCAGATGGTGGAGGCGAAGGCCAAGGGGTGACAGTGGTGATGCGGTCGAGCCGGGTGCTTCGGCGCGCGGCGTTATGGACCCGTTGCCGGGCTGCCTGCCGTCTCCAGGGCACGGCAGGGTAGCGTCGGTCCTGCCATGGAACTTGCCTACATTCCCAGCCCGTCGCGCGGGGTCCTGTACCTCGGTCCCGTCCCGCTGCGCGGCTACGCCTTCTGCATCATCATCGGTGTCTTCGTAGCCGTCTGGCTCGGCAACAAACGCTGGATCGCCCGGGGCGGGCAGGCCGGTACGGTCGCCGACATCGCGGTCTGGGCCGTGCCCTTCGGCCTCGTCGGCGGACGGCTCTACCACGTGATCACGGACTATGAGCTGTACTTCAGCGAGGGCCGTGACTGGGTGGACGCCTTCAAGGTCTGGGAGGGCGGCCTCGGTATCTGGGGCGCGATCGCCCTCGGGGCCGTCGGGGCGTGGATCGGGTGCCGCCGTCGTGGTATCCCGCTGCCCGCGTACGCCGACGCCGTCGCACCCGGCATCGCCCTCGCACAGGCGATCGGGCGGTGGGGCAACTGGTTCAACCAGGAGCTGTACGGGAAGCCGACGGATCTGCCGTGGGCCCTGGAGATCACGTCCTCCACGGACGGGCGGGTGCCGGGGACGTACCACCCGACGTTCCTCTACGAGTCGCTGTGGTGCATCGGTGTCGCGCTGCTCGTCATCTGGGCCGACCGTCGGTTCAAGCTCGGGCACGGGCGGGCGTTCGCGCTGTATGTCGCCGCGTACTGCGCCGGGCGGTTCTGGATCGAGTACATGCGCGTCGACGACGCCCACCACATTCTCGGGCTGCGCCTCAACAACTGGACCGCGCTGTTCGTGTTCATCCTCGCCGTGGTCTACATCGTCCTGTCGGCTCGGAAGCGGCCGGGGCGGGAAGAGATCGTCGAGCCCGGCGCCTTGGGCGAGGGCGGGGACACCGCGGACGTCGAGAAGGACGGTGACGCGGAGTCGGTGGAGGCCTCGGCGGAGTCGAAGGAGAAGGGCGACGAGAGCTCGGAGTCCGCTGACGCCAAGGACGAGGACCGGGCTGAGCCTGTCGAGAAGAGCTGAGGTTTCGCTTCGGTTGCTGTGATCCGCCGCTCGCGGCGGATGTTCCCCACCCACCCGCCTCTTCAGGGCGGGTGGGTTTTCGGGTTCGGGGGTGGTCAGCGTTTGGTGGGGCGGTTGGCCAAGGTCAGGGTTCGGTGGGCGCCCGCTACCACCGCCGGGTCGATGAAGCGGCCGTCCGGGAGGGAGTGGGCGCCCGGGAGCGAGGCCGCCACCTCGATGATTTCCTGAGCCGATTCGATCTCCTGCTGGGTGGGGGCGTATGCCTTCTCGATGACCGGGAGTTGGCGGGGGTGGATCGCCGCGCGGCCGATGAAGCCCAGGGTGCGGCCGTGGGCGCAGGAGTGGGAGAGGCCGTCCAGGTCCCTGGTGTCGGGGTAGATCGACTGGGCGGGGGAGGGGAGACCGGCGGCGCGGGCGGCCAGGACGACTCGGGAACGGGGCCAGTCCAGGGCGGTGTCGTCCCGTACGCCCAGGTCGGCGCGGAGATCGGCCTCGCCCAGGGCGATGCCGTGGACGGCGGGGTGGGCGGACGCGATGTCGTAGGCGCGTTCCACACCCAGGGCCGACTCGACGAGGGCGTACAGGGGGAGGGCGCCACCTTCGGCGGGGGCGGTCCGCTCCGCGACGCGTACGACGTCGGCAGGGGATGTGACCTTGGGGAGGCGGAGGCCGGAGAGACCCGGGAGCGGGGTCAGGGTCTTCAGGTCCGCTGACGATCGGGCCGTGTGCAGGGGGTTCACGCGGACGTGGACCGGGACCGGCGGGGGTTCCGAGAGCAGGTCCGCCGTCGCCGCGCGGGCGTACTCCTTGCGATCGGGGGCGACGGCGTCCTCCAGGTCGACGATCACCACGTCCGCGCCGGAGGCCAGGGCCTTGGCGACGACCTCCGGGCGGTCCCCGGGGACGTAGAGCCAGGTCAGGGGGATCACAGGGCGCCCTCCTCGCGGAGCGTGGCGATGTCCGTCTCCGTCAGGCCCAGTTCGGTGAGGATCGCTTCCGTGTCCGCGCCGTGCGGGCGGCCCGCCCAGCGGATGGCGCCGGGGGTGGCGGAGAGCCGGAAGAGGACGTTCTGCATGCGCAGCGGGCCCAGGTCGGGGTCGTCGACGGTCGTGATCGTGTCCAGGGCCTGGTACTGGGGGTCCGTCATCACGTCCCGTACGTCCTGGATGGGGGCGACCGCCGCCTCCGCCTTCTCGAACGCCTCGATGACCTCCTCGCGGGTGTGGCGGGCGATCCACGCGCCGACCGCCTCGTCGAGGACGTCCGTGTGGCGGGCGCGTTCGGCGCCGGAGCCGAACCAGGGCTCGTCGATCAGTTCGGGGCGGCCGACCAGGCGCATCACCCGTTCCGCCACCGACTGCGCCGAGGTGGAGACCGCCACCCACGTGTCGTCCGCCGTGCGGTAGGTGTTGCGGGGGGCGTTGTTGGCGGAACGATTGCCGGTGCGGGGCTGGACGTGGCCGAGCTGGTCGTACCAGAGGGGCTGGGGGCCGAGGACCGTGAGGATCGGCTCGATGATCGCCATGTCGACGACCTGGCCCTCGCCGGTGCGGTCGCGGGCGGCGAGCGCCGTCATCACCGCGTACGCCGTCGTCAGACCCGCGATCGAGTCGGCGAGGCCGAAGGGCGGCAGGACCGGCGGGGAGTCGGGCTCGCCGGTGATCGCGGCGAAGCCGCTCATCGCCTCGGCCAGTGTGCCGAAGCCGGGGCGATGCGCGTACGGGCCGAACTGGCCGAAGCCGGTGACGCGGGCCAGGACCAGACGGGGGTTCACCGCGGAGAGGTCCCGCCAGCCCAGGCCCCACTTCTCCAGGGTGCCGGGGCGGAAGTTCTCGATGATGACGTCGGAGGTCGCGGCGAGGCGGAGAAGGGTGTCGCGGCCGCCGGGGCTGGAGAGGTTGAGCGTCAGTGTGCGCTTGTTGCGGCCGAGGAGCTTCCACCACAGGCCCACACCGCCCTTCGACGGGCCGTGACCACGGGACGGGTCCGGTCTGGTCGGGTGCTCGACCTTGATGACCTCCGCGCCGAAGTCACCGAGCATCGTGGCGGCGAGGGGACCGGCGAAGAGGGTGGCCAGATCGAGGACCCGGAGGTGGGTGAGCGGGGCGGGCTTCTCGTTCGCCGCGGTCAGGGACTCGTTCACTGGGGGCACGGACTCGTTCACTGCGGGCATGGAGGAGCGGTCTCCCGGAGGGTGAGCTGGGCGAGGGCGTCGAAGCCGATGCCGTTGAAGTCGGCGATCGAGGTGGCCAGGCGGTTCTTGAGGGGGGCCGTCCAGCGATCGGGGAGTGCGTCCGGGGAGCCGGCCAGCAGGCCCGCGATGCTGCCCGCCGTCGCGCCGTTGGAGTCGGTGTCCCAACCGCCCGACACCGCGCGGCAGATGGAGGCGGTGAAGTCGCCGTCCGCGTGGGTGAGGGCGGCGGTGAGCAGGGCCGTGTTGGGGATGGCGTGGACCCAGTGGTGGTCGGCGTAGGTGGTGTGGAGTTCGTCCACGACCGTGTCGAAGTCCCGGTTCTCGTGGGCCAGTTGAAGGGCGTGGTGGATCGCCTTCGCCAGGCGGGAGTTCGGGGGGACGACGGTCAGGCCGGTGCGCAGACAGTGGTGGATGTCGTGGGTGCCGGTCGCGGCCTCGGCGATGGTGGCCGCGATGTACATCGCGGCGTAGACGCCGTTCGCCGTGTGCGTGAGGGTGGCGTCGCGGTGGGCCTGTTCGGCTGCGGCGGCCGGGTCGCCCGGGTTGGTCCAGCCGTGGACGTCGGCGCGGATCAGGGCGCCGATCCATTCGCGGAACGGGTTGCGGTGGCGGGCCGTGCGGGGTGGCTCGATGCCGGTGAGGAGGTTGCGGTAGGCGATGCGTTCGGCGGTGAACGTGCGGCCTGCGGGAAGTTCGTCCAGCCAGAGGCGGGCTACGTCGGTGGTGGTGAAGTCGGGGCCGTGGCGCTGGAGCAGGAGGAGGTTGAGGAGGGGGTAGTTGAGGTCGTCGTCCTCCGGCATGCCGTCGATGTTCTCGGCGAGCGAGGTGGGGGCGGAGCGGCGGTTCCAGGGGTGGGCCTGCAAGAGGCCGGCGGGGACGCCTCTGGCGGTGAAAAAGGTGGTCAGGGGCCAGTTGCCGGTGGACTTCGCGAGTTGGCGGATGGCGGGGAGGGGGAGTTTTTCCACGGGTTTGCCGAGGAGGCAGCCGGCGGCGCGGCCCAGCCAGGCGGCTTCCAGGCGGTGGAGGTGGGCGGCTGGGGTGGGAGGGGTTTCTTCCCCGGGCCCACCCCTTCCCGAAGCTGAGGGCTCCGCCCCCGGACCCCCGGGCGTTGCGCTTACCGGCGCTTGCGGGGTGCCGCCTGCGCCCACCCTCCCCCACTCTCGGCTTTGTTTGTGCGGGGGGACCTCCATCGCCCCAGCGGCACGACTGCCCGCAGGCCGAGCGGGCCGGAGCCGGCACAGCGCCTTGATCCTGCTCAGTTCTGTCGGCTCCTCGTCCGCCAAGCCGCTCGGCAGGTCCGCCAGTTCGTCCAGCAAGTCCTCGGCCAGCAACCGCAGATACCGCGACGCCGGTTGTGGTGAGGCGCCCGCACGCGCGGGGGCCTCCCCGCCGCCCGCCGCGTACCAGCGGGCGGCGATGGCCGTGGGCTCGCGGCCGTCCTGGGACGCCTGGTGGAGTTCATGGCCCAGCAGGTCCTCCGGCTGGACCCAGGTGAGGCGGAGAGGGGTCACCGGGCGACCGCCAGGGCGGTGAAGGCGGCCTCGTGGGCCCGGCGGCGGCGTACGTCCCGGTCGTGGATCTCCCGGGTGACCTCGGCGAGGGTCGTCGCCGGCGCGTGCAGGTCCAGGCGGCTGGCCTCGGCGACCGTTTTCGCCCAGTCCGGCGGGATCTCCGAGCCCAGCGCTCCCGCCAGGGCGCCCGACATCGTGGCGATGGAGTCGCAGTCGCGGCCGTAGTTCACCGAACCCAGGACCGCGTGGCGGTAGTCGCCGCGGGCCACCAGCAACATGCCCAGGGCGATGGGCAGTTCCTCGATCGCGTGCAGACGGGAGGGGCGGCGGGCGCCGAGGGAGGGGGCGCGGTAGTCGGGGCCGACCGTGTCGAAGGGGGTCACCGCCTCGCGCAGGGGGCGCAGCGCCGACTCGAAGTCCGAGTGGCGGGACGCGACTTCGCACACCGACTCGATCGCCTGGCGTGTGCCGTCCTTCGCCAGGCGGACGCATGTCCCGATCACCGACTCGGCGGTCGCGCCCGGCCGGCAAGCCGCCGCCACCGCCGCCGCGAACACGCCCGCCGCCTCCCTGCCGTACGACGACTGATGGGCACCGGCGATGTCGAGCGCCTCGGCGTACGCGCCCCTGGGGTCGGCGGCGTTGACCAGGCCGACGGGGGCCATGTACATCGCGGCACCGCAGTTGACGATGTTGCCGACGCCGGCCTCGCGGGGGTCGATGTGGCCGTAGTGGAGGCGGGCCACCAGCCATTTCTCCGCGAGGAAGACACGGTGCAGGGGCAGGGCCTCGGCCTCCAGTTCCGGGATCCAGCGGGGGGTCGTCATCAGGTCCGGCACCAGGTGCTCGGCGATCGCGTACGCGTCGAGGTGGTCGCGGACCTTCGCGTAGACCCTTACCAGCGCGTGCGTCATCAAGGTGTCGTCGGTGACATGGCCGTCGCCCTTGTGGTACGGGGCGATGGGGCGGGCGGTGCGCCAGTCGTCGCCGTTCCAGGGGCCGACGATGCCGTGGACCCGGCCTCCGTGGCGTTCGAGGATCTGCTCCGGGGCGTAGCCCTCGACCGGGCCGCCGAGCGCGTCACCGACCGCGGCACCGACCAGGGCGCCGGTGACGCGGTCTTCGAGGGCCGCTGTGGGGGGTGCGTCGGCGGTTACTTCGGTGGGTGCGTCGGTTGTCGGTCCGCCGGTCGCTTCGGCGGTCGGTTCGGGGGTGCCTTCAGCAGGGGGTTCCGGGGAGGGCGTCATGCCCGAATCATCCTCCTGGGACGGCCAGTTCCGTGGCTGCGAGAAGTTCGGCGAGGTGTACGAGATCCGTACCGGTGAGGCGGGGGAGGGCGCAGCCGGAGAGGGTGCGGCAGGCGTCCCGCCAGGCGTCGGGGATGGCGGCGCCGCCGCTGAGCGCGCCGGTCAGGGCGCCGGCGAGGGCGGGGGCGGAGTCGGCGACGCGGGAGAGACAGGCGGCTGCGGGGACCGCCTCGGCGATCCGGCCGCGGGCGGCGGTGGCCAGGGCGAGGGCCACGGGGACGGTCTCGGCGGCGGCGATGCCGTAGCTGTAGACATGGTCGACGATCTGGTGCTCAAGGAGCGGCACCAGAGCGAATGTTCCTTCTCTCTTGTGGCGGTGGGCCAGGTCCAGGGCGTGCCGGGCGTTGCGGCCGATCTCGGTCTCCTCGGGGAGTTCGGCCAGCGCCGCCGCCACGCAGTCGTCCACGTCCGCGCCCACCAGGGCGAGTGCCAGTGCGGCGGCCATCGCGCGGGCGCCGTGCACCCCGTCGCCGTCCTGGGTGTAGCGGGCGTCGAACTCGGCCAGCTCGGCGGCCGGTCGGGGTTCGCCGGGGTGGGCGATCGCCAGCACGCAGGCGCGTACACAGGCCGCGTCGTCGAAGTAGTGCGGGTTGTCGTGGCCGGTGGCGGGTGGGCGCAGGCCGGTGGCGAGGTTGCCCAGTCCGGCGCGTACGGAGATACGGGCGCGCAGGGGGAGTACGGCGGACTCGACCTCGGGGGCGCGTTCCGCCGCCGCCGCGATCTCGCTGGCAACGGCGTTCCAGGACAGGTCGATGGAGGCTCGGGTGCGTCTTTCCAGGCTCAGGTCGCCCAGTGCGCCCGCGTCCCCGGCCCGCAGTACGGCCTCCGCCGCGAACGCCGCCCACTCCGCGTCGTCGGAGGGACCGAGGCGTAGGGGCTCGGGGGGTTGGTTGAGCGCGATCGGCACCGGCAGCGTGGTGGTCGCGTTCTGCTCCGCGAACGTGTCCAGTTCGCGGGTGAGGCGGCGGGTCCACTCCGGCATGCGGGCGGCGCGGTGGCGGGCGGCCGGCCAGCCGGCGGCGTCGCCCGCGGCGAGGCCGAGGAGGAGGCCTTCGATACGGCGGCCCTCCGGGGGGTGCGCGGTGCGGGCCTCGGTTTCGCCTTCGGCCGGGTTGTTCCGACCGGCACCACCAGGACCACCCGCACCACCGGCATCACCCGTGCGACTTTCGTCGTCGGGTGCGGGTGGCCTGTGGGGGGCGTTCTCACCGTCGGCGACCGCGGGTCGGGGGGCGAGCGGCTGCGCCACGACCGTGAGTTCCATCCCGCCGGAGATGGTCTCCGCCCACGAGGTGGGTGCGACGGTGGGCGCGGTCTCGGCAGACGGGGCGGGGGCTGCGGTCGTCGCCGCGTCCCACGAGATCGGCTTCGCGCCGGGCGGCTCCCCTTCCCCGTAGGGGGGTGCGGTGGCGGGCGGGGCCGCGTCGTGCGCGGCCGAGGTTGTGCCCGGTGGCTCCTCGTCCCACAGCGAAGGCGTTGTGCCGGGCGTCGTCCCGTCCCACGGGGTCGGCGGTTTCATCAGGGGGTCTCCGTGTTGTTGTCCGGCCTCAGGGCGAGGTTGTCGTCGGATGCCGAAGTGAGGGCGCTCGGGTCCGGCAGTCGCCACTCGTCGTGTCGCAGGGGATCCGTGCTCGTGGCCCACTTGCCGCCCTCGCCGGGGACCAGCAACTCCGCGACGTCCAGCACGTGATGGCCCGCCATCGACGGCAGGCAGGTGCCGCGCGCGGGGCCGACGGCCGCGGCCCAGTCGGTCGGGATCGCCGAGGCGCCCCGGGTCGCGCCGGCCAACGCGCCGGCGACCGCCGCGGTGGTGTCGGCGTCGCGGCCCATGTTGACCGCGGTGAGGACGGACTCGGTGAAGTCGCCGTCGGCCGCCGCGTAGGCGCCGAAGGCGAGGGCGACGGCTTCGGGGGCGAGGTCGGTCCAGGGGTAACCGCCGATCACCACCGCGGAGCGGACGGCGCGTTCGCCGCGGTGGGCGGCGGCCATCGCGCGGCGCAGGGAGCGGGCCGTCCAGGAGTCGTCGGGGATGACCGCCAGGGCGGAGGCCGCCACCGCTATCGTCGGTGCGCCCGCCATGGCCGCCGCCACGCCCGCGGCGACCGCCTGGCCGCCGTAGATGCCCTCCCCTTCGTGGCTCACCGAGCCGTCGATGGCGACCAGTCGGGCGGCCTCCGCCGGACGGCCGGCCGCGAAGACGCCGAAGGGGGCCGCGCGCATGGCCAGACCG
Organism: Streptomyces ipomoeae 91-03; assembly: GCF_000317595.1. GTDB lineage: Bacteria > Actinomycetota > Actinomycetes > Streptomycetales > Streptomycetaceae > Streptomyces > Streptomyces ipomoeae. The sequence continues at coordinate 54,031 of NZ_AEJC01000432.1, read as the reverse complement.
TCGCTCCAGGCGTGCCGGTGCTGGGCGGAGATGGGGGCGGCCAGGCCCCGGCGCAGGTTCTCCAGGGTGCCGCGTTCGCTGAAGCCGGCGCCCCGGAACGGGCCCTCGTCGCGGTCCGCGATCCACTGGTGCCAAGCCGTCTCCACATGCGTGACGGTGAGCGCCGAGCCGTGCCGGGCCAGCAGCAGCCCGGAGAAGATGGCGTACTCGGTGTCGTCCGTGCCGGAGGGGTCCTCGGCCACGTACCCCGTGATGCGCCCCCAGCGCGCGCGGATCTCGGACGGCTTCATGTTCTCCGCGGGCGCCCCCAGCGCGTCCCCGACGGCGAGCCCGAGCATGGCTCCGCGCGCCCGCTCGCGGAGATCGGCGGCGTCCCCCGGCGCCGGTACCGACGGAACGCAGACGATGGAAGGCATACGGCGCCTCTCTGGCCCAAGGGGCGGTCCGGCCCGTTGACCTGATTGATGTGCTTGGTGCTTGATCTGCTCTGAAGATTTCTTCCTGCAAGATCTCTGCCACATCACGTGCCTCGCCCGGCGCCGGAACGGGCTGGTATCACCCGGTCGACATCTGTGCGGCGTCATGTACGAATGAGCGTCATCGTTTCCTCGAACAGTCGCGAGCCCCCGGCGGGCTCCGCCCCAACCCCGGTAAGTACGGCCTTCCTTGCTGGCAGAAGCGATTTTCCGAGCGTACGTTCGAGATATGGCGATCATTGAGACCGAAGCGGCGCTGCACGTGGCGCACCGCGACAACCACACCCACCGGGACGTGACCGGCGGCTGGCTGCGGCCCGCCGTCTTCGGCGCGATGGACGGGCTCGTGTCCAATCTGGCGCTGATGACCGGTGTCGCCGGGGGATCGGCGAGCCGCGAGGCGGTCGTCATCGCCGGGCTGGCGGGGCTCGCCGCCGGGGCCTTCTCCATGGCGGCCGGCGAGTACACCTCCGTGGCCTCGCAGCGCGAACTCGTCGAGGCCGAACTCGACGTCGAGCGACGGGAGCTGCGCAAGCACCCCAAGGACGAGGAGAAGGAACTGGCCGCGCTCTACGAGAGCCGGGGTGTCGAGCCGGGGCTCGCCCGCGAGGTGGCGCGGCAGCTGTCGAGCGACCCCGAGCAGGCGCTGGAGATCCATGCGCGTGAGGAGCTGGGCGTCGACCCCGGCGACCTCCCCTCGCCGACCGTCGCCGCCGTGTCCAGCTTCGGCTCGTTCGCCCTGGGCGCCCTGCTGCCCGTACTGCCGTATCTGTTCGGCGCGAGCGTGCTGTGGCCGGCCGTGCTGGTCGCGCTGCTCGGGCTCTTCGTGTGCGGTGCGGTGGTGGCCCGGGTGACGGCCAGAACATGGTGGTTCAGCGGGCTGCGTCAGCTGGCCCTCGGAGGCGCCGCCGCGGGTGTGACGTACGCCCTGGGCGGCCTGTTCGGAACGGCCGTATGATGGATCGGATCGCCTACGTATGCGAGGGGCCGCATAAGTAGTCGTTACTAGACGGTTTCGAATGCTTAACCGCCGGGCATGAGCCGTAAGCGCTCAGGCAATGACGCCTGTGCCGCACCCCCAGCAGTACCTCACGTGGTGGGCGACGACGCCCTCTGCGCCCCGAGTCGACGGACATGGATCTGCCCGGCCGACTCTTCTCACTTTCGCCGCTGTGCGCAGCACCGCTTCGCGCCCGCGGCGTCCCGCATGTTGGAACGAAGTATCCACTTCCCGAGAACCGCTCCATCATGTAACCTGCACGAAATTTTGCACTCCGCGCAGAGGGCCAGCGTCGTCCCTCGGCAAATGCATATGCCAGATGACGACGACGGGAGAGCCGATGCGTCCGCCGCGCCAGCCGTCCCAGCACTCCACGAATGGCCAGAAGTGGTCGTTCATGGATGCTCGCCCTGCCGCGCAGGGTATGTACGACCCCCGCAACGAGCGCGACGCCTGTGGCGTCGGCTTCGTGGCCACCCTCACCGGCGAGGCGAGCCATGCGCTGGTCGAGCAGGCGCTCACCGTTCTGCGCAACCTGGAGCACCGCGGAGCCACCGGCTCCGAGCCGGACTCCGGTGACGGCGCCGGCATCCTCTCCCAGGTGCCGGACGCGTTCTTCCGTGAGGTGGCCGGATTCGAGCTGCCCGAGGCCGGCTCCTACGCCGTCGGTATCGCCTTCCTCCCCGAGGACGGCGCGGACGACGCCGCCGCCCGTATCGACGCGATCGCGGCCGAGGAGGGCCTGACCGTCCTCGGCTGGCGCGAGGTGCCCGTCGCCCCCGAACTGCTCGGTGCCACGGCCCGCTCCACGATGCCCGTCTTCCGTCAGGTCTTCGTCGCCGACGGCACGGCCGCGCCCGCCGCGGGCATCGACCTCGACCGCAAGACGTTCGTGCTGCGCAAGCGCGCCGAGCGCGAGGTCGACGTCTACTTCCCCTCGCTGTCCGCGCGGACCATCGTCTACAAGGGCATGCTGACCACCGGCCAGCTGGAGCCCTTCTTCCCGGACCTGTCCGACCGCCGCTTCGCCTCCGCGATCGCGCTCGTGCACTCCCGGTTCTCCACGAACACCTTCCCGTCGTGGCCGCTCGCGCACCCCTACCGCTTCGTCGCCCACAACGGTGAGATCAACACCGTCATGGGCAACCGCAACTGGATGCGCGCCCGCGAGTCCCAGCTGGTCTCCGACCTGTTCGGCCCGCAGGAGAAGCTGAAGCGGATCTTCCCGATCTGTACGCCGGACGCCTCCGACTCCGCCTCGTTCGACGAGGTCCTGGAACTGCTCCACCTCGGTGGCCGCTCCCTGCCGCACTCCGTGCTGATGATGATCCCGGAGGCGTGGGAGAACCACGACTCCATGGACCCGGCCCGGCGCGCCTTCTACCAGTACCACTCCACGATGATGGAGCCCTGGGACGGCCCGGCCTGCGTCACCTTCACCGACGGCAAGCAGGTCGGCGCGGTCCTCGACCGCAACGGCCTTCGCCCCGGCCGCTACTGGGTCACCGACGACGGCCTCGTCGTCCTCGGCTCCGAGGTCGGCGTCCTCGACATCGAGCCCTCCAAGGTCGTCCGCAAGGGCCGACTGCAGCCCGGCCGTATGTTCCTCGTCGACACCGTCGAGCACCGCATCATCGAGGACGACGAGATCAAGGCGCAGCTCGCCGCCGAGCACCCGTACGCGGAGTGGCTGGAGGCCGGCGAGATCGAGCTCTCCGACCTGCCCGAGCGCGAGCACATCGTGCACACCCACGCCTCGGTCACCCGCCGCCAGCAGACCTTCGGCTACACCGAGGAGGAGCTGCGCGTCATCCTCGCGCCGATGGCCAAGGCCGGTGCCGAGCCGATCGGCTCCATGGGCACGGACTCACCGATCGCCGCGCTGTCCTCGCGTCCGCGGCTGCTCTTCGACTACTTCACCCAGCTGTTCGCGCAGGTCACCAACCCGCCGCTGGACGCCATCCGCGAAGAGCTCGTCACCTCGCTGCGCTCCTCGCTGGGCCCGCAGGGCAACCTGCTGGAGCCGACCGCCGCGTCCTGCCGGTCGGTCACCCTGCCCTTCCCGGTGATCGACAACGACGAGCTGGCCAAGCTCATCCACATCAACGCCGACGGCGACATGCCCGGCATGAAGGCCGCCACGCTCTCCGGCCTGTACCGGGTCTCCGGCGGCGGTGACGCCCTCGCCGCGCGCATCGAGGAGATCTGCGCCGAGGCCGACGCCGCCATCGACAACGGCGCCCGCCTGATCGTCCTGTCCGACCGCCACTCGGACGCCGAGCACGCGCCGATCCCGTCGCTGCTGCTCACCGCGGCCGTCCACCACCACCTCATCCGCACCAAGCAGCGCACCCACGTGGGCCTGCTGGTCGAGGCCGGTGACGTCCGCGAGGTCCACCACGTCGCCCTGCTCATCGGCTACGGCGCCGCAGCCGTCAACCCGTACCTGGCGATGGAGTCCGTCGAGGACCTGGTCCGGGCCGGAACGTTCCTCTCCGACATCGAGCCCGAGCAGGCCATCCGCAACCTGATCTACGCCCTCGGCAAGGGCGTACTGAAGGTCATGTCCAAGATGGGCATCTCCACGGTCGCCTCCTACCGCGGCGCCCAGGTCTTCGAGGCCGTCGGCCTCGCCGACGAGTTCGTCGAGAAGTACTTCAACGGCACGGCCACCAAGATCGGCGGCGTCGGCATCGACGTCATCGCCAAGGAGGTCGCCGCCCGCCACGCCAAGGCGTACCCGGCGTCCGGCATCGCGCCGGCCCACCGCGCCCTGGACATAGGCGGCGAGTACCAGTGGCGTCGCGAGGGCGAGCCGCACCTGTTCGACCCGGAGACGGTCTTCCGCCTCCAGCACTCGACCCGGGCGCGCCGCTACGACATCTTCAAGAAGTACACGGACCGTGTGAACGAGCAGTCCGAGCGCCTGATGACGCTGCGCGGCCTGTTCGGCTTCAAGTCCGACCGGCAGCCGATCCCGATCGACGAGGTCGAGCCGGTCTCCGAGATCGTCAAGCGGTTCTCGACCGGCGCCATGTCGTACGGCTCCATCTCCAAGGAGGCGCACGAGACGCTCGCCATCGCCATGAACCAGTTGGGCGGCAAGTCCAACACCGGTGAGGGCGGCGAGGACCCGGACCGTCTGTACGACCCGGCGCGGCGTTCGTCGATCAAGCAGGTGGCGTCCGGCCGCTTCGGTGTGACCTCCGAGTACCTGGTCAACGCGGACGACATCCAGATCAAGATGGCCCAGGGCGCCAAGCCCGGTGAGGGCGGTCAGCTGCCCGGCCACAAGGTGTACCCGTGGGTCGCCAAGACGCGTCACTCGACGCCGGGCGTGGGCCTCATCTCCCCGCCGCCGCACCACGACATCTACTCCATCGAGGACCTGGCCCAGCTGATCCACGACCTCAAGAACGCGAACCCGCAGGCGCGGATTCACGTGAAGCTGGTCTCGGAGGTCGGCGTCGGCACGGTCGCGGCCGGTGTGTCCAAGGCGCACGCGGACGTCGTCCTCATCTCCGGCCACGACGGCGGTACGGGTGCCTCGCCGCTGACGTCGCTGAAGCACGCGGGCGGCCCCTGGGAGCTCGGCCTCGCCGAGACCCAGCAGACGCTGCTGCTCAACGGCCTGCGCGACCGCATCGTCGTCCAGACCGACGGCCAGCTGAAGACCGGCCGTGACGTGGTCATCGCCGCGCTGCTCGGCGCCGAGGAGTTCGGCTTCGCCACCGCGCCGCTGGTCGTGTCCGGCTGCGTGATGATGCGCGTCTGCCACCTGGACACCTGCCCGGTCGGCATCGCCACGCAGAACCCGGTGCTGCGCGACCGGTTCTCCGGCAAGGCCGAGTACGTCGTGAACTTCTTCGAGTTCATCGCCGAGGAGGTCCGCGAGATCCTCGCCGAGCTGGGCTTCCGCTCGATCGAGGAGGCCGTCGGCCACGCCGAGACGCTCGACGTGACCCGCGCGGTCGACCACTGGAAGGCGCAGGGCCTGGACCTGGCCCCGCTGTTCCACGTGCCCGAACTGCCCGAGGGCGCGGTGCGCCACCAGGTGATCGAGCAGGACCACGGTCTGGAGAAGGCCCTCGACAACGAGCTGATCAAGCTCGCCGCGGACGCGCTGGCCGCCTCGGACGCCACCGACGCCCAGCCGGTGCGCGCCCAGGTCAAGGTCCGCAACATCAACCGCACGGTCGGCACGATGCTCGGCCACGAGGTGACGAAGAAGTTCGGCGGCGCCGGTCTGCCCGACGACACCATCGACATCACCTTCACCGGCTCGGCGGGCCAGTCGTTCGGCGCGTTCCTGCCGCGCGGTGTGACGCTGCGCCTGGAGGGCGACGCCAACGACTACGTCGGCAAGGGCCTCTCCGGCGGCCGTGTGATCGTCCGCCCGGACCGGGGCGCCGACCACCTCGCCGAGTTCTCGACGATCGCGGGCAACACCATCGCCTACGGCGCGACCGGCGGCGAGCTGTTCCTCCGGGGTCGTACGGGTGAGCGGTTCTGCGTCCGCAACTCCGGCGCCCTGGTGGTGTCCGAGGGCGTGGGCGACCACGGCTGCGAGTACATGACCGGCGGTCACGCGGTGGTCCTCGGCGAGACGGGCCGCAACTTCGCGGCCGGTATGTCGGGCGGTATCGCGTACGTCATCGACCTGAACCGCGACAACGTCAACGTCGGCAACGTGGGCGCCATCGAGGCCCTGTCCGACGACGACAAGCAGTGGCTGCACGACGTGGTGCGCCGCCACGCCGAGGAGACCGGCTCCACGGTCGCCGAGAAGCTGCTCGCGGAGTGGGACGAGGCCGTGACCCGCTTCAGCAAGATCATCCCCAGCACGTACAAGGCAGTGCTCGCCGCCAAGGACGCCGCCGAGCGAGCCGGTCTCTCCGAGACCGAGATCACCGAGAAGATGATGGAGGCGGCGACCAATGGCTGATCCCAAGGGCTTTCTGAACCACGGCCGCGAGGTCGCCAAGTCCCGCCCCGTCGACGTACGGCTGAAGGACTGGAACGAGGTCTACGTCCCCGGCTCGCTGCTGCCGATCATCTCGAAGCAGGCGTCGCGCTGCATGGACTGCGGCATCCCGTTCTGCCACAACGGCTGTCCGCTCGGGAACCTGATCCCCGAGTGGAACGACTACGCCTACCGCGAGGACTGGGCGGCGGCCTCGGAGCGGCTGCACGCGACCAACAACTTCCCGGAGTTCACCGGTCGCCTCTGCCCGGCCCCCTGCGAGTCGGCCTGTGTCCTCGGCATCAACCAGCCGGCCGTGACCATCAAGAACGTCGAGGTCTCGATCATCGACAAGGCGTGGGAGGCGGGCGACGTCGCCCCGCAGGCTCCCGAGCGCCTGTCCGGCAAGACGGTCGCGGTCATCGGCTCCGGCCCGGCGGGCCTGGCGGCGGCGCAGCAGCTGACGCGGGCCGGCCACACGGTCGCGGTGTACGAGCGCGCGGACCGCATCGGCGGTCTGCTCCGCTACGGCATCCCCGAGTTCAAGATGGAGAAGCGGCACATCAACCGCCGTATCGAGCAGATGCGCGCGGAGGGCACCCGCTTCCGTACGGGCATCGAGATCGGCCGCGACCTCAAGGCGACGGACCTGAAGAAGCGGTACGACGCCGTCGTGATCGCGGCGGGCGCCACGACCGCGCGCGACCTGCCGGTCCCCGGCCGCGAGCTGACCGGCATCTACCAGGCCATGGAGTACCTGCCGCTGGCCAACAAGGTCCAGGAGGGCGACTACGTCACCTCCCCGATCTCGGCCGAGGGCAAGCACGTGGTCGTGATCGGCGGCGGCGACACGGGCGCGGACTGCGTGGGTACGGCCCACCGTCAGGGCGCGGCCTCCGTGACCCAGCTGGAGATCATGCCGAAGCCGGGTGAGGAGCGTGCCGCGCACCAGCCGTGGCCGACCTTCCCGATGCTGTACAAGGTCACGTCGGCCCACGAGGAGGGCGGCGAGCGCGTCTACTCCGTCTCGACCACCCACTTCGAGGGCGACGAGGACGGCAACGTCCAGTGGCTGCACCTCGTCGAGGTCGAGTTCGTCGACGGCAAGCTCACGCAGAAGCCGGGCACGGAGCGCAAGATCCCGGCCCAGCTGGTGACGCTGGCGATGGGCTTCACGGGCACCGACCGCGAGAACGGCCTGGTGGAGCAGTTCGGCCTGGAGCTGGACGAGCGCGGCAACATCGCGCGCGACGCCGACTTCCAGACCAACGTGCCGGGCGTGTTCGTCGCGGGCGACGCCGGTCGCGGCCAGTCCCTGATCGTGTGGGCGATCGCGGAGGGCCGCTCGGCGGCCCGCGGCTGCGACCGCTTCCTGACCGGCGCGAGCGACCTGCCGGCCCCGATCCGTCCTACGGACCGCGCGCTGACGGTCTGACGGCCGACGGCCACGGAAACACGGTGACCTGAGGGGTTTCCTGACGGTCACCCCGACACACGTCCCGTACAACGGCGTACGGGCGGGACATCTGGGGGGAGACCCCCCAGACCCCCCGAGACGGCGCCTGCCCGCCAGTCCCCGACCGGACGACTGGGCAGGCGCCGTTGCTGCATGTCGGGGGCGGGGAGCCCCGATGTGCCGTGCTCCGCGTCTCAGCCCGTCATCGCCACGACCTACCCCACCGCCAGCACCACCAACAGCGCCAGTACGGCCACACACGCCCCCGCCTGCACCAGCACCCGCCGTCGATCACGAGGCGCGTAGGCGAAGGCCAGGGCGATCAAGCCGCCCGTCAGCAGCCCCCCGAGGTGGCCCTGCCAGGATGTGACGACCGCCGAGATGATCAGCCAGATCAGCAGGCCGGCCATGAAGCGGTTGATGCCTGCCGGGTCGGCGCCCAGGCGGCGGGCCAGGACGTAGTAGGCGGTGCAGACGCCGAAGATCGCGCCGGAGGCGCCGACCGTGTTGCTGTCCGGGGCGAGGAGCAGCACGAGGACCGAGCCGCCGAGGGCCGAGAGCAGATACAGGGTCAGGTAGCGGGCGCGGCCCAGTTGGGTCTCCACCACCCGGCCCACGTTCCACAGCGTGGCCATGTTCATCACGATGTGGAGGATGCCGAAGGTCCCCTCGGTGGGCGGCAGGTGGAGGAACGCGCCGGTCAGGAGGCGGTACCACTCGCCCTCCAGCACGCCCTCGGGGCGGAAGTCGGACGGGTAGGCCTCCTGCCAGACGTAGTGGAGCCCGTCCGGGCCGACCAGGCCGCGTCCCAGCATCGCGAAGTCGTCCACGATCTCCGGGCGGACGAGTTCGGCCAGGTAGGCCAGGACGTTGAGGGCGATCAGCAGGTACGTCACCAGCGGCACGACCGAGATACGGCCGCCGAACGCCGTCCGCGCCTGGCGGACCGTCCGCGCGCCCTCCTTCACGCACTCGGGGCACTGGTGGCCCACCGCCGCGTCACGCATGCAGTCCGGGCAGATGAACCGTTCGCAGCGCGTGCAGCGGACGTACGACTCCACTTTCGGGTGGCGGTAGCACGTGGAGACGGCGGGCGGGGCGGGGGACGGGGGCGGGGTCGAGGGCGAGGACTCCGGGGACTCGGGTTCCACTGCCGGCTCCTTATGAGGGTGCGGGACTGATGTTGAGCCGGTGGGGACGGCGGCGAACAAAATAGCGAACGGTCGGGGGCGAGCGGTGAGGCGGCCCGGGGAATCGTCGCGCGGGCGGGCTCGGGGCATGTCACATCAGCGGGCTCGGGCTCGTCGAGTAAGGAGTGGAAGCGGAGTGGCATAAGTGGGGAGTGGGCCCCATTTACATCAACGGGTGTGCGTGCCACTCTGGGACGAGCCGAGGGGAGGGCTACGCATGGACGGCGCGCGGGCGGGCAGGTCGGACGGCGGTGGCGGAAACGGTGGCCGTGGAAGCGGTGGTCGTGGAAGCGGCGGGGGCGCGAGGGGCGCCGCGGCGAGCGGCCGGGGACGACGGGGCGAGGCCGGTAAAGGGGAGCGGGTCGCGGACTGGGCCGATGGGCGGCTCGGGCTGTACGGGATCGCCAAGGCCAATCTGCGCAAGGTGTTCCCGGACCACTGGTCGTTCATGCTCGGCGAGATCTGCCTCTACAGCTTCCTCATCCTGATCCTCACCGGCGTCTATCTGACCCTGTTCTTCGAACCGAGCGGCGTCGAGGTCGAGTACAACGGCACGTACGAGCCGCTGAACGGCGTCCTGATGACACGGGCGTACGAGTCCACGCTGGAGATCAGTTTCGACGTACGCGGTGGGCTGCTGATCCGGCAGATCCACCACTGGGCGGCGCTGGTCTTCGTCGCCGGGATGCTCATCCACATGATGCGGGTGTTCTTCACCGGCGCCTTCCGCAAGCCGCGCGAGCTGAACTGGCTGTTCGGCTGGACGCTGCTGTTCCTCGGCATCATCACCGGCCTCACCGGCTACTCGCTCCCGGACGACCTGCTCTCCGGCACCGGCATCCGCTTCGCCCAGGGCGCCATCCTGTCCGTCCCGGTCGTGGGGACGTACCTGTCGTTCTTCCTGTTTGGCGGGGAGTTCCCCGGGCACGACATCATCTCCCGGCTCTTCCCGATCCATGTGCTGCTGCTGCCCGGGATCATGCTGGGGCTCGTCGTCGCCCACCTGATCCTCGTCTTCTACCACAAGCACACCCAGTACCCCGGGCCCGGACGGGACCAGAAATCCGTCGTCGGCATGCCGTTCATGCCGGTCTACATGGCCAAGGCCGGCGGCTTCTTCTTCCTCGTCTTCGGCGTGCTCACCTTCATGGGCGCGATCGCGACGATCAACCCGGTGTGGGCCTTCGGGCCCTACCGCCCCGACCTGGTCACCACCGGCGCCCAACCCGACTGGTACCTCGGCTTCTCCGAGGGCCTGATCCGGGTGATGCCGGGATGGGAGATCAACGCCTTCGGACACACCCTCGTCCTCGGCGTCTTCATCCCCTTCTCCCTCTTCCCGCTGATCATGCTGGCCATCGGCGTCTATCCGTTCGTCGAGGCATGGATCACCGGCGACAAACGCGAACACCACATCCTCGACCGGCCGCGCAACGTACCCGTGCGCACCGGACTCGGTGTGGCCTGGCTGAGTCTGTACGGCGTCCTGCTGATCGGCGGTGGCAACGACATCGTCGCCACCCGTCTGCATCTCTCCATCAACGCGATCACCTGGTTCGTGCGCATCGGTTTCTTCGTCGTGCCCGTGGTCGCCTTCATCGTCACCAAGCGGATCTGTCTGGGGCTGCAGCTCCGGGACCGCGACAAAGTGCTGCACGGCCGGGAGACCGGCATCATCAAACGGCTCCCGCACGGCGAGTACGTCGAGGTCCACGAACCGCTCTCCCAGGCGCGGCTGTTCACGCTCACCCAGCATGAGCAGGATCCGCCGTACGAGATCGGGCCGCGTGTCGACGCCCATGGGGTGCGGCGGCGCGTCAGGCCCACCGACCGGCTGCGCGCCCGTCTCGCCCGGGCCATGTTCGGGCCGGGGACGCGCATCGAGAAGCCGACGGCAAAGGAGTACCGGGAGCTCACGAGCAGCGACCACCACCACTGAAATCACCGGCGGCGCCCAGGACTTCGTCCCTGCACTCCGCCGGGCTGCCCCAAGCCGTCCGCAGCGCACGGGCCTTGGTCAGCCACAGGGACAGGTCGTACTCCGCGGTGTAGCCGATCGCACCGTGCGACTGCAGCGCGGTGCGGGCGGTGGTGTACGCCGCCTCGCAGGCCGCGACCTTGGCCGCCGCCACATCGGCCGGGGTCAACGTGACCGCCGCCCCGAAGACCAGCGGGCGCGCGAACTCCAGGGCGATCTTGGCATCGGCCAGCCGGTGCTTCACCGCCTGGAAGGAACCTATGGGCACGCCGAACTGCGTTCGCTGCTTGACGTAGGCCACCGTCCGGTCCAGCAGGGCCAGTCCGACGCCGAGGGACTGGGCGGCCACCGCGAGACGAGCCCACAGGAGCGCCCGGGGGACGGGTGGGCGTGTGGAGAGCACCTCACCGCCGGGGGAGAGAGGAGTCAGGCGGCGGGCCGGGTCCAGGGACGGGCGGATCGGGCCGTGGCCGGGGGCCAGCCGCAGTTCGCCGTCGGCCAGGGACAGGCGGGTCGTCGCCGCGTCCCCGTCCAGGGCGTACGACCCCCAGGGCGCGACCGTGGCCATGGCCTCCCCGGCCACGAGTGCCGGGAGCAGACGCTTCGCCGGGCCCGGGTCGTCCAGCCCGGCCAGCAGGACCGCCGCCGTGACCGTCTCCACCAGTGGGCCCGGCACCGCGTGCCTGCCCAACTCCACGAAGGCGGCGGCCAGTTCCACCGGAAGGGGACCCACACCCTCGTACTCCTCCGGGACGGCCAGCGCGAACAGCCCGGCCTTGGCGATACGGCGCCACAGCGCGCGTCCGCTCGCGTGCTCCGCACGGCTCCAGTCCCGTATGACCGACGGCGTGCCGGCGGCCGTCAGCATCGCGTTCAGTGAATCGGCGAACGCGCGCTGTTCGGTGTCGAGGAGGAACTGCATCAGCGGCCTCTCTTCGACGGCCCCGGCGCTTCTTCCCTTGTCACCGCGTCCCCTTTCGTGCGCGCGGCCCTTCCTTCGGTGTCGGCGGAGCCTTCTCGCATCAGCGTCGCCCCTTCGGCAGCCCCAGCAGTCGCTCGGCGATGATGTCGCGCTGGATCTCGTTCGTGCCCGCGTAGATCGGGCCCGCGAGGGAGAAGACATAGCCCTCGGACCATGCGGTGTCGGCCAACTCGCCCTCCTCACCGAGCAGTTCCAGTGCCGTCTCGTGCAGGGTCATGTCGTACTCGGACCAGAAGACCTTGTTCAGGCTGGACTCCGGGCCGACCGGGGTGCCGTCGAGGAAGCGGGACGCGGCGGCGTAGGTGAAGAGTTGGTAGGCGCGGGCGCCTATCAGGGCGTCGGCCACCCGGGCACGCTCCGTGGACGGACGCCCTCGCCTGTGCCACAGGTCGTGCAGTCGGGCGGAGGCCGCGAGGAAACGGCCGGGGGAGCGGAGCATCAGGCCGCGTTCGTTGCCGGCGGTGGACATGGCGATGCGCCAGCCCTGGCCGGGCTCGCCGATGACGTCCTCGTCCGGGACGAACACCTCGTCGAGGAAGAGCTCCGCGAAGGCCGGCTTGCCGTCGAGGCGGCCGATCGGGCGGACCGTCACACCCGGGGCGCGCAGGTCGAACATGACGTACGTCAGACCCTGGTGGGGTCTCGGGGTGTCCGGCTCGCTGCGGAACAGGCCGAACGCCCGATCCGCGAAGGCGGCACGCGACGACCAGGTCTTCTGGCCGCTGAGCAGCCAGCCTCCGTCGGTGCGTACGGCTCTGGAGGTGAGCGAGGCGAGATCCGACCCGGCCTCCGGCTCCGACCACGCCTGGGCCCACACCACCTCCCCGGAGGCCATCGGCGGCAGTACCCGGGCCCGTTGCTCCTCCGTGCCGTGGTCGAAGAGTGTCGGGGCGAGGAGGCTGATGCCGTTCTGGCTGACGCGCCCGGGGGCGCCCGCCGCGTAGTACTCCTCCTCGAAGATCAGCCAGCGCAGCAGGCCCGCGTCACGGCCGCCGTACGCCGTCGGCCAGTTCACCACCGACCAGCGGTCCGCCGCCATTTCGGCCTCCCAGGCGCGGTGCGCGGCGAAGCCCTCCTCCGTCTCCAGGGAGGGCAGCGGCTCGGGCGGGACACGGTCGCGCAGCCAGGCGCGCGCCTCGGCACGGAAGGCCTCGTCGGCGGGGGAGTGGGCCAGGTCCACGGGGGTGCCCTCCTTCCCTGACAAACGTTTGGGCGTTCTAACAAGTGTTTGGCAGGTTCCCTAACAAGTGTTTGGTAGGTTAGCGTGCCCTCATGAACAACGTCGAGGCTCCGGCGTACATCCCCGGGCACGGACTGCTCAGCGGACGCACCGCGGTCGTCACCGCGGCGGCCGGCGCGGGCATCGGCGGGGCGACCGCGCGGCGCTTGTTGGAGGAGGGCGCACGCGTACTGATCAGCGACGCGCACACCCGACGGCTCAAGGAGCACGAGGCCCGGCTGGCCGGGGAGTTCGGGGCGGAGTCGGTCGGAGCGATGCCCTGCGACGTGACGGACGAGGACCAGGTGCGCGCGCTGTTCGAGGCCGCCGTACGGGAGCACGGGCGGCTCGACATAGTCGTCAACAACGCGGGACTCGGCGGGACCTCGGCCCTGGTCGACATGAGCGACGACCAGTGGTCCCGGGTACTGGACGTGACGCTGAACGGCACGTTCCGGTGCATACGGGCGGCACTGCGGCTCTTTCGTGACCAGGCAGGACGGGAGCGGGGGCGCGGCGGTGGGGTGATCGTCAACAACGCCTCCGTCGTCGGCTGGCGCGCCCAGGCCGGGCAGGCGCACTACGCGGCGGCGAAGGCCGGGGTCATGGCGCTGACGAGGTGCGCGGCCCTGGAGGCCGCCGAGTACGGAGTCCGGGTCAACGCCGTATCGCCGAGCCTCGCCATGCACCCGCACCTGGCGAAGGTGACCACACCCGAACTGCTGGAGGAGCTGACCGCGCGGGAGGCCTTCGGACGGTACGCCGAGCCGTGGGAGGTGGCCAACGTGATCGTGTTCCTGGCGTCCGGCTACTCCTCGTACATGACGGGAGAGGTCGTCGCCGTCAGCAGCCAACATCCCTGACGACCGGAGCAGCCCACAATGGAACCGTGCCGACCAAGAAAGCGCCTCAGAAGCAACTCCGGAAACCCGCCGCGAAGCCGAGTGGGAAGCCCCCGGTGACCGCCGCGCCCGCCCGCCGCCGCGAACTCCTCGACAAGGCAGCCGCGGTCTTCGCCGACCTGGGCTACAACGCCACCACCGTCCGCAGGATCGCGGACGACGCGGGCATGCTCGCGGGCAGCCTCTACTACTACTTCGAGTCCAAGGACGCGATGCTCGAGGAGATCCTGCGGACCTTCCTCGACGAGCTCTGGGACGCCTACGACACCGTCCTGGCCGCGGAACGCGGGCCCAGGGAAACCCTGGAGGCCCTTGTCACCGAGTCGTTCAGGGCGATTCACCGGCACCGCTCCGCCGTCTCGATCTACCAGAAGGAAGCCCGGCAGCTCATCGCGCAGGAGCGGTTCCGGTTCCTCGAAGCGTCGCAGGCCAGGTTCGAGAAGGTGTGGCTGTCCGCACTGGAGCGAGGGGTCGCCGCCCAGGTCTTCCGGGACGACCTCGACATGAGGGTCACCTACCGGTTCCTGCGCGACACCGTATGGGTCGCCGCGGCCTGGTACCTGCCCGGCGGACAGTACAGCGCCGAGGAGATCGCCAGGCAGTACCTGTCGACGGTGCTGGACGGGATCGCCGTACGCACATGACCGCACACAACCACTGACGAGTCTGACGAGTCCGGGGAGTCGCCATGGCCGAGGCCTACATCGTCGAAGCGGTCCGTACGCCCGTGGGGCGGCGCGGGGGAGGGCTCGGCGCGGTGCATCCGGCCGACCTGGGCGCGCATGTGCTGAAGGAGTTGGTGACACGCTCCGGCATCGACCCGGCCGCCGTGGAGGACGTCGTCTTCGGCTGTCTGGACGCCGTCGGGCCGCAGGCCGGTGACATCGCCCGGACCAGCTGGCTGGCCGCCGGGCTGCCCGAGGAGGTGCCGGGCACGACCGTCGACCGGCAGTGCGGCTCCTCGCAGCAGGCCGTGCACTTCGCCGCCCAGGCCGTGCTCTCCGGCACCCAGGACCTGGTCGTCGCGGGCGGCGTCCAGAACATGACGATGATCCCCATCGCCTTCGCCTCCCGCCAGGCCGCCGTACCGCTCGGCCTCACCGAGGGACCGTTCGCGGGCAGCGAGGGCTGGCGGGCCCGGTACGGGGACCGGCCCGTCAACCAGTTCGCCGGCGCCGAGATGATCGCCGCCAAGTGGGGCATCAGCCGCCGCGACCAGGAGGAGTACGCCCTCCGCTCCCACCAGCGGGCGGTACGGGCCGTCGACGAGGGCCGGTTCGAGAAGGAGACCGTCCCCTACGGGGAGGTGACCGTCGACGAGGGCCCGCGCCGCGACACCTCGCTGGAGAAGATGGCCGCGCTGAAACCGGTGATCGACGGTGGAACCGTCACCGCCGCTTGCTCCTCCCAGGTCTCCGACGGCGCCGCCGCGCTCCTCCTCGCCTCCGAGCGAGCCGTACGCGAACACGGGCTCACCCCCCGCGCCCGCGTCCACCACCTCTCCGTACGCGGCGAGGACCCCATCCGCATGCTCACCGCCCCCATACCGGCGACGGCGCACGCGCTGAAGAAGACCGGCCTCACCCTCGACGCCATCGACCTCGTCGAGATCAACGAGGCCTTCGCCCCCGTCGTCCTCGCCTGGCTCAAGGAGACCGGCGCCGACCCCGACAGGGTCAACGTCAACGGCGGCGCCATCGCCCTCGGCCATCCCCTCGGCGCCACCGGGGCCAAGCTGATGACGACGCTGCTGCACGAACTGGAACGCACGGGCGGCCGGTACGGGCTCCAGACGATGTGCGAGGGCGGGGGGCAGGCGAACGTGACGATCATCGAGCGGTTGTGAGGCCGGCGGTTGTGAGGAGGCGTACGTGGCGTCGAGTGGCTGTGAGCGGCTTCGTCAGCCGGCCACCGTGAGCCGCTTCCGTACTTCGTCCGCCTCCTTGATGATCCGCTCCACCAGTTCCGCGCACGACGGCAGGTCGTCGATCACCCCGGCGACCTGCCCGGAGGCCATCACGCCGAGATCCGTACGGCCGTCCACCATCGCCGACCTGAGGAGCATGGGTGTGTTGGCGGCGAGCAGGACCTGGCTCCAGGTGAGGTCCTTGCCGTGGCGCAGGGCGAGGCCGTCGTGGATCAGCTGCCGCCAGGTCAGGCCGGAGAGTTTCCGGAAGCGGGCCGCGCGGCGGACCGCGTGCGACAGGGCCTTCGCGTGGCCGGAGTTCTCCAGGGCGGCGACGAGGTCCGTACGCAGCATGCGGTGCGGCAGGCCGTCGACGGCCCGGGTCACGGTCACGTCCTTGACGGTCGCCGCCAGATAGCGCGCCTTCACCGCGTCCGGCACCGTCGAGTCCGAGGTGAGCAGGAAACGCGTCCCCATGGCGACGCCCGCCGCGCCGTACGCCAGCGCCGCGACCAGGCCCCGACCGTCGAAGAAGCCGCCCGCCGCCACCACCGGGATGTCCACCGCGTCCACGACCTGCGGCAGCAGTACGGTCGTCGCCACCTCGCCGGTGTGCCCGCCGCCCTCGCCGCCCTGCACGATCACCGCGTCCGCGCCCCACGCCGCCACCTTCTCCGCGTGCCGCCGTGCCCCGACGGACGGGATGACGACGACACCGGCCTCCTTGAGCTGCGCGATCAGTTCACGTGAGGGTGCGAGGGCGAAGGAGGCGACGCGTACGCCCCCCTCGATCATGACGCCCACCCGGTCCCCGGCGTCCGCCGCGTCGGCGCGCAGATTGACGCCGAAGGGCGCGTCCGTACGGGACTTCACCTCCCGTACCGCATCGCGCAGTCGGTCGAGGGTCATGGTCGCGGAGGCCAGGATGCCGAGGGCGCCCGCGTTCGCCGTGGCGGAGACCAGACGGGGGCCGGCGACCCAGCCCATGCCGGTCTGCACGATCGGATGACGGACGCCGACGAGCCGGGTGAGGGCCGTGTCCATCGGTGACTTCCCCTCTGTCGGTGCCGTGCCGTGCCGTGCCGTGCCAATGCTGCGTTGGTGCTGTCAGCCGGCGACCTCACGCGCGCGGGTGTTCTCCGGGTCGATGACCTCACGGATCAGGCGCAGCTCTTCCGTGGTCGGCTCACGGGTGTACGGCACCTCGTCCGGGACGGCGAGTTCGAAGCCGGTCGCCTCCCGCACCTGCTCGACCGTGACCCCGGGGTGGAGTGAGGCCAGCCGCATCGAGTGGTCCGGGGTGGCGAAGTCGAAGACACCGAGATCGGACACGACGCGGGGGAGGCGGTGGAAGCGGGCGGTCACGGGATGCCCGGCCGCGCGGTCGTACCCCACCCCGCACACCATGTCGACCTTCTCGACGAAGACCCGCCGGGAGTGCCGTGGCACCCAGTAACTGGTGGGGTGGTTGAGGGAGTTGACCGGAGCGCCCCGCACCCCGAGCAACTGCCGTGCGGGCTTGGCCCAGTCGCCGACGCAGGAGATGTTCTGGTTGCCGTACCGGTCGAGCTGGCTCGCGCCCATCATGACGTGCCGTCGGCCGCCGGTGACCAGGGCCAGGTGCCGGCGGTACGGCAACCAGCCCTCGACGGTGCCGTCCAGGCCGACGAGCAGGGCCTCGCCGTCGGTCAGCAGCAGGTCCGGGGAGAAGGTGCGCCGGGCGAGGCGGGCGCCGAGTGACGGGATCAGCCCCATGGGACTGGCCAGCACTTCACCGTTGTCCCGCCAGGCCTCGGCGCAGGCGATCACGCAGTACTCGGCGCGGGTGGGGCGTGCGGTCGCGGCGGCGGGGGACGGGGCTGCGGTGGTGGGGGAGGGGGCTGCGGCGTTCGGCGGTGGTGTGTGCGAGGGCGGCGGCGTGGTCATGAGGAGCGCTCCTTGTGCCAGGTCTGCACGGCCGCCTGGTAGGCGTGTTCGTCGTCTGCCAGGAACCGTTCCGAGAACTCCGCCCAGGGAGTGGTGGCGTAGTGCTTCTGGAAGGCCTCGTCGCGGGGGTGGTCGGGGGCGCAGGAGGTGAAGTGCGCGCCGTTCGGTGCCTCGATCACGCCCGTGACCGTGTGGCGCTTGATGAGCAGCGACTGGGGCGGGCCCTCCTTCGTCAACTCGGCCGTGTCCACCACCCGTTCGCAGGAGACGTACGCCGTGTCGGCCGCCTCGCAGAAGAGGTCGTCGAAGTACGGGTCCGGGCCCAGATACTGGCCGTTGCCGAGCCGGTCGGCGCGGTTGACGTGCACGAACGCCGCGTCCAGGCGCAGGGCGGGCATGGCGACGTAGGTCTCCCCGTCGTCGTACGGGGAGGTGACGGTGCGCAGACCGGGGTTGACGCGCAGGACGTCCGAACCGATCCCGGCGCGTACCGGCATGAAGGACAGCCGGTTGGCCGCCGCGTGCAGCCCCCACATGAACATCGCCTCGTCGACCTCCATCAGTTCGAAGGCGCCGCGCTCGCGTGCCGCGCGGAAGTGCGGTTCGAGGGGGATGGAGTCGAGGGTGGCGAAGGCGGCGACCAGTTTCCGGATGCGCCCGGCGGCGGCCAGCATGCCGATGTCCGGGCCGCCGTACGAGACGACGGTGAGATCGGTGATCCCGGTACGGAGCAGTGCTCGCACCAGGGCCATGGGTTTACGGCGCGAGCCCCAGCCGCCGATGCCGAGGGTCATCCCGCTCGCCAGCCGCGAGACGGCCTCGTCGGCGGACATCGTCTTGTCACTCACCGCGCCCCCTGTTCCCGATCTTCCCGATCTTCCCGGCCGTCCCGACCATCTACGCCCCCTCGCCCCTGTCGTTACCGGTCTTGCCGCCCGTGCCGAAGGTGTCGCGGAGTTCGTCGGCGACTCCGCTGAGGTTCGCCTCGAAGGTGAAGCCCTGTTCGAAGCGGTAGCTGTGGCGGACGTCGACGGGGTCGATGCCGTTGATCGCGGCCTTGGCCAGCCGGATCAGCCGTCCGTCCTTCGCGGCGATCTCCCGCGCCAACTCCATGGCCGCCTCGCGCAGTCCGGCACGCGGTACGACCCGCCACACCGAGCCATGCGCCCGCAGTTCGGCCGCGGTGGCCGTGCGCGAGGTGTAGTAGAGGGCGCGCATCAGATGCTGGGGCACCAGCCGGGCCAGATGCGTCGCCGCGCCGAGTGCGCCACGGTCCAGTTCCGGCAGTCCGAACGTGGCGTCGTCGCTCGCCACGATCGCGTCCGCGTTGCCCACCAGTCCGATCCCGCCGCCCAGACAGAACCCCTGCACGGCGGCGACGACCGGCACCTCGCACTCGTACACCGCGGCGAACGCCTCCGCACAGCAGTGGTTGGCGCCGAGCAGCGCGCTCCGCCCGGCCGTCTGGATCTCCTTGATGTCCACCCCGGCGTTGAAGCCGCGCCCCTCCGCCGTCAGCACCACACACCCCACCGACGGATCACGCCCCGCGCCGCGCACCGCCTCGGCCAGCTCGAACCAGCCGCGCACCGGCAACGCGTTCACCGGCGGGAAGTCCACCGTGACAACGGAAATCCCCTTTTCGGGGGACGAGGTGGAGACACCCATGGGAGCATCAGCTACCTTCCACCTAACGTTTGTTAGGTACGCCTCTTGGGTGGAAGGTAGCAGCGGATGGAGCTCAACGGGAAGCTCGCCGTCGTCACCGGCGGCACGCGCGGCATCGGCGCCGGCATCGCCCAAGCCTTCGCCGAAGCGGGCGCCGAGGTGGTGATCTGCGCCCGGAAGCCCCCTGAAGTGCCGCTGAAGGGGGCGGAGTTCGTCCCGGTCGACGTGCGTGACCCCGAGGCCGTGCAGAGTCTCTTCGAGGGCTTGCCTCGCCTTGACGTCCTGGTCAACAACGTGGGCGGTACGCCGTATCGGTTGCTGGGCGGGGCGGGGGCGGCCGAGGTGGGTGCCGGAGACGGGGAAGAGGTGGCTGGGCGGGGTGCCGAGGTCGGGGTGGGAGCGGCCGGCCGTAGCGGTGGGTTCGGGGTCGAAGCCTGTCGTCATGCCCGAGTCATCGAGCTCAACCTCATCGCCCCCCTGACCGTCTCCCTCGCCGCCCACGAGCACTTACGGCGGACCAGAGGCTCCATCGTGATGATCGGCAGCGTCAGCGGCAGCCGCCCCTCGCCCGGCTCGGCGGCCTACGGCGCGGCCAAGGCAGGGCTCGCCCACCTGGCCCGCTCCATGGCCGTCGAATGGGCCCCCGAGATCCGCGTCAACACCCTGATCCTCGGCATGGTCCACACCGAACGCGCCCACCTCCACTACGGCGACGACACCGGCATCGCCGCCGTGGCCCGCACAGTCCCTCTGGGCCGCCTCGCCACCCCCTCCGACGTGGCCGCCGCAGCCCTCTTCCTGGCCTCCGACGCGGCGGCGTACATCACCGGAGCGTCCCTGCTCGTCCACGGCGGCGGTGAACGACCGGCGTTTCTCGACCAGGCGACGGTCAACAGGGCGGCCGGTGAGAACCAAGAGGCCGGTGAGAACCAAGAGAAAGACGAGGAGAAAGGAGAACCCGCGTGAGTGTGCAGCGACTCTGTGAGGGGCGCGTTGTGGTGGTTACGGGCGCGGGGCGCGGACTGGGGCGGGCGCATGCTCTCGCGTACGCCGCCGAGGGCGCCCGAGTCGTCGTCAACGACCTCGGCGTAGGACTGGACGGCACGCCGGACCCCGAGAGCCCGGCAGTCCAGGTGGTGGAGGAGATCCGCGCGGCGGGAGGTTCGGCGGTCGCCCACGGCGGCGACGTGGCGACGACCGAGGGCGCCGCCTCCCTCATCCACACCGCGCTGGAGACATACGACCGTCTCGACACCTTGGTCAACAACGCCGGCTTCCTCCGCGACCGCATGCTCGTCAACCTCGACGAGGACGACTGGGACGCCGTCGTCCGCGTCCACCTGAAGGGCCACTTCCTCCCCCTGAAGCACGCCGCGGCCCACTGGCGGGCGGAGGCGAAGGCAGGACGCGTGCCCACGGCCCGGGTCGTCAACACCAGCAGCGGAGCCGGCCTGCTCGGCTCGGTCGGACAGGCCAACTACAGCGCGGCCAAGGCAGGCATCGTGGCCCTCACCCTTGTCGCGGCGGCCGAACTCCAGCGCTACGGCATCCAGGTCAACGCGATCGCCCCCGCGGCCCGCACCCGCATGACCGAGCACGTCTTCGCCGAAACGATGGCCGCGCCCGCAGACGGCTTCGACGCGATGGCCCCGGAGAACGTCTCCCCGCTGGTCGTCTGGCTCGGCTCGGCCGCCGGTGCGGGAGTAACCGGCCGAGTCTTCGAAGCGGAAGCCGGCCGCATCACCGTCATGCAGGGCTGGCACCAGGGCCCCACCACAACCAAGCCCACCCGCTGGACCCCCACGGAGGCAGGCGAGGCCACCCTGAAACTACTGGCCCAGGCACAGCGACCCGGTCCGGTGTACGGGGCGGAGTGAGGGACGGCGAACAGGACTGGGCTGTGGCGGTACCCCAACCACACCCCCACCCCCTACGTGTCACACTCCAAAACCGTCCGGCACAACCCACACCGAGCCCGCACCCGCCCCCGAACCGGTACCCGAATCCGCTGGTGGCAGGTCGGACAAGGAAACGACACCCGCAGCGGCCCCCGCCCATCAGGCGTGAACGCATACACCACCCCCGCCTGCCTCCCACCCCCGGCCTGCGCCCCCACGCGCGGCCGAGCCGACCGCAGGTCCTGCGCATGGCGCCGATCCCGCGCATACCGTCGCCGCCCAGCCCACCCCGCCCCGGACAGCGGCGGCTGCTGCTCATCCCGGCGAGCCCGGGCACGGCCCTCCGTGTACGCGGAATACGCCTGCGGACTCGTGAACCACACCGAGGGATCCTCCCCGAACAGCTGCGCCCGCTTGGCCAGCACGTACCCGAACTCCTCCGGCGTCAGATACCCCAGCTTCTGCGACGACGTGCCGTCCTCCCGGTACGCGTCGAGGAGCAGCCACCCCGCCCCCAGATACGTCGCCGCCGTGTCCGTGAGGATCTCGTTCTCGCGGGTCCCGGGAAAGGACAGTCCCAGGCGGTGCAGATAGACGTGCATCACCTCGTGCGAGAGGGCCGCACCGATGTCCCGGCGGTGGGTACGGAAGCGATCGTTGAGCTCGACGAAGTACTCGGGGCCGGCGGCCAGTTCGACGTTTGCCGCATGGGTCATCCCACGGAACCCGACGATCATCCGCGCGTTCGGCAGCCGATAGTGCCGCACCAGCTCACGGGCCACCCGCTGGGTGCCGAGATAAAGATCGTCCGTGTCGCAGAACGCCACGTCGACGGGGGCCACGCTGGTGTCGAAGGTCCGGATCGTGTCGTACGAGAGCCGCTTGTACAGCGCGGTGATCGACGCCCGCACGGTCTCCAGGTGCGGGTAGCCATGCTCGACAGGTCCGCCGTTCGCCACGTCCGCACCCCCAAAGACGCCGATATGTTCCACTCTAAGCCGATGCGCACGGATACCGGCGTACGGACGGATACCGGCGACGGAGCCCAACCGGTGTCCGAATGACGGCTCCGCACGATGATCGGCCGCCCACCTCCCCGTAGGGTGACGACCATGACCACCAGCAACACCAACGAGGCGAACAGCAGGCCCGCGGCCGGCGAGATCGACGCGGACGTGCGGGCGGAGCTCGCCCGGCTGCGGGACAGCATCGACAACATCGACGCGGCCGTCGTCCACATGCTCGCCGAGCGCTTCAAGTGCACCCAGCGCGTCGGCCACCTCAAGGCCGAGCACCACCTGCCCGCCGCCGACCCGGCCCGCGAGGCACAGCAGATCAACCGGCTGCGCGGACTCGCCGAAAGTGCCAAGCTGGACCCGGCGTTCGCGGAGAAGCTGCTCAACTTCATCATCGCCGAGGTCATCCGGCACCACGAACGCATCGCGGACGACGCACAGAACGGCACCACGAACGCATCGCGGACGAGCCACTGAACGACACGACACGCACGGCACAGCACCACACGAAGACGGCACCGCACCGCAAAAACAGAGAGCAGCACAGAACACGACCGCACGGTGTACGAACGCGCGGCGTACAAACGCACGACGTACGACCGCACGGCGTAGGAACACGCAGGCACAGCCGTGGGCACAGGGGGAGTGACACGGCTGCCTCCAGCAGGCATCCTGCGCGGGCACTCTTCGTCAAGAATCAACTACCTTCAGTGAGGGACTCGGGTCCAGGCGCCGGACGTGGTCCGACGGGCCGAGCGAGGGGACATCTGCCATGCCGCCGCAAGCCAAGATCCTCATCGTCGACGACCATGAGGACACGGTGTACGCCCTCGAGAGCGCCCTGGCCCCACTGGGCTACCGCCTGACACACGCCACCAACGGCGACGCGGCCCTCAAGGAAGTCCTGCGCGGCCCGGTCGGCCTGCTCCTTTTGGACGTACGCATGCCCGGCGTCAGCGGACTCGACGTCGTCCGCTACATGCGGGGCGTGGAGCAGACCCAGCACATCCCCGTCATCCTGCTCACCGGCTTCGGCCCCGACGCCGAACTCACCTCCACCGCCTTCCGCCTCGGTGTCGCCGACCTCGTCATGAAACCCATCGACCCCTTGGCCCTGCGGATCAAGGTCCGCTACCTCTACGACGCCCACGAACGCGCCCACGCGCTGGAACGCGAGATCCACACCCTCCGCGCGCGCCTCAAGAACCACGAGGAGCACAACGAGACCGACGCCGCCACAGCGAGCGAAGCACACGAGGACCACGCACCCCACCAGCAACAGCACCATGCCCACCATCAGCAACAGCACCATGCCGACCATCAGCAACAGGAACCCATCACCCACCCCGAAGAACATTGCGTACCCGCCCAGCGGGACGGCGTGAACGACCGGGCATAGGCCCGCATACGACCGGGCGTACGGCGCATACGACCGGACATAGGTGGCGTACCCGGCCCGCCCCTGTCCCGCGTCAAGGGCATCAGGCAGCATGTCCCCCATGTCCGTACTGACGCGCGACGAAGCGCAGACCCGTGCCAAGCTCCTCGACGTCCACCACTACGAGATCGCACTCGACCTCACGCGTGGCGACGAGACCTTCGACTCCCGCACCGCCATCCGCTTCACCGTGCGGGGGAAGAAAAAGGCCGCGGACACCTTCGTCGAGCTCAAGCCCGCCGAACTGCGCTCCGTCACCCTCGACGGACAACCCCTCGACCCGGAAACCCTCGACGGCAACCGGCTGCCCCTCAAGGGCCTCACCCCGGGCGAGCACGAACTGCGCGTCGACGCCGCCATGCGCTACTCCCGCACCGGCGAGGGCATGCACCGCTTCACCGACCCCACCGACGGCGAGACCTACGTCTACACCCAGCTCTTCATGGAAGACGTCCAACGCGTCTTCGCCGCCTTCGACCAGCCCGACCTCAAGGCCGTCTTCGACCTCACCGTGACCGCCCCACAAGGCTGGACCGTCCTCGCCAACGGCATCACCGAGCAGCAGGACGGCGGCAGTTGGCGCGCCGCCACCACTCCGCCGATCTCCACCTACCTCGTCGCCGTCGCCGCCGGCCCCTGGCACTCCGTGCGCACCGAACACCGCGGCCTGCCCTTCGGCATCCACTGCCGCCGCTCCCTCGCCCCCTACCTCGACACAGACGCCGACGAGATCCTCGACGTCACCCGCGCCTGCTTCGACCGCTACCACGAGAAGTTCGAGGAGCCGTACCCCTTCGACTCCTACGACCAGGCCTTCGTCCCCGAGTTCAACGCGGGCGCCATGGAGAACCCCGGACTCGTCACCTTCCGCGACGAGTTCGTCTACCGCTCCGCCGTCACCGACACCGAACGCCAGACCCGCGCCATGGTCATCGCCCACGAGATGGCCCACATGTGGTTCGGCGACCTCGTCACCCTCAAATGGTGGGACGACATCTGGCTGAACGAGTCCTTCGCCGAGTACATGGGCTACCAGACCCTCACCGAAGCCACCCGCTTCGTCGACACCTGGGTCGACTTCGGCATCGCCCGCAAGGCCTGGGGCTACGACGCCGACCAGCGCCCCTCCACCCACCCCGTCGCCCCCGAGGCCGTCGACGACACCGCCGCCGCCCTCCTCAACTTCGACGGCATCTCCTACGCCAAGGGCGCCTCCGCACTGCGCCAACTCGTCGCCTGGCTCGGCGAGAAGGACTTCCTCGCCGGCATCAACACCCACTTCACCCGCCACCGCTTCGGCAACGCCACCCTCGCCGACTTCATCGACAACCTCGCCGGCGCCACCGAACGCGACGTCCACGCCTGGGCCGACGCCTGGCTGCGCACCACCGGCGTCGACACCCTCACCCCCAAGATCACCCGCGGCACCGACGGCACCTACACCCTCACCGTCGACCACATCGGCAGCCGCCCCCACCACATCACCGTCGGCCTCTACGACCAGGACCTCGCCGACGACCAGGGCCACCTCACCCGCCGCGGCAGCCTCGCACTCGACATCCCCCAGAGCACCGAACAGCCCATCGGCAAACGCCCCGCGCTGCTCCTCCTCAACGACGGCGACCTCACCTACGCCAAGATCCGCTTCGACCCCGACTCCTTCGCCACCGTCACGGGCAGCCTCTCCGGCCTCCCCGACCCGCTCACCCGCGCCGTCGTCTGGAACGCCCTCCGCGACGCCGTACGCGACGGCGAACTCCCGCCCACCGCCTACCTGGACGCCGCCCGTACCCACCTCCCGCGCGAGACCGACCTCGCCATCGTCCAAGGCGTCCTGTCCTTCGTCGCCACCCAGGTCGCCGACCGCTTCCTCACCCCCGAACAGCGCCCCGCGGGCCTGAGCACCCTCACCGCCCTGTGCCGCGACCTCATCCGCCGCACCGAGGACGGCGACAACCCCGGCCTGCGCCTGACCGCCGTACGCCACTACATCGACGTCGCCGCGCACCCCGAGACCATCGCCGCCTGGCTCGCCGAAGGCACGGTGCCGGGCGGCCCCGAGCTCGACCCCGAGCTGCGCTGGCGCGTCCTCGGCCGTCTCGCCGTCCTCGGCGCGGTGGACGCCGCCGCGATCGCCGAAGAGCTGGAGCGGGACCCGAGCGCCACCGGACAGGAGGGCGCCGCCCGCTGCCGGGCCGCCCTGCCCGACCCGGAGAGCAAGCGCAAGACCTGGGAGGAGATGTTCACCTCCGACCACCTCTCCAACTACCTCTTCACCGCCACCGCCCAGGGCTTCTGGCAGCCGGAACAGTCGGACATCCTCGGGGAGTACGTCGAGCGCTACTGGGCGGACGCGGTGTCGCTGGCCGCGAGGCGGGGCCCGGCCATCGCGGAGGCGGCCGGACGTTGGGCGTTCCCGGTGTATGCCGTGGATGGGGAGACGCTGAGCCTGGGTGAGCGCTGCCTGACCGAGGCCGACCCGATTCCGGCCCTGCGCCGCAAGCTGGTGGACCAACTGGATGATCTGGGCCGAGCTTTGAAGGTGAGGGCGGTGTAGCGCGCCCCTGAGGACGCGGGGCTGTATCGACATGCGGCTCCGCCGCGACGGGGGCCACTCAATGGCGCTCCCCAGCAAAACGGCGTCCCCAGCAAGACGGGGCCCCTAGCAAACCGGCGCCCCCAGCGAAACGGCGCCCCAACGGAGCGTCGCCGTACCCTCTTTCGGCTGTAATCAGCGGCTTTTTGAGTGCCAGCACCCAATCGACGCACAAAATGGGGTTCCCCGCGCTCCGGAGAACCCCATGCCCATCCCGCCCCTCGCCTCAGGCCCCCAAGGCCCCGGCGCGCTCCGCCCGTTGCTCGACACCGTCCTCGACGCACTCGGCGCGGGCGCCGAAGCGAGGGGCGGCCCCCTCCCCGCCGGTGGCCCGGAGGCGGTCGCGGCCCGGATGCGGGACGCACTCGGCGACCCGCTCCCCGCCGAAGGCGACCCCCAGGCCCTCCACCGGCTCGTCCACGCCCTCACCGCGGGCTCCGCGGACCCGGCCGACCCCCTGTGCGCGGCCCACCTCCACACCCCACCCCTGGCCGTCGCCACCGCCGCCGACCTCGCCGCCTCCGTACTGAACCCGTCCCTCGACTCCTGGGACCAGGCCCCGGCAGCCTCCGCGCTGGAAGCCCTCGTCACCGAGGCCCTGGCCAAAGAGGTCCACCCGACCGCCACCCCCGCGAAAAACACCCCGGCGGCGCCTGCCCCAGCGGCCGACGCCCCTGCGAGGACCACCCCGGAGGGCACCGCCCTCGTCACCACCGGCGGCACCGAGTCCAACCAACTCGCCGTCCTCCTGGCCCGGGAAACGCACCCCGGCGTGCAGCTGATCTGCGGAGACAACGCACACCACTCCCTCCCACGCGCCGCCTGGCTCCTCGGCCTGCCCGAACCCCTCACCGTGCCCGCACCCGCCGGCACCCTGGACCCCGCCGCCCTCGACCACGCCCTCTCCCGGCTCAACGGCCGCACCGCCCTCGTCACCGCCACCGCCGGCACCACCGACGCCGGCCTCATCGATCCGCTCCCCGACATCGCCGACCTGTGCGAGTCCCACGGCGCCCGCCTCCACATCGACGCGGCGTACGGCGGAGGACTCCTCTTCAGCGACCGGCGCCGAGCCCTGCTGACCGGCCTCGACCGCGCCCACACCGTCGCCCTCGACCTGCACAAACTCGGCTGGCAACCGGTCGCCGCCGGCCTCTTCGCCGTACGCGACAGCACCGACCTCGCCGCCCTCGCACTCCCCCACTCCCGGCTTCGCTCAAGCGGGGGGACCCCCATGGCCGACTACCTCAACGCCGAGGACGACACCGAAGCCGGATTTCCCGACCTCCTCGGCCGCTCCCTGCGGACGACCCGCCGCCCCGACATCCTCAAGATCGCCGTCACCCTCAAAACCCTCGGCCGCACAGGACTCGGCGCACTCGTCGACCAGGTCTGCGACCTCGCCCAGGAGTTCGCCGCCCTCGTCGACGCCCACCCCGGCTTCGAACTCCACGACCGGCCCACCATCAGCACCGTCCTGTTCCGGCCCACCGGAGCCTCCGACGACACCGTGGCCGCCGTACGGCGAAAACTCCTCCACGACGGCCGAGCCGTCATAGGCCGGGCCGCACTCGACGGCCGCCTCTGGTTCAAGACCACGCTGCTGAATCCCCACAGCCGCCCGGGCGACCTGACCGCCCTCCTGAAGCTCATAGAGGTCGCACAATCCGCCGACCTCCCAGAAGGAACAGAAGGAATCACCCCTACATGAGCACGCCCCCACCACGCCCGACCCCCACGAGCCCCACTCCGAGCACACCCGCCACACCCCCGGGCACCGCCACGAGCACACCCCCCACACTCCCGGGCACCGCCACGAGCACACCCCCGACGCCCCCGGGCACCGCCACCAGCACGCCCGAGGACCCGTCCACGCCCCTCCCCGACGAACCCGAAGCCCCCCGCGACCTCGTCGGCGTCGGCATCGGCCCCGCCAACCTCTCCCTCGCCGCCCTCGCCCACCCCCTCGCCGAACTCGACACGGTCTTCTACGAACAGCGCCCCGCCTTCGACTGGCACCCCGGCCTGCTCATCGAGGGCAGCACCGTCCAAGTGCCCTTCCTCGCCGACCTGGTCTCCCTCGCCGACCCCACGAGCCCCTGGTCGTTCCTGAACTACCTCCGCGCCCGCGACCGGCTCTTCCCGTTCTACTTCGCCGAGCGGTTCCACATCCAGCGCGCCGAGTACGACGCCTACTGCCGCTGGGTCAGCGAGGGCCTGCCCGGGCTGCGCTTCGGCCACCAGGTCGACTCGGTGCGCTGGAACCCCGAACGCGACCTGTTCGAGATCGACTTCACCCGGCTGGACGCCGACGGCGAGGTCGAAGGACTCGGTCGTACATACGCAAGGAACGTAGCCCTCGGCGTCGGCACCGAACCGTATGTGCCCGAACCCCTCAAGCCGCTCGTCGAGGCACCCGGCGTACCCGTCCTCCACGCCGCCGACTACCTCCGCGAACGCGACCGCCTCCTCACCGCCGGACACGTCACCGTCATCGGCGCGGGACAGTCCGGCGCAGAGGTCTTCCTCGACCTGCTGCGCCACCGGCCCGTAGGGCGGGAAGGCCTGCACTGGCTCGGCCGCACGGAGGCGTTCGCGCCCATGGAGTACTCCAAGCTCGGCCTGGAACACTTCACACCCGACTACACCCGCTACTTCCACGCCCTCGCCGAGGCCACCCGGGACCGGCTCGTCATCGCCCAGTGGCAGCTCCACAAGGGCATCGGCGCCGACACCATCGCCGCCATCCACGACGAGCTCTACCGCCGCACCCTCGACGGCGGCTGGCCCGACGCCGTCCTCACCCCCGGCGTCCACGTCCGCACCGCCGGACGGCTGGCCACCACCAAGGTCGAACTCCACCTCGAACACAGCGAACAGGGCACCCGTTCCCGCCTCACCACCGACGCCGTCGTCCTCGCCACCGGCTACCGCGAACGCCCCCTCGACCGCGTCCTCGCCGGACTCGACCCGTACATCCGCCGCGACAGCCGAGAGCGACCCCGCGTCGACGAACAGTTCCGCATGGTCCTCGACCCGTCGGTCACCGCCGCCGGCTGCCACGTCTACGTGCAGAACGCCGAACTGCACACCCACGGCGTCGGCGCCCCCGACCTGGGCCTCGCCGCCTGGCGCAGCGCCACCATCCTCAACACCCTCACCGGCAAGGAGCCCTACCTCCTCCCCGGCCGCACGGCCTTCACCACCTTCGGCCTCCAGCCACAGCCGCAGATCCCGTCGGCCCGGCAGGAGAAGCCGGCCACCCCGCTCACACCCCTCGCCGACGTAAGGTAATTGAAAGGTAAAGAAGCAAGGCAAGAGTGGTGACGGCTGCAAGAAAACTGCCTACCTTGCCGCCATGACCAGCACCCGCGCAGACAACACCTGGATCGCCGCTCACCGCTCCGCCGTGATCGACCCACACGAAGCCTTCAAACTCTTCGAAGTCCGAGGCTTCACCGACCAGACCGTACGCCAGACCCTCCGCCCCGCCGGCGGCGGCCAGGCACTGCGCGTCCGACTCAGCAACCGCTACGGCCAGACCCCCCTGGAGATCGGCGGCGCCCACCTCGCCCGCCGCACCGAACGCAGCACCATCGACCCCACAACAGACATCCCCCTCCTCTTCGCCGGCGCCGAAACCATCACCATCCCGGTCGGCGAGGACATCGTCAGCGACCCCGTCGAAGGCACCGTCACCCCCGGCGAAGAACTCGCCCTCAGCCTCTACCTCCCCGGCGACACCGGCCTGTCCACCTACTCCGCCATCCCCTACGACGTCGGCCACGCCGTCCCCGGCAACCAGCTCACCGCCGAAAGCCTCGACGAATCAGAAGAGCTGATCACCAGCCACTTCATCACCGGCATCGACGTTCTCGCCCCCGAGGGCACCCGCATCGCCGTCGCCTTCGGAGACTCCTGGATCGAAGGCATGGCCACCACCCCCGGCACCGGCAGCAGCTTCCCCGCCCAACTCGACCGCCGCCTCACAGACGGCTGGATCGTCGCCCCCGGCATCTCCGGCAACCGCCTCCTCACCGACGAGATCGGCGCCCACCTGCTCTCCCGCGTCGAACGCGACGTCCTCGACATACCCGGCGCCAGCCACGTCATCATCCACGTCGGCCTCAACGACCTCGGCCTACCCGGCGCCATCGCCTTCCCCGAGCCCGGCAAACTACCGACCAGCGCTGATCTGATCGCAGGCCTGACCGCCCTCGCCGACCGCCTCCACACCGCCGGACTCACCGTCATCGGCTCCACCATCGGCCCCTACGCCGGCACCGTCTACCCCGGCTACGACACCGCCGAAGGCCAAACCATACGAGCCGAGGTCAACACCTGGCTCCTCGGCACCGACCACCCCTTCGACGCCGTCATCGACATCGCCGCAGCCGTCGCGGACCCCGACCAACCCACCAGAATCCACGACGACTACAACAGCGGCGACGGCCTCCACGTCAACGACGCCGGCGCCAAAGCCATCGCCGACGCCGTCGACCTCTCCCTACTGCCCCTCTAGAACACAGGCACCCCGTCACGCGTCAGCTTCCAGTCCACCGAAGCGAACTCGGCCGGATCGATCGACCCCTTCGCCTTCACCCAGGCGATCATCGTGTTACGGATCTCGTCCGAGTTCGACCACAGCAACTGGGCCGCGGCGACATACGGGAAATTACCCCCGCCGTTGGCCCGGTAGTTGTTCACCGCGAACACGAACTGCTTGTCATCCGCCAACGGCGCACCCTCGAACCGCACATTCGTCACCCGCGACCCCGCCGGCTTCGCAATGTCGATCTCATACGACAGACCGCTCACCGCGTCATAGTTGTAGTCCGGCGTACCATTCGCGTTCGTCAGCTTCGCCGGATCGATCACCGCATCCGCCGCCGTCTGCACGAAATAGTTCGCCGAATACTCCAGATACGCCTTCATCTGCGCACCCGTCATCAGACGCGCCTCCAACGTGTTCTCGAACACGTACAGACCCGCCACATCCCGAATCGTGACGTTCCCCGCCGGAATCACCGCACTCCGCGAAAACGCGGCAGCCTGCGACAGCACCGGCAGCGACGCGTACTCCGTCGACGCCAACGCCTGCCTCACCGTATCCGCCTGAATGTGATTGATCAGATCGATGATCGCCACATCCTTGTACGGCGCCTCCACCGACGTCATCTCGACCGCATTCGTACCGATCACCTGATTGACGTACGCGACGACCTTCTCGTGCTCGTCCGAGAGCAGCTTCACGATCTCCGGATCCTCAGCCACCGTGTTGGAGTTGAGAACCTGCGCACCGACCTTCTCGACCTTCCAGCAGCCCCTGCTCCACACCATCTCGAAGTCGAACAGCGTCAACCGCTGCCCCCACTTGAGCGGCTCGGACAGCACAACCTGCTTACCCGTCTCCTTGTTGGTCACGAAATACTCGGCGATCTCCGTGTGCGCATGCCCCACCAGAATCGCGTCGATCCCCGGCACCTGCTCGGCCACCAACCCGGCCGCATTCTCGATGTACGGCAACTGATCACCGTACGACGACGTACCGGAAGACCCACTGTGCGCCGACACGATCACGACATCCGCACCCATCGACCGCAGCTTCGGCACCCACTTCGCCGCCTGCTCCTCCAGCCCCGGGAACGTCATCTTCCCCTGCACATTCGCCTTGTCCCAGATCGCGATACCCGGGTTCGTGAGCCCGAGCACCGCCACCCTCACATCACGCCCGAACGGCGTACGCAACCGGTGCATGCTGAACGGCGGGAAAGCCGGCCGCAGCGTCTTCGCATCCAAAGCGTTGGCACCCAGCAGCGGAAAACGACACTGCTCCTGGAACTTCCGCAGCACCGGAATACCGTAGTTGAACTCGTGATTCCCCAACGCGGCGGCGTCATAGCCGATCGCGTTCATCGCCTGCGCCATCGGATGCACCGGACCACCCTTGGCGGTGATCGGGTCCACCTTCGCGTAGTAATACGACAACTGCGTGCCCTGGATGGTGTCACCGGCGTCGATGAGGAGAGTGTTACGGCGCCCCTTCTCCTCACGCACCTGATCGACCAACGTCGAGATCTTCGCCAGACCGACATCGTTGTGCGCCCTGTCGTCGAACTCCTTGTCCGTGAAGTAGTCCCAGTTGAAGACATTGCCATGCAGGTCCGTCGTCCCCATCACGGTGAACCTGTACCGCTTCGGAGCCTTCGCCCCCTCACGGCCCGACACCTCCGCCGCCTGCGCGCTCGGCGCCACAGCCGCACCCGCGACGGCCACCCCCGCACCGGTCACAGCGGACTTCTTCAGAAACTTCCGGCGGTTCAAGGCCATATCGGGGCACTCCTCGGAGAAACGGATCTCAACGCGCGTAGACACTGGGGTGCGCCGCTCGGAACAGCAGACAGCGGAACACAAGAACACACGCGACAACGCGCGTAGATTCTGACCTGTACATTCCCCCTGTCAACAGACCCCCCAGGTTTCGATCTGATGACCGACCAACCTTCCCACCAGATGCCCGGTGACAGAGTGGGACGTATGACCACCAGCCCAGAGGACACCCAGCCCACCGCCGCCCCCTACGGCACCCCCGAAGCACCCCGCATCGCCGTCCGAGGCGAAGCCCGCCTCGAAGTCGACCCCGAAATCGCCCGCATCGGCATCACCGTCCTCGCCCGAGGCAAAGACCGCCGCACCGCCCTCGACGACCTCACCCGCCGCAACACAACCGTCCTCGACCTCATCAAGACCTACGGCGAAGCCGTCGAACGCCTGGAAACCGGCGCCTTCTCCATCACCCCCCAACTCAAAGAAAAAAGCCGAGGCGAACGCATCCAGGCCTACCACGGCCGCGTCCACATCACCGCCGAACTCACCGACTTCACCGCACTCGGCGAACTCACCACACGACTCGCCGACCTCGACCTCACCCGCGTCGACGGCCCCTGGTGGGCCCTCCGCCCCAACTCACCCGCCTACAAACGAGCCCGACAACAGGCCGTACGAGAAGCCGTGCAACGCGCGAGAGAGTACGCCGAGGCGCTGGACACCACATTGGCGGCGCTGGTGGAACTCGCCGACATCGGCGCCGAAGCCCCCCAGCCACTCCGCCCCGCAGCCCCCGGCGGCCACATGCGCTCCATGGCCGCCGCAGCCGAGGACACCACCCCCGCCCCCCTCGACCTCGAACCCCAACGCCAACGCGTCTACGCACAGGTCAACGCCCGCTTTACGATGCGGCCGCCACAGCTGTGAACCACCGCCGAAAGGTGCTCCGTTCCGTTGGCTTCCGCCATCTCGACGGAGCACCCGGCGCACCCCCGACCCCGTCACCACTCGTCTCACCACCCGTGACTACTTGTCAATTACCTTAATGCAAAGGCCGTTGAGTAGTCACCCACCGCCAAACCCCTACCAACGGGTAAGCCATAGGCTCGAACCATGCGCCGAGCGAAGATCGTCTGCACCCTCGGGCCCGCCACCGACTCATACGACCAGATCAAGACACTGGTCGAAGCCGGAATGGACGTAGCCCGCTTCAACCTCAGCCACGGCTCCCACGCCGAACACGAGGAGCGCTACCACCGCGTCCGCAAGGCCGCCGACGAAACCGGCCACAGCGTAGGCATGCTCGCCGACCTCCAAGGCCCGAAGATCCGCCTCGGCCGCTTCACCGAAGGCCCCGTACTCCTCGAACGCGACGACACGTTCACCATCACCGTCGAGGAGGCAGCGGAGGGCAACGGCCACATCTGCGGCACCACCCACAGCGGCCTCGCGACGGACGTCACCACCGGCGAACGCATCCTCGTCGACGACGGCAAGGTCACGCTGGAGGTCACAGCGGTGGACGGCCCCCACGTCCACACGAAGGTCGTCGAGGGCGGCGTCATCTCCGACCACAAAGGCCTCAACCTGCCCGGAGTCGCCGTATCCGTCCCCGCCCTCTCCGACAAGGACGAGGAAGACCTCCGCTGGGCCCTGCGCACAGGCTTCGACGTCATCGCCCTGTCGTTCGTACGATCCGGCCGGGACATCGAGGACGTCCACCGCATCATGAACGAGGAGGGCCGCCGACTCCCCGTCATCGCCAAGGTGGAGAAACCACAGGCCGTCGAAGCGATCGACGACATCGTGGCCGCCTTCGACGGCATCATGGTCGCGCGAGGAGACCTGGGCGTCGAAATGCCCCTCGAACAGGTCCCCATGGTCCAGAAACGAGCGATCAAACTCGCCAAGCGCAACGCCAAGCCGGTCATCGTGGCCACCCAGATGCTCGACTCGATGATCGACAACTCCCGCCCGACGAGGGCGGAGGCGAGCGACGTGGCCAACGCGGTGCTCGACGGCACGGACGCGGTGATGCTGTCCGGCGAGACGAGCGTCGGCAAGTACCCGGTGGAGACGGTCCGCACGATGGCGAGGATCGTGGAAGCGGCGGAGGAGGACATGCTGTCCAAGGGCCTCCCCCCTCTGACCGAACGCAACAAACCCCGCACCCAGGGCGGCGCCGTGGCCCGCGCGGCAGCGGAGATCGGCGACTTCCTGGGCGCGAAGTTCCTGGTCGCGTTCAGCCAGAGCGGCGACACGGCCCGCCGCCTGTCCCGCTACCGTTCCCCGATCCCGCTCCTGGCCTTCACCCCCGACCCGGCGACCCGCTCGCAGCTGAGCCTGACATGGGGCGTGGAGACGTTCCTGGGGCCGCGCGTGGATTCGACGGACGCGATGGTCGACCAGGTGGACGAGCTGCTGCTCAAGTACGGCCGCTGCAAGAAGGGCGACGTGGTGGTCATCACGGCCGGCTCACCGCCGGGGGTCGCGGGTTCGACGAACATGGTGAGGGTGCATCACATCGGGGAGGACGACAGCCCCAAGTAGGGGGCGGGGTCAGTACTTGGGGCCTACGTGGGTGTCCATCAGGGCTACGGAGGCTTTGCGGGCGATGGAGATATTGAAGGGGTCGCTACCGCGGGCGAGGGTGGTCCACTCGACGCCCACCTTGTCGAGGGTGTCGGTGAAGAGCTTCCGGATGTCGTCGGACTTGTTGGCGAAGAAGTAGCGGGGGTACTCGTAGCGCTTACGTTCACCGCCGACGAGGCGGGTCGTCCAGTTGGTGATCCGGCATCCGTCAGAGTGGATGAGACCGCGGATGAATTCCCAGGGGCAGGCGTCGACGATGGCTTGCTGCCAGAGTTCGAGAAGGATGGTGCGCTCGTGCTTCTTTCCGGGGCCGTGTTGAGGGAAGAGGCAGTGCAGGTGCTTTGAGTAGACCTTCACGTTGCTGCAGCCAGTCCTTCGGACACGGCAGACGGCATTGTCGGGGAAGACGGCACGCATGGCGCGCTCACAGTCATCCATGAGACCGGGCCAGGACTGGGTACAAGTGATCATGAGGTTCGGTACGCGATGCTCGGAGTAGTGGCTGATGTGGCCGTCGCCGAGATAGAGGCCGAGTAGGTAGCTGTACGCGGACTCGTCTAGCGTGCTGCCATCGCACCTCGGGCACTGTGGACTGGGCCTGCCGGGACACTCGCCGCGCTTCGCACGGTCGAGGTGCTTCCAGTAGCTGACTGTGCCGCGGGGGATGTTGAGCTTCCGGGATACCTCCGCGTTCGGCGTGCCGCCACGCAGGAGTGTCAGCGCCCTCTGTCGCACTTCTGTGCTGTGGAAGTTCATGCGACCACTCTGTGTTACTGATCGCGACCGTATGCAGCAAAAAGCGGATGTTCACGAGAACGTGGACATCCGCTTAGCTCTGTCGACCTTGGAATTGAAGGAAAAGTGCCCTGGGTGGGACTCGAACCCACACTGTATGGTGTTTGAGACCATCGTCTGCTGCCAATTGGACTACCAGGGCCTACGAATCGAAGGCTCGCTCCGACTCCGTGCTCACTACCTTACCGCAGCTAGGTACCCTCTTGTCAGCAGTACCCCTGCCCTGCAGCAAGGAGCCCCTCGTGACCGCCCCCGAGTCGCCCCAGCCTCTCGACGCACCCGACGACGACAAGTCGCACGTGCCTCCGCTGACGACCCGTGTCGTCATCGCCGAGGACGAGGCGCTGATCCGCCTCGACCTCAAGGAGATGCTCGAAGAGGAGGGCTACAGCGTCGTAGGCGAGGCCGGCGACGGTGAGCAGGCCGTCGAGCTGGCCCGGGAGCACCAGCCGGACCTTGTGATTCTCGATGTGAAGATGCCGAAGCTGGATGGGATCTCGGCGGCGGAGAAGATCGCCGAGGAGCGGATCGCGCCGGTGCTGATGCTGACGGCTTTCTCGCAGCGTGATCTCGTCGAGCGGGCTCGTGACGCCGGTGCCATGGCGTACCTGGTGAAGCCGTTCAGCAAGAGTGATGTGGTGCCGGCGATCGAGATGGCCGTGTCGCGGTTCACGGAGTTGAAGGAGTTGGAGAAGGAGGTCGCCGACCTCACGCTCCGTCTGGAGACCCGCAAGCTGGTGGACCGTGCGAAGTCGATTCTGCAGACGGAGTACGGGCTGACGGAGCCGGCGGCGTTCCGGTGGATTCAGAAGACGTCGATGGACCGTCGGATGTCGATGCAGCAGGTCGCGGAGGCCGTCATTCAGGACGCGGAGGAGAAGAAGGCGGCCAAGGGCTGACCTCGACTCCGAGCAGACCACGAGGCCCGCACGCCCCGATGAGGGGGTGCGGGCCTCGTGGTGGTGGGCCGGAGGCTAGTCCTCGCCGAGGTATGCCTTGCGTACCGATTCGTCGTGGAGCAGGTCGGAGCCCGTGCCGGACAGCACGATCTTGCCGATTTCCATGACGTGGCCCTGGTCGGCGAGGGAGAGCGCCGCCTGGGCGTTCTGCTCGACGAGCAGGATGGTGGTGCCTTGGGCCTTGAGTTCGGCGATGGTGGCCATGATCTTCTGCATCATGATGGGGGAGAGGCCCATGGAGGGCTCGTCCAGCATGAGCAGTTTCGGCTGGGACATGAGGGCGCGCCCCATGGCCAGCATCTGCTGCTCGCCGCCGGAGAGGGTTCCCGCGGCCTGCTTGCGGCGTTCTCCCAGGATGGGGAAGAGGTCGTAGGCGCGCTGGATGTCCTTTTCGATGCCGGGTTTGTCGCTGCGCAGGAAGGCGCCGAGGCGGAGGTTGTCCTCGATGGTCATGCGCGGGAAGATGTGCCGCCCCTCGGGGGAGTGGGCGAGTCCGAGGGAGACGATGTTGTGTGCGGGGATCTTCTTCAGCGACTTGCCGTTGAATTTGATCTGGCCGCCGACCGGCTTGAGGAGACCCGAGAGGGTGCGCAGGGTTGTGGTCTTGCCTGCGCCGTTGGTGCCGATGAGGGTGACGACTTCGCCTGCGTTGACTTTGAAGGAGATGCCTTTGACGGCCTCGATCTTGCCGTAGGCGACCCGGAGGTCCTCGACTTCGAGCAGTGCGGTCATCGGTCGTTCTCCTTGCCGGGTGCGGCGTCCGTGGAGGCCTCGGCGTGTGCTTCGGCGGCCTCGACTTCGGCGGCCTCGTCCTTTCCGGGGGCGTCTTCGAAGGGTTCGCCGAGGTAGGCGGCGACGACGCGTTCGTCTCCTTGGACGGTGGCGCTGTCGCCTTCGACGAGTTTTTCGCCCTGGACGAGGACGGCTACGCGGTCGCAGAGGTTGAAGATGAACCGCATGTCGTGCTCGATGACGAGGACGGCGATGCCCTTGTCGCGGATGGCGAAGACGAGTTCTTCGGTGGCGCGGGTCTCCTGGGGGTTCATGCCTGCTGTGGGCTCGTCCAGGAGGAGGAGGCCGGGTTCGCTGGCCAGTGCTCGTGCGATTTCGAGCTTGCGCTGTTCGCCGTAGGGCAGGTTGCGCGCGAGGTGTTCGGCCTTGGTGTCGAGGCCGACGAACTCGAGGAGTTCCATGGCGCGTTCGCGGGAGGCGGCTTCGGCCTTGTGGAAGCCGGGGCCGCGGAGCAGGGCGGACCAGAGGCCTTCCTTGGTGCGGGTGTGGCGGCCGACGAGCACGTTTTCCAGGACTGTCATGTTGGCGAACAGGCGGATGTTCTGGAAGGTGCGGGCGATGCCGGCTGCGGTGACTTTGAAGGACTTGGGTGGGAGGACCTGGCCTTTGTAGCGGACTTCGCCTTCGGTGGGGACGTAGAGGCCGGTGAGGCAGTTGAAGAAGGTGGTCTTGCCGGCGCCGTTGGGGCCGATGAGTCCGACGATCTCGCCGCTGTTGACGGTGAGGTTGACGTTGCGTACGGCGGTGAGGCCGCCGAAGCGCATGGTCACGCCGCGGGCGTCGAGGACGGTCTCGCCGGTGGTGGCGTCCTTGGTGGTGGTGTCGGTGGTGGTCATGGGTCAGGCCCCTGCCTTGCTGAGGACTGTGGGCGCTTCGGCCTCTTCGTGGAATTCGAGCTGGCGTCGCCGGTTGGGGATGAGGCCTTCCGGGCGGAAGCGCATGAGGAGTACGAGCGCGACGCCGAAGGCGAAGAGCTGGTAGTCGCCGAGGAACTGGAGCTTGGCGGGGATGAGGTAGAGCAGTGCGGCGCCGACGAGGGGGCCGCTGATGGTGCCCATGCCGCCGAGGACGACGGCTGCCAGGAGGAATGCCGAGTTGGGCGGGACGACGTGGGCGAACTGGTACTGCTCGGGTGTGACGGTGTAGGTGACGTGTGCCTGGACGGTGCCGGCGAGGCCGGCGAGGGCGGCGCCGAGGGCGAAGGCGATGAGTTTGACGCGGAAGCCGTTGATGCCCATGGCGAGTGCGGCGGTCTCGTCTTCGCGGATGGCGATCCAGGCGCGGCCGATGCGGGAGTCGCTGCTGCGTCGGAAGACCACGACGACGACGAGCGTGATGAGGAGCATCAGCAGGAAGTAGTTGGCGAATCGGGCGATGGTGAACCCGAAGACCGAGTGTTCTTGGCCGAAGTCGAAGCCGAAGATGTTGAGGTTCGGGATCGAGGAGATGCCGTTGGAGCCGTTGGTGATGTCGGGGCCCGAGGTGCCGTCCATGTTGAGGACGGCGAGGCGGAAGATCTCACCGAAGCCGAGGGTGACGATGGCGAGGTAGTCGCCGCGCAGTCGGAGGGTGGGGGCGCCGATGATGACGCCGAAGATCATGGCGACGACGGCGCCGAGGATGGCGGAGGCCCAGAACGGCAGGTGGATGTCGAAGGGGGAGGAGGGGGAGCCGGAGACCATGGCGGAGGTGTAGGCGCCGACGCCGAGGAAGGCGACGTATCCGAGGTCGAGGAGGCCGGCGAGGCCGACGACGATGTTGAGGCCGAGGGCGACGGTGGCGAAGATCAGGATGTAGACGCCGATGGTCGCGTACTGGTCGTCGGACTGGGTGAAGGGGAAGAGTGCGGCGGCGATGAATGCGCCGGACATGGTGATGGTGCGGTGTTTGCCGGTGATCGCCGAGATCCGGGCCACGAGCCCGGCTTTGGCGAGGGCGGCGAAGCCGAAGCCGACGGTGATGAGGAAGCCGACGAAGAGTTCGTCGTATTCGGTGCCGATGCCGTAGGTGAAGACGATCAGGCCGACCGCCATGGCGGCGACGATGACCAGGATTTCGGCGTAGGCGGGGATTTTGCGGGCCGGGGCGGCTGTGCCGGTGGCGAAGCAGGCCTTGACGATGGCCCAGGAGTTGCGGCCGCTGAGCTGGAACTGTTCCCAGGGGCTGTCCTCGGGGTCGGCGATTTCGGGCTCCGGCCGTGTGAAGGGCAGGGCGAGTGCGCCGAGGAGGGCGGCGAGGGTGGCGATGGCGACGACGAAGCCGCCGGGTTCGAGGTTGACGAGGCCGCCGAGTTGGATGGTGATCGCGAGGATGGTGTACCAGGCGGTGGCGAAGGTGCCGAGGGCGGCCAGTTTGATGGAGCTGTCGGCGCCGGCGGGGACGAGCCAGCCGAGGCCCTTGATGCCGTAGGAGGCGAGGCCGAACAGGGTGGTGAGGGCGCCGCCGATGAGGACGAGGATCTGCAGGCCGCCGGGGTAGCCGTAGACGGTGAGGTTGCCGGGGAAGGCGGCGGTCCAGGTCCAGGAGAGGAAGGTGGAGATGACGGCGAGGGCGCCGCCGCCGGTGGCGAGGGCGCGGCCGAGGTTCTCGGGGATGCCGACGAGACCGCGGGGGGTGTCGTGCTTGGTGGTGGGTGCCGGGGTGGCGGTGGTGTTTGTGGTCATCGGTGTTACGCCCTGTCCGCGACGCGTTCTCCGAGCAGGCCCTGTGGCCTGAACAGGAGGACGAGGATGAGGAGTACGAACGCCCAGACGTCGGCCCAGGACTGGCTGCCGAACTGTTCCATGCCGGGGATGTCGGCGATGTAGGCGGTGGACAGTGCTTCGGCGAGGCCGAGGACGACGCCGCCGAGCATGGCGCCGTAGATGTTGCCGATGCCGCCGAGGACGGCTGCGGTGAAGGCTTTGAGGCCGAGGATGAAGCCCATGCGGAACTGGACCTGGCCGTATTTGAGGCCGTAGGCGACGGCTCCGACGGCGGCGAAGGCGGCGCCGAGGGCGAAGGCGACCACGATGATGCGGTCGGTGTTGATGCCCATGAGCTTGGCGGTGTCGGGGTCCTGGGCGGTGGCCTGCATGCCGCGCCCGGTGCGGGTCTTCATGACGAAGTACGCGAGGATCGCCATGCTGATCGGGGCGGCGATCAGCAGGAAGATGTCACCGGTCTGGATGGTGACGTTGCCGATCTCGAAGGGGCCGCCGTCGATCTGCGGGAAGTTGATGGATTCCTTGGCGTCCGGGTACCAGGCCCATACCGCCTGCTGGAGGGCCAGGGAGAGGCCGATGGCGGTGATGAGGGGGGCGAGGCGTGGCGCGCTGCGCAGGGGGCGGTAGGCGAGCCGTTCGGCGCCGACGGCGGCGAGTACGGCGACGATGATGCCGCCGAGGAGCATGAGGGGGAGTGCCACCCACATGGTGGTGCCGTCGGGGAGTACGTACAGGTACACCGTGATGGCGCCGAAGCCGCCCAGCATGAAGATTTCACCGTGGGCGAAGTTGATGAGCTGGACGATGCCATAGACCATCGTGTAGCCGATGGCGACCAGCCCGTACATGGATCCTAGTAGCAGGCCGTTGACCAGCTGCTGCGGCAGTTCGTTCACCGCATGTCCTCCGAGACTTTCGGATGTTCGACGAATGTGACCGGATGTGAGTCCGCGCGGGGCGCTTTTGTGCAGCGCCCCGCGCGGCTCATGAATGTGCGGGTTGGGTCAGCCGGAGTAGGTGCCGGACTTGACTGCCTTCCACTCCCCGCCCTCGACCTTGTAGACGGTGAGCTGCTTGTTCGTCGTGTCACCGTATTCGTCGAAGGCGACCTTGCCGGTCACGCCGTCGAAGGAGACGTTCTGCATGGCTTCGGTGATCTTTGCGCGGGCGTCGTCGGGGAGCTTGCCGTCGTTGTCTTCGACGACCTTCTTCACGGCTTCGATGACGGCCCAGGCGGAGTCGTAGGAGTAGCCGCCGTAGGCGGAGTAGGACTCCTTGTAGCCGGCGGCCTTGTAGTCGGCGACGAAGTCCTTGGCGGAGGAGAGTTCTTCGACGGGTGCGCCGACGGAGGTGGCGAAGTCGCCGGTGCTGGCGCTGCCGCCGAGCTTGATGTACTCGGGGTCGTACATGCCGTCGCCGCCGACGACGGGGATCTTGGCGCCGTTGGCCTTGATCTGCTTGGTCAGGGGGCCGGACTGCGGGTATTCGCCGCCGTAGTAGACGACGTCGGCGCCGGAGTTCTTGACCTTGGTGGCGACCGCGGAGAAGTCCTTGGTGTCGGGGTTGATGTGCTCGGTGCCGACGACTTCGCCGCCGAGCTTCTTGAACTCGTCGGTGAAGGTGGCGGCGAGGCCGGCGCCGTAGGTCTTCTTGTCGTCGATGACGAAGACCTTCTTCTTCTTGGCGTCGTTGTAGAGGTACTGCGCCGCGTACGGG
This sequence comes from Streptomyces ipomoeae 91-03, assembly GCF_000317595.1. Lineage (GTDB taxonomy): Bacteria > Actinomycetota > Actinomycetes > Streptomycetales > Streptomycetaceae > Streptomyces > Streptomyces ipomoeae. The sequence goes on along the minus strand of NZ_AEJC01000432.1, from coordinate 11,531 downwards.
CCCTGGATGGCGTCCGTGGTGGCGGTGCGGAAGTACGACTTGTACGGGCGGACCTTCTTGGTCTGCCAGTCGGCGCCCTGGGTGAGGGTGGGGCCGGTGTTGGCGGGGGAGACCTGTACGAGCTTGGCGTCGTCGAAGACTTTCTGCATCGATTCGGCGACGGAGGAGTTCAGGGGGCCGACGACGCCGTAGACGTCCTTGTTGGCGACGAAGGTGACCGCGTTCTGCTGGCCGGAGGAGGGCTGGGCCTGGTCGTCGAGGGCTTCTACCTTGAAGGTTATGCCTTCGACGTACTTCTCCTTGTTGGCCGTCTTCGCGGCGAGGTCGGCGGAGTTCTTGATGCCCAGACCCATGGCGGAGAGGTCACCGGTCAGTGGGGCGTCGACGCCGATGACGACGGTGGTGCCGCCGTCGGCTTCCGAGCCGCCGTTTCCCTCGTCGCGCGAGCCGCAGGCGGTGAGTGTGAGTGCTCCCGCCGCCAGCGCGGCGGTGATGGCGATGAGCGAACGTTGACGCACGATCAGTCCTTTCCCTGGCACGGCCCTTCCTGTTTGGAAGCGGCCGAGTCGAGCGCTGGGCCGAAGACGTGACTTCGATTCCGATGGCGCGGTGACTGGGCGTGACTCTAAGCGTGTGTGGGGAACGTGGAGGAGAGTCTGGCCAAGGCTGTGACGCTCTTGTTATGACACGAGGTAATGCAGAGCGGTACTCACGGGGTGGATGTGTGGAATTCCAGCCGATTCGCCCTGTCCGCATGGTGAGAACGTGCAGGATCGGCCGGGGTCGGTTCAGGAGTGTTCAGGCTTTTGGTGATGACGGGGATTTGTTGCCGCAGGCGACGTGGAGGGCGTTGGAGAGGTCCTGTGCGTAGCGCTCGCCCAGGATGAAACTGTGTTCTTCTATTGCGCGCGTATTACGTAGAGTTACGTCCAGGAAAGGCAGTCCGGCGTTCTCCGGTACTTTTTCGCATTCCGTGACGCGCATGGTGATCACGATCGTGCGTGCGTCGTTCTGCTCGGTCCGAAACGGAGTGCGCGGGTCCGTGGTGAGGGAGAGGGCCGCGTACGGCTGGCGCATCCGTTCCACTGTGATCGGGGGGTCGGAGAGCGCCTTCACCTCCATCTCGAAGGTGAAATTCCTGTTCGTGGGGCTGGTGGCGGGGGTCACGGGGCCGAGGTAGAGGACGCCGACCGCCTGGGAGGGGTACGGCGCGAGGGGTGGAGGTGGCGGTTCGGGGCGGGTGGCGTACAGATAGCCGCCGCCCGCGAGGACGGCGGCGGTGGTCGTTGCCGCGAGGACGGCACGACGGTGCGTGGTGTACGCGTGTGCGAACCGTCCGGCGGGGGGTGGCGGCGGGGCTTCGGTGTCGGGTTCCGGGAGCTCCCACGCGCGCGTGCCCTCGCCCGGCTCGACGGGGCCGACGCCGCTCATCGCCAGGGCCTGTCGCCCGGACCGCCCTCGCGGTACCACTCCTCGCAGCCCTCGCAGCCCTCGCAGCCCTCGCAGCCCTCGCAGCCCTCGCGCGCCCGCGCGTCGATCAGCCGTTCGGCCGCGTCCGGGCCTGCCCGTTCGTTCTCGACGCGGGCGGCGTCGACGACCTTCCGCAGGATGTCGTACTGGCCGTTCGACAGCCCCATCGATTGGTAGTCCCCGTAGGTGTCGCCGACCAGAGCCTTCCGCGACCAGTGGGCGACGATCTTCGTACACAGTTCCTCGGGTGGCGTGGCCGACGGCGAAGCCGACGGTGAGACGGTCGCCCGTGCGTCCGCCGCCGGGTCCGACTCCCCGCACCCGGTCGCCAGGGCGCCGAGCAGCAGCGCCGACCCGAGCACAGGCCCCCACCCGAACGCTCCTCCCGTTCCCATGCCCCGACGCTAGAGCCTGCCGGTCGGGGTTGTCAGCCTGGTGAGCGCAGGCTTGTCGGCCCGGTGCGGAGCTGGTCGGCCCCGTGCGGCCGGTCTTCAGCTCGCCGTCGCCCGCTGTGCCTCGCCCGGTGTCACATCGCGCAGCAGGCAGGTCAGGCGGGCCGTGCACACCCGCTTGCCGGCCTCGTCGCTGATGGCGATCTCGTACGTCGCTGTGGTGCGCCCCCGGTGCAGGGGTGTGGCGACGCCGGTGACCAGGCCGGACCGTACGCCCCGGTGGTGGGTGCAGTTGAGGTCGACGCCCACGGCGATCTTGGAGCTGCCGGCGTGCAGCATGGAGCCGACCGAGCCCAGGGTCTCCGCGAGCACGGCGGAGGCGCCGCCGTGCAGCAGTCCGTACGGCTGGGTGTTGCCCTCGACCGGCATCGTGCCGACGACCCGGTCCGCCGAGGCCTCCACGATCTGCACCCCTATGCGGTTGCCGAGATGCCCTGCGGAGAACATCGCGACCAGGTCGACGCCGAGTGCCGCGTATTCGTCGATGACTTCTTGTGGGAACTGCACGTGGCGCTGCTCGCCCATGGGACTCCGTTCGTCTTCGGTCCAGGCGCATCGTCGGTCCGTGCGCCGCCGGTGGGTGTGCCACCGAACCTGACTGAGCGAACGCTCAGTCGGTGGACGATTGTTCCAGACGGACCACGACGGACTTGCTGGCCGGGGTGTTGCTCGTGTCGGCGGTGGCGTCCAGCGGCACCAGGACATTGGTCTCGGGGTAGTAGGCGGCGGCGCAGCCCCGGGCCGTCGGGTAGTGCACGACGCGGAAGCCGGGCGCGCGGCGTTCGATGCCGTCGTTCCACTCGCTGACCAGGTCCACGTAGCTGCCGTCGGCGATGTGGAGGGCGGCGGCGTCCTCGGGGTTGACCAGGACGACCCGGCGGCCGTTCTTGATGCCCCGGTAGCGGTCGTCGAGGCCGTAGATGGTGGTGTTGTACTGGTCGTGCGAGCGCAGGGTCTGCAGCAGGAGGCGGCCCTCGGGCAGTTCCGGGTACTCGACCGGGGCGGCCGTGAAGTTGGCCTTGCCGGTGGCCGTGGGGAAGCGGCGCTCGTCGCGCGGGGCGTGCGGGAGGGCGAAGCCGTTCGGGTCGGCCACGCGCGCGTTGAAGTCCTCGAAGCCGGGGACCACACGCGCGATGCGGTCGCGGATCGTCGCGTAGTCCTTCTCGAACTCCTCCCACGGTGTGCGGCTGTTCTCGCCGAGGACCCGGCGGGCGAGCCGGCACACGATCGCCGGCTCGGACAGCAGCCGGCTGCTCGCGGGCTCCAGTCGGCCGCGCGAGGCGTGGACCATGCCCATGGAGTCCTCGACGGTCACGAACTGCTCGCCGCTGCCCTGGAGGTCGCGTTCGGTGCGGCCGAGGGTGGGCAGGATCAGCGCCCGGGCGCCTGTGACGGCGTGCGAGCGGTTCAGCTTCGTCGAGACGTGCACGGTGAGCCGGGCGCGGCGCATGGCCGCCTCCGTCACCTCCGTGTCGGGGGACGCCGACACGAAGTTGCCGCCCATCGCGAAGAACACCTTCGCCTTGTCGTCGCGCATGGCCTTGATGGCCCGTACGACGTCGTAGCCGTGCTCCCGGGGTGGGGCGAAGCCGAACTCCTTCTCCAGGGCGTCGAGGAAGGCCGGGGCGGGGCGTTCGAAGATGCCCATGGTGCGGTCGCCCTGGACGTTGGAGTGGCCGCGCACGGGGCACACGCCGGCGCCCGGGCGGCCGATGTTGCCGCGCAGCAGCAGGAAGTTGACCACTTCGCGGATGGTCGGCACCGCGTGTTTGTGCTGGGTGAGGCCCATGGCCCAGCAGACGATGGTCCGCTCGGAGGCGAGGACCATGCGCAGGGCTTCCTGGATCTGCTCGCGCGTGAGCCCGGTCGCGGTGAGCGTCTCGTCCCAGTCGGCGGCGCGGGCGGCTTCGGTGAACTCCTCGTAGCCGTGGGTGTGTTCGCGGACGAACGCCTCGTCGACGGCCCCGTCCGTCTCGAGGATCAGCTTGTTGAGGAGGCGGAACAGGGCCTGGTCGCCGCCGATGCGGATCTGCAGGAACAGATCGGTGAGGGCGGCGCCCTTGAGCATGCCCTGGGGGGTCTGCGGGTTCTTGAACCGCTCCAGGCCGGCTTCGGGCAGCGGATTGACGGTGATGATCTTCGCGCCGTTGGCCTTGGCCTTCTCCAGCGCGGAGAGCATGCGCGGGTGATTGGTTCCCGGGTTCTGACCGGCGACGACGATCAGGTCGGCCTTGTAGAGGTCCTCCAGCAGGACGCTGCCCTTGCCGATGCCGATGGTCTCGGAGAGCGCCGAGCCCGATGACTCGTGGCACATGTTGGAGCAGTCCGGCAGGTTGTTCGTACCGAACTCGCGGGCGAACAGTTGGTACAGGAACGCGGCCTCGTTGCTGGTCCGCCCCGAGGTGTAGAAGAGGGCCTCGTCGGGGGAGTCGAGGGCGTGCAGTTCGTCGGCGATGATGTCGAAGGCGCGCTCCCAGGACACCGGCTCGTACCGGTCGCCCCCTTCGGGGAGATACATCGGGTGCGTGAGCCGCCCCTGCTGCCCCAGCCAGTAGCCACTGCGTGTGGCGAGGTCGGCCACCGTGTGGGCGGCGAAGAAGTCGGGGGTGACCCGGCGCAGCGTGGCCTCCTCGGCGACCGCCTTCGCGCCGTTCTCACAGAACTCCGCCGTGTGCCGGTGGTCCGGCTCCGGCCAGGCGCAGCCCGGGCAGTCGAAGCCGTCCTTCTGGTTGACCCGCAGCAGCGTCAGCGCGGTCCGCTTGACCCCCATCTGCTGTTGCGCGATCCGCAGGGTGTGTCCGATGGCGGGAAGCCCCGCCGCCGCATGCTTGGGCTCCGCGACCTGCGGCGCGTCCTGAACCGGGTCACTCTTGGGCGCCTTGCCGGCCATCGCTGCTCCCCATTCACGTACAGGTCTCCGGGCGTGAGCTACGCCTCCGATCCTCGCACGTGTCACCGACATCGATCGAGGTCGGTCTTCTCCGGGCGGGAGACGGCGGCCGTGGTCCGACTGTCAGTGGTACGTGGCAGGATCGGGGTCGTGGCAGAGACAGCATCGAAGAAGACCGACAACAGCCCCGGCGGCACCCGTCCCCGGCTCATGCTCATGGACGGGCACTCGCTGGCCTACCGCGCGTTCTTCGCGCTGCCCGTGGAGAACTTCACGACCGCGACGGGCCAGCCGACCAACGCGATCTACGGCTTCGCGTCGATGCTGGCGAACACGCTGCGCGACGAGGCGCCCACGCATTTCGCGGTGGCGTTCGACGTCTCCCGCAAGACCTGGCGCTCGGAGGAGTTCACCGAGTACAAGGCGAACCGCTCGAAGACGCCGGACGAGTTCAAGGGCCAGGTCGAGCTGATCGGCGAGCTGCTCGACGCGATGCAGGCGGTGCGGTTCGCCGTCGACGGCTTCGAGGCGGACGACGTCATCGCCACCCTCGCCACCCAGGCGGAGGCCGAGGGCTTCGAGGTCCTGATCGTCACCGGCGACCGTGACTCCTTCCAGTTGGTCAGCGAGCACACCACGGTGCTGTACCCGACGAAGGGTGTCTCGGAGCTGACCCGGTTCACCCCGGAGAAGGTGTTCGAGAAGTACGGCCTCACCCCGGCCCAGTACCCGGACTTCGCGGCGCTGCGCGGCGACCCGTCCGACAACCTGCCCGGCATCCCGGGCGTCGGTGAGAAGACGGCCGCGAAGTGGATCAACCAGTTCGGTTCGTTCGCGGAGCTGGTCGAGCGCGTCGAGGAGGTCAAGGGCAAGGCGGGTCAGAACCTCCGCGACCATCTGGAGGCCGTCAAGCTCAACCGCCGCCTCACCGAGATGGTCCGTACGGTCGAACTGCCCAAGGGTGTCGCCGACTTGGAGCGCGCCCCGTACGACCGCAAGGCCGTCGCGATGGTCCTGGACACGTTGGAGATCCGCAACCCGTCGCTGCGTGAGCGTCTGCTGGCCGTCGACCCGGGCACGGAGGAGGCCGACGCCGGTCAGCCGGTCGGCGAGGGCGTCGAGGTGGACGGCACGGTGCTCGGCTCCGGCGAGCTCGCCCCGTGGCTCACCGAGCACGGCACGGCGGTCCTCGGTGTGGCCACGGTCGACACATGGGCACTCGGCACGGGCTCGGTCGCCGAGGTCGCGCTCGCCGCGGCCGGGGGAGCGGCGGCCTGGTTCGACCCGACGCAGCTGGACGAGGCGGACGAGACGGCGTGGGCGGCCTGGCTCGCCGACGCCGGCCGGCCGAAGGTGTTCCACAACGCCAAGGGCGCGATGCGGGTCTTCGCCGAGCACGGCTGGACCATCGAGGGCGTCACCATGGACACCGCGCTCGCCGCGTACCTGGTCAAGCCGGGCCGGCGCTCCTTCGACCTGGACGCGCTGTCGCTGGAGTACCTGGGCCGTGAGCTGGCGCCCGCCGCCACCGCCGACGGTCAGCTGGCCTTCGGCGCGGACGAGGGCGCCGAGGCGGACGCGCTGATGGTGCAGGCCCGCGCGATCCTCGACCTCGGCGAGGCCTTCGAGGAGCGCCTGAAGGAAGTGGGCGCCGCCGATCTCCTCCGTGATGTGGAGCTGCCCACCTCGGCGCTGCTGGCCCGTATGGAGCGGCACGGCATCGCGGCGGACCGGGCCCACCTGGAGGCCATGGAGCAGATGTTCGCGGGCGCCGTGCAGCAGGCGGTGAAGGAGGCGCACGCGGCGGCCGGGCACGAGTTCAACCTGGGCTCGCCCAAGCAGCTCCAGGAGGTCCTCTTCGGTGAGCTGGCCCTGCCGAAGACCAAGCGCACCAAGACCGGCTACACCACGGACGCCGACGCCCTCGCCTGGCTGGCGACGCAGACGGAGAACGAACTGCCGGTCATCATGCTCCGCCACCGTGAGCAGGCGAAGCTCCGCGTCACCGTCGAGGGCCTGATCAAGACGATCGCCGCGGACGGCCGTATCCACACCACCTTCAACCAGACGGTCGCCGCCACCGGCCGGCTGTCCTCGGTGGACCCGAACCTCCAGAACATTCCCGTCCGCACCGACGAGGGCCGTGCCATCCGCCGCGGCTTCGTCGTCGGTGAGGGCTTCGAGTCGCTGATGACGGCCGACTACAGCCAGATCGAGCTCCGCGTGATGGCCCACCTCTCCGAGGACGAGGGCCTGATCGAGGCGTTCACCTCGGGCGAGGACCTGCACACCACGGCCGCCGCCCAGGTGTTCGGGGTGGAGCGCGCCGCGGTGGACGCCGAGATGCGCCGCAAGATCAAGGCGATGTCGTACGGCCTCGCGTACGGCCTGTCGGCGTTCGGCCTCTCCCAGCAGCTGAACATCGACGCCGGCGAGGCCCGCACCCTGATGGACGCGTACTTCGAGCGCTACGGCGGCGTACGGGACTATCTGCGCCGGGTCGTGGACGAGGCCCGGGCGACGGGCTACACGGCGACGCTCTTCGGGCGCCGCCGCTATCTGCCCGACCTCAACAGCGACAACCGTCAGCGCCGCGAGGCCGCCGAGCGCATGGCCCTCAACGCGCCGATCCAGGGCACCGCCGCCGACATCGTCAAGATCGCCATGCTCAACGTGGGCCGCGCCCTCGACAACGCGGGCCTCACCTCCCGCATGCTCCTCCAGGTCCACGACGAAATCGTCCTCGAAATCGCCCCCGGCGAACGGGAACAGGCGGAAGCCCTGGTCCGCCGGGAAATGGCCGATGCCGTCCACCTCCGAGCCCCCCTCGACGTCTCCGTCGGCGTCGGCCCGGACTGGGAATCGGCGGCGCACTAGCTCTCGAAGCACCAGCTCTCGAAGGAGGAGCCCGGCTTTACACCGCCGGGCTCCTCCCACCGAGGTCGTCGCGGCCCACAGCGTCACCCCGCCCCACAGCGTCACCCCGCCCCGCAGTGTCGCCTCGCCCTGCGGTGTCACCCAGGCGGCCCTCACCAAGGCGCCCCCGGCCGGGCGGTGGCGCCAGGATGCCCGCATGGGCATACGCACGCTCCGCCGCCGTACCGCGACAGCTGCCACCCGCCGCCCTTGGGCGCAGGCTCGCCTCCCCTGGGCACACACCCGCCTCCGACGGGCGCACTCCGGCCTGCGCCGCGCTCACGTCCACCTCAGACGCGCGCGGACCCGTCTCCCCTGGGCCCTCACCCACCCCGTCCCGGCCCTGCTGGGCCACGTACCGCCGTACGCCCCCGGCGCCGCGACCCGCCGCCTTCCCAGCGGAGCGCTCCCGCGTCGCCTGTCGCTCAGCGGTGGGCCGAGCTGCCCGCCTCCACGTCGGCTCCGTTCGTCGGCGACACGGGCGCCGGGCGCCGGACCCTGACGCCCACGCCGTAGAGCACCACGCCGACCACCAGCCCCGCGCCCGCCCCGAAGCACAGCGTCGGGATCACCTCGTACGGCTTGGCGACGGACCCCCAGTACGCCCACCAGCGGGCCACCCGCTGCACGGCCGCCACCAGGGCGCACCCGCCGATGACGGCGCACGCCACCCATCGGTCGGCCGACGAGAGCATCGGCACCCCCACGGGCTCGGCCACCGGCTGCCGTCGTAGCGCGAGGGTGACGAACACGGCGATCACGACGGCCGCGACCGCGGAACCGCCGTACTGCAGATACCAGTACAGCGGCGAGCCCGCGATCTCCTCGCCGAGGAGGGGAAACAGCCGCATCCCCCACCGGTCGAGATGCGTGAACGCGTCCCAGACGACATGGGTGAGCGCGCCGAGCGCGGCGGAGACGTACCACCAGAAGACCAGCGAAAGACTCCTGGGGCGCGTACCGGACCCGCAGCGCACCAGCGCGGCCAACCGCCCCTGCCGCCGTCTCGGCAGCAGCGCGACGACCGGTTCGCGCAGCACCAGCCACAGCCCCACCAACGCCCAGGTGATGAGGACGTCGACGGTGAACACCCCGGCGAAGGAGTGCGTGACATCGCCGAACTCCATGGCCTCGGGCAGCACACTTGCCGCGTAGTAGGTCATGTCGGGCGCGAACGAGCCGGCGACGAGCACCGACGGCACCAGTGGTCTCCGCCCGGTGCCGTCCCCGCGCAGTGCGGGCAGCACGGCGGCGGCATGGCTGAGTGTGAAAGGCAAGTCGTCCCCCTGTGATGCGCTTTGGCCGGATTCATGGACCGGCTGATCATCGGCCGCCAGTATGCGCGACTCGGGCAGACGTATCCGAAAGGCGCCCGCGCCCTCAGAAAAGTCGCAGGTGTCCGAGCGGCGAGCGACAGGAAACCGATAAGGCCAATCGGTGAAAATCGGGCACCAACGGGTGTCCGGGCGACGGAAGTTGTCGTAGGGTCGCCTGGGTCCCCGCGCCGGTGGGCGCGGGAACCACCGGAAGTCCGGGAAACGGATCGCCGGATCGGGGCAACCAAAAGCGGAAGCCCGGAGTCGGTGTATCAGAGCAGGGAAGCTGCTCCGGACAAACCGGAAAAGCGCCCGAGACAGTACCAAAAGCGAAATACGCCAAGGCGATCGACCACCGGGGAGGGGTTCACTCAATGGCGGCGCAGTTCGGTTTGAGGCTCCGCAAGGGAGCGGCGACCACCGCTCTGGCCGCGGCCACGGTAGCGGCACTGGCCGCCTCCCAGGCCCCGGGAGTGGCCACCGACGACGCCGGCAGACAGACGACCGGATCGCCCTCGCCCGATGTGAGCCCGCAGGCCGACGACACCGCGTCGGGCAACTCGCGCTACTACACGGACCTTCCGCCCCTCGACAGCCCCACCCCGACCACCGGTACGGGCGACAGTTCGGGCACGACGGGCGGCGGTGAACGCGGCATACCCGCGACCGTCCTCGACGCCTACAAGAAGGCCGCGGAGTCCCTGCGCGACTCCAAGCCCGGCTGCAACCTGCCCTGGGAACTCCTCGCCGCCATCGGCAAGGTCGAGTCCGGCCAGGCAAGGGGCGGTCGTGTCGACGCCAACGGCACGACCTACACGAAGATCCTCGGCCCGGTCCTCAACGGCGGCGCGTTCGCCCACATCAGCGACACCGACAACGGCGCGTACGACGGCGACAGCCGGTACGACCGGGCGGTCGGCCCCATGCAGTTCATCCCCTCCACGTGGGAGTGGGCGGGCCGCGACGGCAACGGCGACGGCGCCAAGGACCCCAACAACGTCTACGACGCGGCCCTTGCCGCCGGCCATTACCTGTGCCGCTTCGACTGGGACCTGTCCAGCAGCGCCGACCTGCGCAGCGCGATCCTCAGCTACAACAACTCGACGGCGTACTACAACCTCGTCCTCACCTGGCTGGAGTACTACCGCAAGGGCACCCACGAGATCCCGGACGGCACCGGCTCGCTGCCCCGCACGCCCAGCGACAGCGGCAACCACGGCAACAGCGGCAGGGGCAACAGCGGCGGTGGCAACGACTCCTCCGACGGCCCGACGACGAGCCCCAGCCCGACGCCGCCGAAGACGGAGAAGCCCGACACCGACAAGCCGGACGGCGGCGGCACGAGCCCGACTCCGCCGACCACCACCCCGCCCAGCACACCGCCGACCACTCCGCCCACCGCCACCGACACGGTGGACCACCTGGAGAACGCCGGCGCGGCGACCCTCACGGCGATGGCCGGCGACACCTTCACCGAGAAGGTCACCGCCCGCACCGAGACCAAGGCCGGCAAGGCCGTGGCGAAGGTGAGGGTCCGCTTCACCATCGTCGGCGACACGGACACCACCTTCACCGGCGGCGAGTCCGTCGCCACGATCGTCACCGACAGCGCCGGTCAGGCCACCGCCCCCGCGCTGGTCGCCGGTGAGAAGACCGGCGACTTCACGGTCCGCGCGACCGTCGTGGGCCGCTCGGTGACCGCCCTCGACTACAAGGCGACCGTCACCGCCCGCCAGGCCGACGCCCTCGTCCGCACCGGCGAGACCGCGCTGACCTGTGTGCCGAACGGCGAGTTCGCCGAGCAGGTCGAGGTGAAGGCCACCTACAAGGGCGAGATCGCCGACAAGGTCGCGGTCAAGGCGACCCTCGTCAAGTCGCCCCTCGACCCGACCGAGAACGACAAGGGCCCCTACTTCAAGGGCGCCGACGACAAGCCCGTACGCACCCTGACGGGCCTGGCGACCGACGAGAACGGCCTGCTCACGCTGCCGAAGCTCTACTCGGACGACACCACCGGCACGTTCCTGCTGCGCATCGAGACCGAGGGCGGTGCGGTCATCACGGTCGAGCTGAAGGTGGAGGCCCCGGCCCCGGCCCCCGCCGAGTCCGCGTCGCCGAGCCCCAGCGCGTCCTAGCGGTCCACGCGTCTCAGCGGTCCAGGCGTCCTGGCGGCCCATACGGCCCAGCGGTCCATACGGCCATGGCGGCCGTCCACACCGCCGCCCGCCGCCTCGGTGAGCTGTTGCCGCTGGACTTCCGGGCTCAGCCGGCGCCGGCGGACCTGCGCGCCGCCCTCCACCGTGCACTTGGGCTCCGTGGCGAGGCGCCTGCCGACCCCGGGGCCGCCGATGCCTTAGTCCACCGCGCCTTGGCTCTCAAGACACGGATCGTCGTGGTCGAGGACGCCCACCGGCTGTCGGCGTCGTGCTTTGAGTACTTGCGTTTCCTGCACGACGATCTCCCCCAGGGGCTGTGTGTGGTGCTGAT